>SMXC01000135.1 GCA_004356825.1 Caldithrix sp.
ACTCTTCTTTTTCATCCTGACTTTCATTTCCTGATTCTATCATAATCAAATGAAAATAATTGATTTTTAAAAATCAATGGCAATCGATTGACTGTTCAACTCAAAACGATAAAAAGAAATACTTTTGGTTATTAATTGACGTTAAAAAGTCGACATCCCCTTTCCCGGCTCATAGAAAAAATGTTTTTGAAAAGCTTAACTTACCAACCAAGGGAAGAAACACTCCCGGAAAAAGTGACCGCAAGAAAAAACCGTTTTATTTTAAATGAATGGGATTCCGGCTTGGTTTTGTGACAGCTTCCGGTATTTGCTTTTGTCTATGCCGAAGAGATTAGGTGCACTCGCAATCATTGTTGGCGCCAAGGAATTCGTGCGCAAGGAAAATATCTAAATGGATCCGTCGTACTATCTTCCCGGCACTTTGATCAATGTTTCGGCATCCTTAGTTCTTGCAGTTGCCGCAAAAGTTTTAACTCAAAATTAACCGACTACAAAATTCACCAATTTCCCCGGAACCACGATAACCTTCCTGACCGTTTTTCCTTCCAAGCGTGACTCAACTTGCTGCAACGCCCGTTTTTCCAATTCGGCTTTATCGGTAGCAATGTTTGCTGGCACGAGAAGTTGAGCTCGAAGTTTGCCGTTCACCTGGATGACAATCGTTTTTTCATCACGTTCGAGGGCGCTTTCGTCATAACCCGGCCAGCTTTCTTCAAGCACCGCGTTTTCATGGCCAATCTCACGCCAGAGTTCCTCGGCAATAAATGGCGTAATCGGCGAGACCAGCAGAATAAGCTGCTCAATGGCTTGCTTAAGAAGCGGCGCATTTAGTTCATGGCTTTCGGCATCACAGGCCGCTGAATAATCATAAAGCTCGTTATTAAACTCCATGACCGCTGCCACCGAAGTGTTAAAATGAAATTTTTTGAAATCTTTGGTTATGGCATAGGTCTTTTCATTCATCACATGCCAGAGCTGCTTATCCCGTTTATTCAATTTCTCGCCGTCGATCTTGGCCGGCGTAACATTCTTAAGTCTATCTTTGTATTTTTGCACAATAGTCCAGAGACGGTTAAGAAACCGGAAGCCGCCCCGAATCCCTTCATCGTTCCATTCAATCTCGCGCTCCGGCGGGCCCATAAAAAGCGTGTAAAGCCGCTCTGTGTCCGTGCCGTACTCTTCGATAATTTTTGTAGGCGCAATAGTATTTTTCTTCGACTTGCTCATCTTGGCCAGTTCCTGAATCAGCGGCTGGCCATCATGGGGACAAAGATTTTTTTCTTTGACATCCTGCGGTGGGATCCAGCCATGTTCCTTGCAGCGAAACGCTACATGGGTGATCATGCCCTGGGTGAACAAGCGGATAAATGGCTCATCGAATTTCACCAACTTCATATCCCGCATTGCCTTGGTAACGAAACGGGCGTAAAGCAAGTGCAGAATAGCGTGCTCGATGCCGCCAACATATTGATCAACCGGCAGCCATGAGTTAACCTGGCTAGAATCGAAAATTTTCTGGTCGTCATCTTGCGAGAGGTAACGCATAAAATACCACGAGGAGTCTACAAATGTATCCATTGTGTCGGTGTCTCGTCGCGCCGGGCTACCACATTTTGGACAGTCGGTTTCATAAAAATCAGGAATTTCGGCAAGTCCCTTTTTTCCCAAGAATTCGACGTCAGGCAATAGCACCGGCAAGTCCTCTTCCGGAACCGGCACAATGCCACATTTGGCACAGTGTACCATCGGAATTGGCGTGCCCCAATAACGCTGCCGGGAAATGAGCCAGTCGCGCAAACGATAGTTGACTTCGCTTTTGCCGTATCCTTCTTTCTCGAACGAGTCAACCATTTTATTGATGGTTTCAGGACCGGCGGGCAAGCCGTTGAACTCGCCGGAATTAATCATGACTCCATCATGAGGGTAGGCTTCTGCCATCGTCGCGCCGTCCAGAGCTTCGCCTTCAGGTTGGATGACCGGAACGACCGGCAAATCAAATTTTCGGGCAAACTCAAAGTCGCGCTGGTCATGGGCCGGCACCGCCATAATAGCGCCGGTTCCATACCCCAACAGCACGTAATCGGCGATCCAAATTGGAATTTTTTCGCCATTGGCAGGATTAATTATATAAGCCCCAAGAAACTCACCGGTCTTGTCGCGATCGGTGATCTGGCGCTTGATGTCGCTTTCAGATTGTGCTTTTTTCACATATGTTCCAACGTCTTTTTTTCGATCGGCAGTGGTCACGCGCTCAACTAAAGGATGCTCCGGCGCCAGTACCATAAAAGTAGCGCCGTAAAGGGTGTCGGGACGGGTTGTGAAAACTTCAATTTCTTCGGAAGCGCCCTCCACTTTGAAGCGAAGCAGCGCCCCTTCGCTGCGGCCGATCCAGTTTCGCTGCATAATTTTCACCCGCTCGGGCCAGTGCTGCAATTTATCAAGATCGTCAAGCAGCTCCTGGGCGTAGTCAGTGATCTTAAAAAACCACTGGGTTAAATCCTTTTTTGTAACTTCAGACTGGCAGCGTTCGCAGGCGCCGTCGACCACCTGCTCATTCGCCAAAACTGTGTCACACCCGGGGCACCAGTTTACCAGGGAGGCTTTGCGATACGCCAATTCTCGTTTATAAAACTGGATGAACAGCCACTGATTCCATTTATAATAGCCGGGATCGCAGGTGGCAAGCTCACGCCGCCAATCAAAGACGACGCCCCATTCCCGAAATTGTTTTTTGAAGTTCTCGATATTTTTATAAGTCCACTCTTTGGGATGAATACCACGGTCGATGGCGGCGTTTTCCGCCGGCAGGCCAAACGCATCGAAGCCCATGGGATTGAGCACAGTGAAGCCATTCATAATCAAATAACGGCAGGTGGCATCACCGATCAGCCAGTTGCGGCCGTGCCCCACGTGCATTTCCCCAGATGGATAGGGAAACATGTTAAGGTAATAGAGTTTTTTCCCGGTGCTCTTTAAATCGGGCTCAAAAAATTTCTGCTCTTTCCAGAAATCGCGCCATTTATCTTCAATTTTTTTAAAATCGTAAGGTCTGCTCATTTTCCTATTTTGACTCCGTGCAGTTTTGCTCCAAGTTCTTTAAGAGATTTCTATTGAAAAAGTCTATTGTCGATTCTATATTGATTTGTTTAGATTATAAGCTGCAAAAATAAAAAATTAAAAGTGCATTTACAAGTAAATTAATAAGGTGTGAGCAGGAGGAACGAAACTAAAAATATGATTAAGAAAATTATGACCTCATTATTCTTTATTCTCCTCTTAAGCAACTCAGTTTACGCGCAGCGCCACGGCCTTGGCCTGGGCATAATCCTCGGTGAACCGACCGGTATCAGCTTGAAAAATTGGCTTGACAGGTCGACCGCTATCGACATCGCAATTGCCTGGTCCTTTGATGGAAAAGATTCATTTTCGATTCATGGCGATTACCTCTCGCATCACTTTAAATTGATTCAAGTGGATTCGGGGAGTTTGCCTTTCTATTATGGTATTGGCGGCAGTATAAAATTTCAGCGTGATGACGCCCGACTGGGGGTACGCGTGCCATTGGGGATGAACTACCACTTTGAAAATCTAACCCTGGACCTCTTTCTGGAATTTGTACCGGTCTTGTTATTGTTGCCGAAAACAGACTTTGATATAAATGCCAGCATTGGCATAAGGTATTTCTTTACTCGTAAATAGCTATGAGGTGAGCATGCAATTTCAAAAAATATCCTTTAAAAATGCCAGTGGTGAAAATCTCTCCGCTCGCCTCGATTTACCTCTCACCGGTGAACCGGCCGCATTCGCCTTGTTTGCCCACTGTTTTACCTGTTCAAAAAATCTCAGGGCAGTGGGCAATATCAGCGAGGCTCTGAACCGGGAAGGCATCGCGGTTTTGCGCTTTGATTTCACCGGTCTCGGCGAAAGCGAAGGTGATTTTGCCGAGACAAATTTTTCCTCAAATGTGGCTGATCTGATCGCTGCGGCTGAATTCCTTGAAAAAGAATATCATTCGCCCAAAATTTTGATCGGCCACTCATTAGGTGGGGCGGCGGTTTTGCAAGCCGCAGGGAATATTTCATCTGCCATTGCTGTAGCAACAATAGGCGCGCCCGCAGACCCGACGCATGTAAAACATCTCTTTGCCGGCACGCAGGAAACCATCGAAAAAGAAGGAGAAGCCGAGGTTTCAATCGCCGGGCGGGCTTTCAAAATCAAAAAACAGTTCCTTGACGATCTGGAACAAACCAAAATGCAGGAGTCCATACGCAATTTAAAACGCGCCCTTTTGATATTTCATTCGCCGGTGGACAATATTGTCGGCGTCGAAAATGCCGCTAAAATTTTCGAGGCTGCCAGGCATCCCAAAAGTTTCATTTCCCTCGATCACGCCGACCACTTGCTTACCAATGAACAAGATTCGCAATACGTCGGTCATATCATTTCTGCCTGGGCAGGAAAATATTTGAATATCTCCCCGAAGAGTCTGGAAAAAGCAGATTTAACCGACAACCATATTTTCGTGCGAACCGGAAAGTCGGGATTCCAAACGGAAATCAATGCCAACGGTCACAGCCTGATTGCCGACGAGCCGATTTCGGTGGGTGGCACAAATCTGGGTCCAACCCCGTATGATTATTTAGTCGCCGCCCTCGGTTCCTGCACCTCCATGACTTTAAGAATGTACGCCGACCGCAAAAAGTGGCCTCTGGAAGATGTGGTCGTCAGATTAAAACATCAAAAAGTCTATGCAAAAGATTGCGAAGAATGTGAAGATAAAAATGTTAAAATCGATGAAATCGAGCGGGAGATTGAAGTACACGGTCCCCTTGATGAAGCACAAAAGAAAAGACTTCTTGAAATCGCTGACAGGTGCCCGGTACACCGCACGTTGCATTCTGAGATTGTTGTTAAAACCAGGTTGAAAGACTGAAAAATTTCTTTGATAAGTTATTAAAACTTTTTAGCCACGGATTGTCACAGATTTTCAAAAAAAATGAATCCGCGTTTTTATCCGTGATAATCCGTGGTTAAACCTATCTGAAAGAAAGGTGAATCATGAAACAAATACTTTCCATCCTATTTTTTCTTAATTTTAGTTTTTCAATTTCCTTTTGCCAAACTTCTTTAGATTTAAACAAGGAACTCCCTACCGATCCCAAAATCACTATTGGCAAATTAAGAAACGGCCTCAAATACTATATCCGTGAAAATAAGAAGCCCGAGAACCGCGCGGAGCTGCGTCTGGTTGTGAATGCAGGCTCTGTTCTCGAGGATGACGACCAGCGCGGGCTGGCGCATTTTGTCGAACACATGGCGTTCAACGGCACCCGGAATTTCTACAAACAGGAAATTGTCGATTATTTAGAATCGATTGGCATGCAATTCGGTCCGGATATTAATGCTTACACCAGCTTTGATGAAACGGTCTATATGCTGCAAGTGCCGACAGATAGTATTGAGGCGGTCGAAACTGCCTTTCAAATTCTGGAAGACTGGGCGCATAACATAAGTTTTGAGGAGGAAGAAATAGACAAGGAACGAGGAGTGGTGGTTGAGGAATGGCGGCTGGGGCGCGGCGCCGGCGCCCGCATGCGCGATAAGCAGTTTCCCATTTTATTTAAAGATTCCCGCTACGCCGAACGCTTACCGATTGGCAAAAAAGAAATTCTCGAAACAGCGCCTTACAATGCCTTGCGCAGATTTTATCGGGATTGGTACCGCCCGGACTTGATGGCCGTTGTGGCAGTAGGCGATTTTGATAAAGATTGGATTGAGAAATTAATCAAAAAACATTTCAGACGCCTTAGAGTTCTCAAGAAACCGCGAGAACGCCAAGTCTTCCCGGTTCCGAATCACAAAGAGACCTTATTCGCCCCCGCTTCGGACGTTGAAGCAACCAGCTCAAATATCAGTATCTATTACAAACATGAAGTGCCGGGAAAAGGCACTGTTGGCGACTATCGCAGGTCACTCATCGAAGCGCTTTACAACAGCATGCTCAACAACCGGCTCAATGAGTTGCTGCAAAATCCGGAGCCGCCGTTTTTGTTCGGATTTTCAAGTCAAGGGACATTTGTTCGCACTAAAAGTTTTTATATATTAGGCGCCGGAGTCAAAGACAACGGTATTGAATCCGGCCTTGAAGCAGTGCTCACCGAAGCCACCCGGGTGAGACGACACGGGTTTACCGAGTCCGAACTGGAGCGGCAAAAAACCGAAATGCTGCGTGTTTTTGAACAAGTCTACAATGAACGGGACAAAACCGAATCCGAACAATTTGCCGCCGAATACATCCGTAATTTTCTTCAAGGCGAATCTTTACCCGGAATCGAGTATGAATACTCTTTGTACAATTTACTACTGCCCGGCATCAAACTTGAGGGGGTCAATCAGTTAGCCCAAAGTTTGATTCGCGATGAAAATCGAGTCATTTCGGTCAGTACTCCGGAAAAAGAGGAAATTAAAATCCCGACCAGGGAAAGTATCTTAGCGGTATTTGATCGGGTTAACCGAAAAGAAATCAAACCCTATGAAGATACGGTACCGGACTTGCCGCTGGTCGGAATTCCGCCTACTCCGGGTAAGATCGTCTCTCAGGAAACAATTGAAAAGTTGGGGGTCACGGAGTGGGATTTGTCCAATGGGGTGAAAGTTGTGCTCAAGCCGACCGACTTCAAAAACGACGAAATTTTGTTTACCGCTACCAGCCCCGGCGGACACTCGCTGGTTCCCGATAAAGATTTCATTGCGGCGGCCTCAGCAACCGCCATCGTCCGCGAGGGCGGCCTCGGCGACTTTGACAAGATTGCTTTACAAAAAAAGCTGGCCGGAAAATTGGCTGGCGTCTCCCCGTGGATCAGTTCACTTCAGGAAGGATTATCCGGCAACGCCTCACTAAAAGATTTAGAAACATTATTCGAGCTTATTTATCTCCATTTTACAGCCCCGCGCAAGGATAACACCGCCTTTCTTTCCTTTCAGAACCGCATGAAAGGATTCATCAAGAATCGTCACGCGAGTCCACAGGCCGCTTATCAGGACACGATAAGAGTTACCATGTCAAATTATCATCATCGTACCCGACCGTGGTCGGAAGAGCTTCTCGACGAAATGAATCTGGAAACATCATTTAACATTTACCAGGACCGATTTGCCGACGCCGGCGATTTCACTTTTTTCTTTGTTGGAAATTTTGAGCTCGAGCAAATGAAACCGCTGGTACAAAAGTATCTCGGCGGCCTGCCTTCCGCTAATCGAAAAGAGAGTTGGAAAAATGTCAACATCACGACCCCCAGAGGCGTTATTGAAAAAGAGGTTAAAAAAGGCCTCGAAGATCAAAGTCGGGTGACTATGATTTTTACCGGACCCTATAAGTGGGGCCGACGAAACAACTACGAAATCAACTCTATGGCAAGAGCCTTTCAAATTAAGCTCAGGGAAGTTTTGCGCGAGGATTTGGGCGGAACTTACGGAGTTGGGGTCTCAGCTTCGACTTCTCGTTACCCGGACCAGGAGTACAGCATCAATATCTCCTGGGGCTGCGCGCCCGACAGAGTTGATGAATTAATTAAAACTGTCTTGTTGCAAATCGATAGTTTACAAACCTTCGGAACGACGGAAAAAAACCTGAACAAAGTAAAAGAAAACCAACGTCGAAGCCGGGAGACTGATTTAAAAGAAAACAGATTCTGGTTAAGTTCCCTACGCTTTTTTTACTATCATCAAAGAAAGCCATCGCAAATTTTAGAATATGACCAATTGATTGAAAATTTAACTTTAAAATCTGTGCGACGCGCCGCCCAGAAATATTTTGATGCAACAAATTATGTTAAGGTGGTTTTATATCCGGAGGGTTTTTAAAACTTTGGCAAGTTTGAGACGCCAGGCAGGTTAATTAACTCTCTCTAAACTAACGTCAGTTCGACGTAAGGAATAAAATGAGGATCAAAAACCAAAAACGACCCGTCCAATGGCATTCCTGCGGATTGCAGCAGGCTGTTGCAAATAAGACTTAAGCCACGGATTTCCACTGATTAGCTGAATATTATTAAGGAAAGGTTCTTTTTCGTCAAACAAGCCTGTGAGAATCCGCGTTCATCAGTGGCAAAAAGATGAATCTGCAACAGCCTGTTAAAGATTGCCGGAATGACGGTATAGGTAAGTTTTTGGTCTTTGATTTCTTATATCGAACTCAGGTTAAACCAGAGTTGGCAAACGATGAAAAAAGAACTCATCTATATCGGCGACCCGATGTGTTCCTGGTGCTGGGGATTTTCTCCGGTCTGGCAGGAAATTCGCAAACAATTCCAGGATCACCTGGCGTTTTCAGTTATGGTTGGCGGACTGCGGTCGGGCATTTCGGAAGTCCTGAATGAGGAACTAAAACAATACATCCGTGGTCATTGGACTGAAGTAAACCAAATGACCGGTCAACCATTTTCCTTTGATTTCTTTAACCGCGATAATTTTATTTACAATACCGAACCCGCTTGCCGGGCAATCGTGACCATTCGAAATCTAAAACCGAATTTAGTATTCAGCTATTTTGAATCGCTGCACTATTCTTTTTATGTTGAGAATCATGACATAACAACAACGGCGGTGTTATCCAGCAATGGAGAAAAAATTGGAGTGGCTAATGAGACGTTTCAACCCATGTTCAATTCCCAAAAAATTATCGATGAAACATCAAGTGATTTCGAAACTGTCAAGAAAATGGGTGTTTTTGGTTTTCCATCTTTAGTATTGAAAGAAGGTGAAAAAATAATCCCGGTGTCGAGAGGATACCAGACTTTAGATGCGCTTAGTTCGAGACTTAAAGAGCTACTCGCTCCGGTTTAAGTTTCTTGTTGATTCCGTCTCAGTTGAATCGTTTTTAGACTAGACTCAATCATTAATCAGGAGGGTACAAAATGGAGATTTCCGCATACACTCCCGGCACCTTTTGCTGGATAGAACTGGTCACATCTGACGGCGATGCCGCTAAGAAATTCTATACCGATCTGTTTGGCCTGGGCTTTAATAATCAGCCAGTCGGTGAAGACGCGGTTTATACGATGCTCAACAAAGATGGCAAAAATGTGGCCGCGCTCTACCAAATGAATGAAGAACAAAAATCTCGCGGCATTTATCCACATTGGAACTCGTACGTTTCAGTCGCAAGTGCCGATGAAACGACTGAGAAAGTTAAATCACTGGGCGGAACGGTAACTATGGAGCCGTTTGATGTTTTTGACGCCGGTCGCATGGCGATGTTTCAGGATCCAACCGGGGCTTCCTGCGCCGTGTGGCAGCCCAACCAACATATCGGTGCGCAGTTGACCAACGTTCCGGGAACCCTGTGCTGGAACGAACTGGCTACCAACGATCCCCAGAAGGCCGGTGAGTTTTATACAAAGCTCTTCGGTTGGGCCAGCAATACAGATTCGGGCTCGCCGCCATACACCATGTTCATGAATGGCGAGAGACCGGCCGCCGGCATGATTGAAATCCAGAAAGAATGGGGCGAAGTGCCGCCGAATTGGGTGGTCTATTTTGCAGTGGCAGATTGTGACGCCAGCGCTGAAAAAGCGACATCACTGGGGGCCAAGATTCTCTCACCGCCAACAGATGTTCCGGAGATAGGGAGATTCGCCGTGATTCAGGATATCCAGGGAGCTGCTTTCGCGATTATTAAATTAGAGCATCCGGACCCGTGAAAAAGACTAAACTCAGTTTATCTTATTGGGCCGGCCGCCTGATAGCAGGTGGCCTGGCCTTCTTCATATCTCCAAAGTTTTCCTTAAGAATTTCCTGTAAACCGGCGATTATAGAGTGGTGATACTTGAGCTCTCCGGCAGCATCTCGCAAACAGAGCTTTCGAAAGCATCAAATCGACGTAAAATCAGCGAGTTGTGTATTTTTAGCCAATATTTGCTCCTACATTAAAAC
>SMXC01000136.1 GCA_004356825.1 Caldithrix sp.
GGATGGTTCATGGCTCGTGTCTGGCTGCGTTAAATATTCTATTTCGCTGAACGATAAATAAGTAACCTGGATTATTCATGAACTTTTGGGATTATTTTCTTGACCAGTAAGGTTAAACCTTTTGATGTCAGCGGACTGATAGATATTGGATGCATGGAGTTATGGTAAAAAAATATTTAATGATCCATTACTCCAACACTCCATTACTCCAGATGCTAAGATGTAATATTCCAGTAGTTACTTTCGGGTCTGTTGTTCTATTCGTGAATTAACGGTCTAAATAGAGGAATCCATGCAGATAACATTTGCCGGAACCGGAGACGGACGCGGCGTACCGGCCGTTGGCTGTCAATGTAAATTGTGCGACAGAGCAAGGGGCGAAGGTGGCAAGAATCATCGTCGCAGAGTTTCTGTGATCATAAGGAATGGTGCTGAGACCATCTTGTTTGATACGCCGGCCTCGGTCGGGGAGATGCTAAATGAGAAGAGAATATTTGAGATCTCTGCCATTTTCCTTTCTCACAAACACTATGACCACATCGCTGGAATTACGGAATTTGAATATTGGTCGGCAAAAATCCCGGTTTACGGCAATATCTCCGTCCTTGGCAATTTTGAAATAACCGACCGGTTGTACGAACAATGCAAGTTTCATGTGTTGCATGACCGGGAATCCGTCAAGGTCGGCCGTATCAAGGTAACCCCTTTCGATGTATCGCACAAAATTCCTACCTTTGGGCTGATATTCAGGTATGAGGACAAGCGTATCGTGCATTTCAGCGACAGCGGAAATACGAAATTGACCGACTACCAGAAGTTGCAGGTGAAACAGGCCCAACTCGTCATTTTCCATACGGTGGCCTGGGATGGCGGCACCGACCACATCGACATAATCACGGTAATCAAGATTGCCCAACGATATCCGAAAACCCGTTTTGTGATCACCCATATTGGGCACAACGCTTCCCCTCATGAGGAACTCGTGGAGAAACTGTCGCCTTACAAGAATATAACAGTGGCCTATGACGGGATGGAAGTGAGAATATAGGATGCGTTTTGACATTATCATTTTAGGCCATTTTGCTAAAGATAAACTCATCATCCGCGGCGTAGAGAAAGAGGCTTCCGGTGGTGCCGTGTATTACGGCGCCCTGGCTTTGTCAAAACTAAATATTCGCACCGCTATTATCACAATGCTTGCCAAAGCGGACTATTCTTATCTCGAAGTTTTTGAAAAAAACGGCGTGAAGATTTTTGCTTACGAAGCTGAAGCGACCAGCGGTATCAAAAATACTTATTTCTCAGAAAACAACCTGAATGAAAGAACCTGCGAGCCCATTGCCTTTGCCGGACAATTCAGCGAAAAGCAGATTCCGGATGTCGAAACCAAAGTTTTTCATATCGGACCGATCATGGCTGGAGAGGTGTCTTTGCAGCTAATCGACATTATTACCGCCAAATTTGACAAAGTTTCCCTCGACCTGCAGGGGGTTTTGCGGGTGCGGAGGGGCAAAGATTTGATATTCGTGGATTGGCCCGAGAAAGAACAGGGTTTGAGGCGAATTCACACCATCAAGGCGGACTCGGTAGAATCTGAAGTCATCACCGGCGAGAAAGACCTTGTGAAGGCCGCCCGGATCATCTCTGATTGGGGTCCGCGGGAAGTGCTCATCACCCACAAAGACGGGGTCATGGTTTATGCGGACGGTGATGTGTTCGAAGCCCCTTTTACACCGCAATCCTTAGACGGCCGCACCGGTCGCGGAGATACTTGCATGGCCACCTATCTGGCCAGTCGACTCACCGCTTCTCCGGAGAAGTCCTGTGCATTCGCCGCCGCCGCCACTTCTCTGAAATTGGAAAAAGAGGGCCACTTTGATCGCACTCACCGTGATGTTTTAGAAAAATTGAAGGAAGACTATGTTGTTGGGCGGTCATCCGTTTTGCCACTAAATGAAAACTAATTTATCATTTAATATAGATAATGAGAGGTAGTACCATGAAAACTGCAACACTTTCTGCAAGTTGGGAGCCCAGAGATGATTTCAAACTCGGTTTGAAAGACGTGGAGGGTGAGCTGACTTATTTAGGCAGCCGGGTCTGGAGGAATCCACATATTGACATGGTGGAGAAGGAGGAGCCAAGACCAGGCCCAACCGAAGTGCTGCTTGAATTACAGGCCTGTGGCATCTGCGGCAGTGATGTCCACATGCGGCAGACCGACGAAGACGGCTATATTTTCTATCCGGGTCTTACTGCTTTCCCGGTGACCCTGGGCCATGAATTTTCCGGAAAGGTCGTTGAGGCGGGTAAAGATGCCATCAACAAACGCACCGGAAAAAAATATGAGATTGGAGAAGCCGTCTGCACCGAGGAGATGTTCTGGTGTGCGCAGTGTAAGCCTTGCGCCGATGGTTATCCCAATCACTGCGAAAAACTTCAGGAAATCGGCTTTTCCTGTGATGGCGCTTTTGCAAAATATGTAGCAGTTGATGCCCGTTATCTCTGGAGTCTGGAGGGATTGCGTGATATTTATGGAGAAGAGAAGATGTGGCTGCTGGGCAGCACGGTTGAACCGACGTCCGTGGCTTATAACGCGGTCATTGAACGTGGGGGCGGAATCCGGCCGGGTGAAAGTGTCGTTATCTTAGGCGGTGGACCGATTGGCGTTGCCGCCTGCTCAGTGCTGGCACAGGCAGGGGCGAGCAACGTTATCATCTCGGAACCTGCTGAAACGCGCAGAAAAATGGCCCTGTCCATGGGCGCGACTCATGCCATCGATCCCACCAAAGATAATGCAGCCGAGGCGGTACTGGAGATAACGAAAGGCATGGGCGCTAAAATTATTCTTGAAGCGACCGGCTTGCCCGGTGTTGTTTGGCCTGATATTGAGAGAATCATCTGGGAAGGCAGGGCGATCAATACAACGGTTGTGGTTGTTGCCCGCGCTGATGCTAAAATTCCCTTGACCGGCGAAGTACTGCAAGTCCGGAGAGCAAGTGTCGTCGGTGCACAAGGTCATTCGGGTCATGGCACATTTCCTAATGTCATCAGTTGCATGGAGGCCGGCATGGACATGACAAAAATGATCACCAAGCAAATAGGCCTGGACGAGGTTGATGCAAATGCCGTGTTATTACAAAAAGATCGCAACGAAGTAAAAATAACCGTGACGGATTTTGACTGAGATTCTGTTTCCACACGAGAAACTCTGACAGGATTCCAAACCCTGACAGAGTGAGTACCCCCTGCACCTTTATCGAGGTATTTAACCAGGATGGCTAAAAAAATTAACCTGGGCCTCATTGGCCTGGGACGGCTCGGTAGAAATTATGCCGGCTATTTTGCTAATCGCATTCCTGCCGCCAACTTAATGGCCATATCCGATATCGACCCGCAGTCGATGCACGCTTGCGCAAGTGAGTTTGGCATTTCCAAATGTTTTAGCGACTATCGGGATTTGATAGCAGACCAAGAAGTCGATGCAGTCGTAATCGTTACTTCAACCAGCACTCATCGGGATATCATCCTGGCGGCTGCCAAGTACGGCAAAGCGATCTTTTGTGAAAAACCCCTGACGCTGTCTTTGCAGGAAGGGGTTGAGATTAAGCAAGCGGTTGATGATGCCGGCCTGTTTTTTCACATGGGATTTATGCGCAGATTTGATAAAGGCTATATTGCCGCTAAACGACAAATTGCGGACGGCGTGATTGGCACTCCGGTCGTGTTCCAGTCCACCACTCGGGATCCTCATCCACCCCCTGTTGAGTATTTAAAAGTTAGCGGCGGCCTGTTTACCGATATGGGCATACACGATTTTGACCTGGCCCGCTGGTTCATGGGTGAGGTTGAAAACGTTTATGCTTCAGGGGCTGCGTTGGCTTACCCGGAGATAAAGGAAATTGGAGACATTGATAACGGCATCGCGAATCTCAATTTTGAGAATGGCGCCTTGGGCGTGGTAAACTTATGCCGCAACGGTATTTACGGATATCATATCCGCACCGAAATTGTGGGTACAAAGGGCACAATTAAGATCGGCTATTTGAGAGAAACGCCCATCGTCGTCATGACAAAAGAAGGCGTTTGTCACGATACGGTGCCGTTTTTTATGGAGCGGTTTACGGATGCATACATTACGCAATTGGAAAATTTTGTCGAAAATATCATCCAGGAGAAAGAGCCGGCTATAACCTGTAAGGATGGTGTTGAAGTTTTAAAAATCAGTTTAGCCGCAAAATCATCTTACACCAACAAGCAGGCTGTGGCAATCCGGGACTTTAATTAGTGTTCCTCCGTAATCGTCATTCCCGAATGGTTTTATCGGGAATGCATTGCGATGCCCTGCCTGGATTCCCACTTATAGCGCGCGGGAATGACAACAAGAGGCTCTTTCCGGATGGACACTAATTAAGCCACGAAGGAAGAGTTATAATGAAGAGTCATAATAATAAGGAGAGTTATCATGATTGAAGAGTCGAAATGGCTGGAGTCGAACCGGCCCGACATTCGTTTTGAAGATACGGCTGTTGGCCGCATGAAAAAGGAAATTTGGGAATCCGGCGATGAAGAAATAGACAAGATTTTAACCGATTACGGCATCCCTTCTCCATCGGAGTTGGGTAAGATCGGCGTGTACATGCAGAACACCGTGCGCCAAAGAGTGGTTGAAAACCGCAAAAAAAATGACATCGTCTTTGTTCCACTGGGCACCACCGAAAATCATGGCTTGCATACCATCACCCACTTAGATAATTTTATGACCACGCAAATTCTGGAAGGCGTCCGGCGCTACACGGCTAAGCAGGGCCATCCAATCAATTTAGTCTACTCCCCCTTGAATTATGGCGCCCATCCGCATCATCACATCGGCATGCCCGGCACGGTTTTTCTGGATGAGGAAACGGTTAGGAAAACCTTGATGAGTGTGATGCTAGGGTTGTGGAATGATGGTTTTCGCAAGATTGTCTTGCTAAACAACCACGGCCAGCAGTGGGTCCTGGAATCCGCCATTCAGGAATTTCAAAAGACCTACAATTTGCCCGGGATTTTCTGGACCATCGATTGGCACCGGGCCGTGCGCGAGTTCTTCCGCACCAAAGCACGTGGCGGCCCTTATGACACGGATTTTGTGCATGCGGACGAAGCCGAAACCGCTGTTATCCGACTTCTCATGGGGGAAGATTCCTGCGACATGGAATGCGCGGAAGAAACGGCTCCGGAAGGATATTTGCCGGACGGCCACTTTGATAAAGCGGTCGACCCCTACCAACGGCCTATGAGCTGGTCCGAAGGTCAGGGGCATTTCCCCATTGAATTATCCAGCATGCCGGAAGGTGTGTTTGGTAAACCCAAATTGGGCGAACCGGCAAAAGCGAAACGGTGTATCGCGGCGATTTTAAAATATTTAACACTGATCAACGATCAAATATTGGAGAGGTTTCCCCCGGGGCAGGTTCCACCGGTTGAAGAAGTGACTCTGAGGAGCAAAGAAGAGATGGAGCCTTATTTGCGCGAGCCGTTAAGTCCTGGCTGGAAGTCAGTCTACGCTTTGCCAAAATTGACTGGCGCCACGCATTAGCTGCCAGAAGCCGGCTTTCTTCGAAAAAGTCGGCTTCTAAAAGAAAATCGGTTTCCAAATTAACTGTGAAAAGTATATGAAGCTGAGTATCGTATTATCGACGCAACCCGCTTCTTTTTCAGCCCTGGCTTACAAAGGAGAGCTGGAGACCAACCTCGCGAAAATTGCCAATTTAGGGTATGATGGCGTTGAGTTAGCGGTCAGAGATCCGAAGCTGCTCGATGCCGGGCATGTGAGCAGGATCGTAGAGCAGAATGGCCTCGAAGTTCCGGCCATTGGCACCGGGCAGGCATATGGTGAAGAGGGATTGTCGTTCACCCATTCTGACGCAACTATCCGGGAACATGCGATAGAGAGAATCAAATCGCAAGTCGATCTGGCCGTTGCGTATAGCGCCATCGTCATTCTGGGTCTAATCCGCGGCAAGGTCGAAACCGGCGTGCAGCGCGACCAGGCCCTTGATTGGTTGGTTGAAGCCTTGCGGGAATGCGCGAACTACGCGAGTCCGAAGAATATTAAGTTAGCTCTGGAACCGATCAATCGCTATGAGACGGACTTGATCATCACGGTCTCTGAGGGGCTTGAACTCATCGAAAAAGTCGGGGCCGACAATTTTGGTTTGCTGCTGGATACCTTTCACATGAATATCGAAGAGCCCTCAATAGAACAAAGCATTCGAAATGCGGGGAACCGAATTTTTCACTTTCATATCGCGGACTCGAACCGTTGGTATCCGGGCGCGGGACATTTGGATTTCAAACGGATCGTAGAGGTCCTGGATAATATTAATTATGCCGGTTATCTATCCGCTGAGATCCTGCCCTTACCGAATCCCGATACTTGCGCGCAAGAGACGAAAAAAACCATGTCGGGACTTTTAGTTGACCTAAATTGAGTGATTAGCTTTTGGCGATTAGCCGTTAGCGGCTATTAAAAATCAATTAGTTAAAATGGATAGTGTTAGTCACCTTATAGGTGGAATGAAATTCAGGGCGTAAATTTCAAAAAATTAAACGCCAAAGGCCAATAGCTAATGGCCAAACGCTCAATTCTAAAATTGAGGAAGAAAAATGCCAGACATTTTGAAAATACATCCATCTGACAATGTGGTGGTGGCGATAAGGAGTATGAATGCGAACGAACAACCCTCGGCGGATGATCTGAGTCTGAGATTGCAGGATGAGATTCCTGCCGGACATAAAATCGCCATCCGGCAGATCAACAAGGGTGAACAAATTCTCAAATATGGCCACAGTATCGGATATGCCACGCAGAACATTGCGCCCGGCAGTTGGGTGCATTCTCACAACCTGGCGACTGCCCTCAATGATACTCTTGCATACCGCTATGAGCCGGTGACCGAAGAGCGGCCTCCTGTAACCGGGGAAAAGCCAACATTTATGGGCTACCGGCGGGCAAATGGAAAAGTCGGAACGCGTAATGAGGTTTGGATCATCAACACGGTCGGGTGTGTCAACCGGTCCGCGGAGCGGATTGCGACAACCTGCAACGCAAATTCGTCTGACCGGGTGTTTGACGGCGTGCACGCTTTTTCTCATCCCTACGGTTGCAGCCAGCTTGGGGACGACTTGATAAATACACAGAAAGTGCTGGCTGGCCTAATCCGTCATCCTAATGCCGGCGGTGTCCTCGTCATCGGGCTGGGTTGTGAAAACAACCAGATGGACGACTTGCTGAAAATAGCCGGAGATGTCGATCGCAGCCGGATGCGTTATTTTAATTCGCAGGAGGTGGAAGATGAAGTCGAATCCGGGGTGCAGCTTGTCGGCGAGCTGGTCGAGGAGATGAAGCAGGACCAGCGCGAGGTTTGTCCGGTGTCCGACCTGGTTCTTGCCATGAAGTGCGGCGGCTCGGATGCTTTCTCCGGCGTCACAGCCAACCCGTTGGTGGGACGGCTCACCGACTTGATCGCCGGCTTTAACGGCACTTCCATCCTGACCGAAGTGCCGGAGATGTTTGGCGCGGAACAGCAGCTCATGAACCGGGCGAAGGACCAGGACACGTTCGAAAGAATCGTCAAGATGATCAACGAATTTAAAGAATATTTTATCCGGCACGGTCAGCCGGTTTACGAAAACCCCTCTCCCGGAAATAAAGAAGGCGGCATTACCACGCTGGAGGAAAAATCGCTTGGCGCTATTCAGAAAGGCGGGCAAGCCATGGTTGAGCAAGTACTGGACTATGGCGAAGCGGTACACGGACCGGGTCTGGCGCTTTTGAACGCACCCGGCAACGATGGCGTTTCCTGTACTGCCCAGGTTGTGAGCGGAGCCACTGTCTTGTTATTTACCACAGGCCGGGGCACCCCGCTTGGGTTCCCGGTTCCGACTATCAAAATCGCCTCCAACACCCCACTGGCCACGAAGAAACCCAACTGGATCGACTTCAACGCCGGCACTGTCCTTGATGGCGATGCCAGCCTGGACGAGCTCAGCCAGACGTTGTTTGAAACCGTCATCCGGGTGGCTTCGGGTCAGGAACAGACAAAAAACGAACTGAACGACTATCGCGAGATCGCGATCTTCAAAGACGGTGTGACGCTATGAGGACTGTGGGAGTTCACACTTCAGCGTGGTTTCTTCTTCACAATGCACTAAAACTGGAACTCCAAACCCCTGGATAATTGGGAATGAAAGTAGTTGACTTCGCTCTCATATCTTTTTACCTTTTTCATCCCACTATCAGAATAAACGCAAAGTGACAGATTTGAGAATTGAGTATTGTCGTAAGTCAAAACACTATGCACCAGATGTTGGTCAGATCCGTGTATCCACTTCATTTTGAGTGATATACAGTTGGTTTCTTTGGGTGATTAGCTGAGTTTGCTCTGAGTCAAAAAAAAGCTGGATATATTCGGAATATAGAATTCCTTGTTGGGCTTAGAATGGGGGACTATTAGGGTCGAAAATTTTGAACAAACTTTGTCCAAATTATCTCAAGACCATACTTTGCTAAATAGTGTTGAGGAGGCTACTAAACAAGGTGCAGTTCTTCCTATTTTATCAGCGCTAGGCTGGAATTGTTTTAATATTCAAGAAGTAACTCCGGAATTCCGTCGGAAACGGTCGTATTGACTATTGCTTGCGTGTTAATCAGAAAAAACCAGTATTTATTGAAGTCAAACGTGCCACAGAAGACTTGGAGCGTCATGAAAACCAATGTTAGAATATTCATTTGAATACGGTGTGGATATCGCCATACTTACTAATGGTTTAACATGGTGGTTTTACCTGCCATTACTTAGGAGGAAATTGGCAACAGAGAAAGTTTTTTTCTATCGATATAAGGCAACAAAAAGTTGAAAGCGCTATAAATCACTTCAAGGATTTTTTAAGCAAAGAATCAATTCTAAAGGGTTCAGCAGTTAAAAAAGCAAAGGATGTAAAAAGGAGCAGAGAAAAAATAAATTAATCCAAACTGCAGTCCCTGACGCATGGAAACAACTTTTAGAAGAACCCGACGAATTATTACTAGAAATATTTGCCGATAAGGTAGAGAGAATTTGGGTCACAACCCAGATCTTTGAAATTCTAACAGAGTATATTCAGAAAAAATATACTCCGGCCGAGCTTTCTTCTCCTCTAAGAAAACCATCTCTACCTGCAACACCTCAACGAAGATATATACGCTCAGAAACTCCAGAAAAAACTATGATATCGTATTCGAAGCGCCAAAAAGGAGTGTCAGTTTCAATCGGAGAGAACAACTTCTGAGGCAGCAACAGTTGGCGATCTGTATTATCAGGCACTAAAATTTATTTGCGACAACAATTATATTTCCAAAGTAGAAAATCAACTTCCTTTCGCAACAAGCGCCAAAAGGTTTCTAATAGCAAAGGAACCTGTTTATCAAAGGGGGAACAGCTTCAGATGCCCAATTGAGTATAATGGTTATTTCATGGAGACCCACAAAAACTACGAGTCAGCTTTAAAACAGTTAGAGGATTTTCTTAAAGAATGTTGACTAACATTGAAATATTAATAGCCCAATAATTGCATGCACCAGATCGCAGAAGGATGGCGGCGCTTATGCACAAATTCAATATCCAACTATGTGAGGTCTTTTTTTCTTAGAAATGTTTTCCTGAACGCCGAAACCACTTTCGAGGAGCTGTTTGGCCTCACCTTTCCAAAACGACCCACCCGCCCATGTGCTATATACGCACGCTCAATTTGCGGGCTTTTATAGTTGTTTTTTTGCTTATTTTTTGCTATTTAGGGATCGGCAATTTACAGAGCATAGCCGAGGGTAGGCGGGTTACAAGAGGATTAATGCGTTAATCAATCTCCTTCACCCATATATATTTGAACATATTTATTCATTTCATAATAATAGAAAGACAACAATGATTGCAACAATGAACATGTCAATTCAATTTGGCCAACAGGTTTTATTTAAAGATGTCTCCATTAAATTTGTTGAAGAAAACTGCTACGGACTGATTGGGGCAAATGGTTCCGGGAAGTCTAGTTTACTCAACGCGCTTTCGGGTGAAATAGATATCAGTTCCGGCGATATTCAACTTCCACGAGGAAAACGGATTGCGACCCTCCGGCAGGATCATTTCGCATTCGATAAATATACGGTTATGCAGACAGTCATTATGGGCCACAAAGAATTGTATGAAGTTTTTCAGGAAAAAAATATCCTTGAAGCGAAAGCTGATATTACGGATGAAGAGGGCATGCGTTTGTCTGAAATTTACGGCGAACTAGCCGATCTTAATGGCTACGAAGCTGAATCGGATGCAGGGAAGCTTTTGGACGGGCTCGGTATAACGGCTGATTTGCATGATACTCAAATGAAAGCGCTTGATGGGGGTATCAAGGTACGTGTGCTATTGGTTCAGGCGCTGTTTGGAAATCCGGATATCCTTCTTCTGGATGAACCAACGAACCACCTTGATCTTGAATCTATCACCTGGCTGGAGGAGTTTCTTTATAATTTTCAAAATACGGTTATTGTGGTGAGCCATGACAGGCATTTCCTCAATAAAGTTTGTACCCACATTGCAGATATCGATTTCAAGACCATTAAGATTTATGCGGGAAACTATGATTTTTGGTATCATGCGAGCCAGCTTGCCATTCAACGTTTTCAAGATCATAAGCGTAAGCGGGATGCTAAGATCAAAGATTTACAGGAGTTCATTGCACGATTTTCCGCCAATGCCTCAAAAGCACGCCAAGCGACATCCAGAAAGAAATTGGTGGAAAAAATGACGATTGACGATATGCCGTCATCATCCAGAAAACGTCCCTGGGTGGAATTTAAATCGGAGCGTCGCTGTGGGAATAATATTCTTAAGGTAACCGGCTTGAGTAAAACCATTGAAGGTGAACAGCTTTTAAAGGATGTTACTTTTACCGTCAACAAAGGAGACCGGATTGTTTTTATCGGCTTCAGTAATAATATCAAGACGGTGCTTTTTGATATTATTGCAGGCAATCTCGAACCGGATAGCGGCACCTACGAGTGGGGCGTCACCATAACATCCAGCTATATGCCTCGGGATAATGCCGAATTCTTTGATAGTAATAAAAATCTAATCGAATGGCTGCGCCAGTATTCCAAGGAAGATAAAGATGAACCTTTTCTTCGCGGTTTCCTGGGCAGGATGCTTTTTACCGGTGAGGATGCACTGAAAAAGGTAAAGGTACTTTCCGGTGGTGAAAAAGTACGATGCATGCTTTCGCGTTCTATGCTTGCCGGCGCTAATGTACTTATCTTTGATGAGGCGACAAACCATCTTGACCTTGAGGCGATCACCGCGGTGAATGATGGTCTGAAAAAGTATTCTGATGTTATTTTATTCGGTTCACATGATCATGAATTAATCAGCTCTGTTGCCAATCGGATTATTGAATTTACCCCCGAGGGCATTATTGATAAAGAAATGACATTTGACGAGTACTTTGCCGATCCTGGAGTTAAGGAGAGGCGAGATGCAATGTATGAGGGTCATCGACGACCGGTTCTTTAATGGTGACCGTGCACGTTTTGTCAGAGTGCGGTGGGCCCGACCCACCAAGTCTGAGACCTAATCGAGACATCAAAAATAAAATTGTAAAAGGACCGGAATAGATGCACACAGGGACCCTTCAGTATAGAACCCAACGAGAGAGCGTGTGACTTTGAAGGTACCTGCCACACCAAAAATTGAAATGAGTAGGGAATTTTGAGGTCGCCACTTCCGACAGTTGACGGAGTTAGTCCAAGCTGTAAATTTTTGCCAGCTGGCCACTGGAAAACGGTTCTGGATTTCCTGAAAGAGCGCTATCCAAAAGTGCTGGTCAGCGACTGGCTGTCTCGTATGAAAAAGGGAGAGGTTGTGGATGAAAACGGTCGTGCCTTGAATCCCGACACCCCCTATTGTGCGGGAATTCATATTTTCTACTACCGGGAAGTTGACTCGGAAATAAAGATTCCTTTTCTTGAACGTATAATCCATGAGGATGAACATATCCTGGTAATAGACAAACCTCATTTTTTACCTGTCACTCCGTCGGGGCGGTTTCTGCGCGAAACACTTCTTGTTCGTTTAAAAAAGAATGGCAAATGGAAGAACCTTGTGCCCCTTCATCGAATAGACCGGGAGACCGCCGGTATTGTTTTATTTTCACACAACCCCGCTACCAGGGGCAAATATGCTTTCCTTTTTCAGAGCCGTATGGTTACAAAAGTATATGAAGCGCTTGCTCCCTCCAATTCTGACCTCAGCTTTCCGTTGAAACGACGGAGCCGAATCGTTCGCGGAGAACCGTTTTTCCGGATGAAGGAAGTGGAAGGAATATCAAATGCTGAGACTGATATCAGTTTTGTGGAGGAAATGGCCGGCGGGGCATTATACAAATTACAGTCAGTGACGGGCAAGAAACATCAAATACGGTTACATCTTGCCTCTGTAGGGATTCCAATTTTTAACGATAGACTTTATCCAGACCTTCGTGATAAAACAAACGATGACTTTTTCAATCCGCTCAGATTATTGGTTAGGGCGCTTATTTTCAAGGACCCGATAACCGGACAGGCGCGTTGCTTCGGAAGCGCGGGTGCCTTAGAACAATAAACCCCTATGGTACGTACCTTTAAGCCATTTTTGATCCCAGATTTTAATGGGCAAAGAAGTGCCTAATAATTTAGACATTAGAGTTTTTATGAAATATGGAATAAGTATTTGAACAAGATCGTTGCGGAGATATGTAGAGCGATCTCCACAACGGCACTAAATGAAAGGTCTCACGATGCAGATTTGTAAAGAAACCATTGAGCAAATCAAAGCATTAAAAACAGTCGAAGTCGGACCGCTGGCAGAGATGCCGGAAAAAGTGCTGCAGTTTGGCGAAGGCAACTTTCTGCGCGCGTTCGTGGACTGGATATTCAATGCGCTTAATGCCAGGGCGAACTTCAATGGCAAAGTCGTCATTGTGCAGCCGTTGGCGGAAGGGCTGGTCGATTTATTGAATCAGCAGGATGGACTGTTCACAGTCCTGCTGCGCGGTATCGAAAACGGTCAGGTGGTTAAGAAAGCGGAAATCGTTACCGCGGTGAGCCGCGGCCTGAATCCGTATAGTAATTGGAATGAGTTTTTGCAATGCGCTCACAACCCGGATCTGCGTTTTGTGCTGTCCAACACCACCGAGGCCGGCATCGCTTATGTGAAAACCCAACAGCCGGAGGGTGTCTGCCCGGCGCCATTCCCGCCCAAACTGGCCGCTCTCCTTTATGAGCGCTTCAAAGCGTTTGACGGCGCCGCTGACAAAGGTCTGGTTATCATTCCGTGCGAGCTTATCGACCGGAATGGCGACAGATTAAAAGAATGCATCCTGCAGCACGCTTCGGACTGGCAGCTCGACCCCGAATTTTCCCGCTGGCTCGAAAGGCACAATCATTTCCTGAACACGCTGGTGGACCGAATCGTACCCGGTTACCCGCGTGATGAAATCGCGGATATTACCAAAGAACTCGGGTATGAGGACAAACTCGTCGATACCGGCGAGATTTTCCATCTCTGGGTGATCGAGGGCGATGAGCGCTTCGCCGAAGAACTGCCGTTTCACCGAGCCGGCCTGAATGTCATCTGGACGGATAATCTCAAACGCTACCGCGACCGCAAGGTGCGTATCCTGAACGGTGCGCATACCATGACCGTGCCGGCGGCCTTTCTGGCCGGCATAAACACGGTAAAAGAAAGCGTCGAGGATGATCTTATCGGTCGGTACATGCGCAACGGAATTTTTGAGGAAATCCTCCCGACCCTTGAATTGTCACAGACGGAAAAGGAAGAATTTGCTGAGGCGGTGCTGGAGAGGTTTCAAAACCCGTTCATCAAGCACCGCCTGCTGGACATTTCGCTCAATTCCGTATCGAAATTCAAAGTGCGTGTTCTGCCTTCTCTGCTTGCCTTTACCTCAGCCAACAAGCGGCTTCCCGAAATTCTCTCTTTTTCCCTGGCGGCGCTTATGGTTTTTTATCGCGGCCGCGAGTTTGATGGCAAGCAAATGTTTGGGGTTCGAGGGGAGGAGAAATATGTTATCCGCGATGACGAGTCCTATCTGAATTTTTTCTTTGATCTCTGGCAAGCATTTGAGCAGAATAAAGACTTTGCAACTCTGACCCGACAGGTCTTAAAAAATGATGAATTCTGGGGCAGAGATTTGAATGAAATTCCTGGTTTGAGCGCTGTTGTTTGCCGGCATGTTGAAACGATTCTTGTAAAGGGGATGGCAGGCGCGCTTAACGATTTGCTGTAAACGCTGACCTTCTCCAAGAAGGTTAGCGTTTGTGTCCGGGTCAAGAAGACGCGAACCTTCTTGGAGAAGGTCAGCGTCGTTATCGCTTTTTGGACAGTCCCTAACCATCTCGACATCAATGTCGAGTTTCCTGAGAGAATAGAGCGAAGGCGTCCCGCCGAGCATTTTTCGAAATTCTGCGCTCATCAATCCTCGGCGGGACGCCTTCGGACTAGTTTTTTTGACTTTTGATTGTTTATCAAAACCAACTTTCTGAAAAAGTGAAATTAAAAACGGAATAAAGATTGCCAAACGCCCTACCATTCCCGTCATTACGACATTCAAATTATCGACCGTGTTGGCGGCGGGGATGCTTTTGCCGGTGCACTCATCTTTGCTCTTCTCAGCAAAAAGAACGCGAAAGATGCTTTGGAGTTTGCGGTTGCCGCATCCTGTCTGAAGCAGACCATTCCGGGTGATTTCAACCTGGTGAGCGCCGAGGAGGTCGAGAAATTAGCCGGAGGGAGTGGTTCGGGACGAGTAGAGCGCTGATCTGAAAACAGCAAGATTTTCGGTACCCAACATCGGGTCTCAAAGACTTCTGGGGTTAACGTATGGCAAGTCATGAAGCTTAGCAATGTGATCTCTGAATATCATCGCAATGAAGGTGAAAGTGTTTTCGTATTTGTGTGTTCGAATGTTCGGGTGCTCATATCTTGAAAGTAATCAACTTGATAAAAAACGTAAACACTGTAACATCTAAACACGCTCGCACTGTATTTTGACCATATGACCAGGTTTCCCGATACCAAAAAGGAGCATTATGATGTCATTGATTTGGATGAGTTCGGTGCATGTTGCGGCAAAATAGAATCTAACCAAAGTGGTAAACAGTCTGTTAATTTTTATTGCATTTAGATAAAAATTGTTTATATTTATGTTTTAATTTTAGGGCCATGGACTGCCCGCTTTGATGCTCAAAAACAGCATATATAAGTTCGATGAAATAGGCCGGGTAGCTCAGTCGGTAGAGCAACGGACTGAAAATCCGTGTGTCCGCAGTTCAATTCTGCGCCCGGCCACGGAGGGTGGATATGTTTTAGGCCACCGTAGCTTAGCTGCAAGTAACAATCTCATCTGTCATCCTTCTTTCCTCCCTGTAATGCATTCATATGCTTTGTGGTGTCAGGTTTTTTTACGGTGTAGTAGCGGTCTATCAAAAAGGCTAATGCGATATGGATTGAAAAACCATCCAGCATCTAGCAACCAGCATCTAGGTTTAGCCTTGAATTTGAGCAATTTCTTTTATATTTTTGTCGAATAGTGGGCGGCGAAGATTGCTAAAAGGCAGGAAATAAAATCTCAGCCGGATTTAAGGAGCAAGGTGTTGTCTGCGGCATCGCAGCGAACTGAAGGGCCCCTTATGTTCACAACCAGCTATGGCTTTGTACACCGAGCCATTTACAAATAGAATTACTCGCATACATTAATACATAAACACTGTAAACACTGTAATACTTAATTAAGGAGGCCGGAATGAATTCCAAAGTTGCCTGTTTAGCTTTTATTCTCACTTTTTTATTCAGCCTTGCGTGTACGAACCAGGTTAAACAAGATGCGCAAACCTTCCTGGATGAATACACCGAAACCTATCAAAAACTCGATTACGAAGCCAGCAAAGCAGCTTGGCTGGCAAACACAGATATCAGCGAGGAGCACGATAGTTTGAGCGTGATTACAGATAAAGCGCTCTCTGAATACATCGGTAAAAAGGAAGTCATTGAAAAGGCGAAGTCCTTATTGGAACATAAAAGCCAACTGGATCGCCTTCAAGTTTTGCAGCTAAATAAAATTTTACTGACTGCGGCTCACAGGCCGGGTACAATTCCCGAGGTTGTCGGCGCTTTGATCGAAGCTGAAACCAAACAAACCAGTTTACTATATGGATTTGATTTTGTTATCCGCGACCAGAGAGGGAAAGCGAAAATCGTCAGCACCAATGAAATTGATGACATTCTGGTTCATTCAAAAGACATCGATGAACGTTTGGCCGCCTGGGAATCCAGCAAAGAGGTGGGCAAAGTCTTAAAAGACGGTTTGGCGAATTTGCAGAGCCTGCGCAATAAAGTGGCGCGGGAAATGGGGCACAGTTCCTTTTTTGGACTTGAGGTTGCCGACTACGGCATGACCGCCGACGAAATGGTAGAGCTGATGGATAATTTGGTTGAAGAGTTGCGGCCGCTTTATTCAGAGCTTCATACTTACGTGCGTTACGAGCTGGCCGAACGTTACAACGAGCCGGTACCGGAAAAATTGCCGGCGCATTGGCTGCCGAATCGCTGGGGACAACGCTGGCCCGGTATCGTGGAAGCGGTTAATCTGGATGAGCTTTTTGAAGATAAATCGGCTGAGTGGATGGTCAGGGCGGGCGAAGAATTTTATGTCAGTCTTGGCTTTGACACGCTGAACCAGAACTTTTGGGAGCGCTCCGATCTGTATCCGGTAGAAGAAGGAGCATCCCGGAAGAAAAATAATCACGCCTCTGCCTGGCACCTCGACCTTCAGGATGACTACCGGTCGTTGATGAGCGTTGTGCCGAACAGCCGTTGGTTTGGGACTTCCCATCATGAGTTAGGTCATATTTACTATTATATTGAATATTCAAATCCGGACGTGCCTTTGCTTTTACGCGGCGGCGCTAATCGAAGCTACCACGAGGGCATGGGAACGTTGATGAACGTGGCGTCGTCCCAGCAAGCTTATTTACAGCACCTTAACTTGCTGCCCGAAGACGCCGAAATTGATCAAATTCAGTGGCTGTTGAACGAAGCCCTGGGCGACGTGGTTTTCATTCCGTTTTCTGCCGGCACCATGACTCACTTCGAGTACGATTTGTATGAAAACGATCTGCCCAAGACGCAGTACAATCAGCGCTGGTGGGAACTGGTTGAAAAGTACCAGGGCATTGTGCCGCCTTCACCGCGCGGCGAAGAGTACTGCGATGCCAGCAGCAAAACGCACATAAACAATGACCCGGCTCAATATTATGATTATGCGCTTTCCAGCATTCTTGTTTATCATCTTCATAATTACATTGCCACCAATATTCTAAAGCAAGACCCCAATAATTGCAATTACTACGGCAGCAAGAAAGTAGGCGATTTCTTAAAAAGCATCATGCGGCCGGGCTCAAGTAAAGATTGGCGCAAAGTCTTGAAAGAAAAGACCGGCGAAGATTTGAGCGCAAAAGCGATGTTGAAATATTTCGAGCCGTTGATGGAATATTTAAAAGAGCAGAATAAGGGCAGAGAAAGCGTGATTGCGAGTTTGTAGCGATTGTGGATTTGCGAAATGTGGTTTTTGGATTTAGATTAAAAATATTGACTGGATTCTGCACCGGCCTTCGATTTTCACGCTGATTTCTTTGGCCGGTATTTAGCAGCCGCTCTATGCTTGGCTGACTCGTCAGGAAGAGGACGTTGTAATTGAAGCAGTTGGAGAGGCTTGTCTTGAGTATTCAAAGAAAGCCCCCAGATTCATGCCCCGAGTTTTATCTGCAAAGTTGGGCTGAAAGAGTTTAGCTCACCCGAATTCCTTTAGATAGGTTAAGCAGCTTTTCAATATCTTTGTCAGTTGGCGGCCATTGCTTGAATTTGGACTTGTGGTTCTTTATGGCATTTTGCAGGGTGATCTGCAGCAGTTGCATTTGACCGAGGTCTTCTGGGCTCCCATTCGACGCTTTTACAACTTCACCTTTTTTTATTTTAGACCAATCCTGCTCGTTTTCCAGCCATTCATGATTAAAGTTATGCAGGGCGCTCAGGGCAACTAAAGTGGCTTCTGTGAGTTCTTTTTTTACTGCTACTGTTTCCGGCAGGTTCTTGCCCCGAATTCTTTCCAAAAATCCTTTTAACCTCATCCCAATAGACTTTCTCGACTCCTCTTCTGGCAAACGCATGGCGAAATAGCGCAGCCGGTTCATAAACCTCTTGACGGATCTAGGGGTTGGCTGTTTGGCGTAAACCAGGGGCGACCAGACACCGAGGGCTTGCAGGAACTCTGGAGAATCGCGCACAATGCTCTCCGGTAGAATAGACAGTCGCCAGACACCCAGACCGAGCAGCAGTAGCAACGGCGCCACAAAAAGGGTCCTAGGAAAACGCGCTGTTTGGCCGCTTTCGAATTTGCTTATTTTGGTGTCCCTTTCCGGTTCAGGTTTTGGCTCAAGCAAAATGCCAGGTTGACCGATCGTTACTTCAGTTTCGTCGGTGCTTTGTTGCTGATTTAATTGGGCTTCTTGGACTGGCTCGAACAGCAGTGACCGGCCGCCCCAAAAACCGAATATGATTGTTGCGGTGAGCATAATTGCCGGGACGAGGGCTCGTGTTCGTTGGGTCAGCTCCCTTCCGACTGACCGCCAGATTGACTCGGTTTGAATGCCGCCGTTCGCGGAAGGGACGAGCAGATTTCGGGCCTGGGCCTCAGAGGGCTCCGGAACCGGAACCTCGATGTTAATCAGTTTTTCCAGGTACTGCCGGGCAAACTGCCCGCGCCTCCTTTTGCCCGCGTCGCCGATCGTCTGCGAATCGTTGTTGTTTTGCAGTTCCGGGATGTCAGTGTCGTCCAGCAGTTCCTCCGCGACATCTTTGAAGCCGAGGCCGACGCAGCGTTCGACCCGGTCGAGGTCAAGTCCCAGCACCACAAAACAATCGCCGGCCGAGACCAGAAAGTTTACTGCTTCCAACACTTCGAGGACGTTTTCCGGTTTGCAGCGATCCAGGTCGTCGATCAGAATGACCAGACTATGTGGACTGAGCGCCCGCGTGACGTCTTTGAACTCCCGTTCAAAACGGTAGCGGAAGCCGGCTTGTGCTGTAAAATCGCGAACCCGAAAGCGGCCCGACATCGAGGCCATGAGCCTTGCGGGCTTGGTACCAAAGGCCCGCAGCGCTTTAGCGAGTAGACTCAAAGGTCCTAACGCAATGACCAAAACGCCAAAAAATGTACCGCTTTCGTCAAAATGAGGCCACTCGCCGTTTTGTAAATCAATAAGGATATGCTCAAGGTTTGTACTTAGTAAACCTAGGGCTGTTGGGTGAGCCCACAAGAACCCGGCAAGGGCAGAGTAGGCCGCCAGCAACAAAAACAGTATCGGCCAACTCCGTTTCAGGCGCAGTTTCAACAATCGATAACGAAAAACTAGATTCTTCGGATGCCAGATCGGCGGCACAGCATGAGTTCTAATGTTTTCGAGTAGAGTCGCTAATAAATGCTCTTCTTTTTGATGGTGCCAGGCATTGAACCAGACGCTTTGAAACTTGTTTTGGCGCAGGTCCGCTTTCAGCATGTTCATGAGGGAGCTTTTGCCGCTGCCCCACTGCCCGCTGATGGCGATGGTCAGCGGCGGTTGGGTATTTACGTTGCGGATAAACCGCGACAGCCCCAGGGCAATCGGTTTAAACCCGAGTGGATCCGGATCGTTGATATCGAGGGGACGATCTGAAATCAGCATGTCGGCGATGGATCCATCGACTTCGGTCTCTTCCGTCGGCAGGGGTTTCTTAAAAACCGGGATGAACAAAAAGCCAATCAGGAGTAAGCTCAGGTAGTACCAGGGCGCCGGATATTTGCCATAACCCTCCGTAGAAGTCAGCCGAAGAGTATCGGGTTGAGTTTGGCTGAACCACGTTTTTCCAGCGTCGGTGGTGCTGAGAATGGTACCGTCCTCTCCAACGGCCCAGCCATTTTTGGAGTCAGTAAAAGTGACGGAATAAAGGTAACTTGAGGTGCCGCTGTTCTGATTTTGCCAGGTCTTTCCGCCGTCGGTGCTGAGGATGGTGCCGTCCTCTCCAACGGCCCAGCCATTTTTTGAGTCAGTAAAAGTGACGGAATAAAGGTAACTTGAGGTGCCGCTGTTCTGATTTTGCCAAGTCTTTCCGCCGTCGGTGGTATTTAAGATTGTGCCGCCGTCTCCAACCGCCCAACCGTTGTCAGGGTCAATGAATGTGATGAAAAAAAGTACTTTTAAAATGCGGCTGTTCTGTTTTTGCCAGGTCTTTCCACCATCCGCGGTGTTTAGGATGGTGCCGAGATCTCCGACTGCCCAGCCGTTGTGTGGGTCGATAAAGGTGACGGAAGAAAGATTATTAAATGTACTGCTCGTGGCACTTCTTTGGATTTGCCAGTTTTTTCCGCCGTTGGTGGTTGTTTAGGATGCTCGTTCCGACTGCCCAGCCGTTGTTGGGGTCGGTGAAAGTGACGGAATAAAGGTAACTTGAGGTGCCGCTGTTCTGATTTTGCCAAGTCTTTCCGCCGTCCGTAGTGTTTAGGATGTCGCGCCCTCCTACGGCCCAGCCGTTGCTGGGGTTGACAAAATAGATTGCCCGTAAATCGGCTTTAAAGGTCCCGGCTGTATCTGCCGGGGCTTCGACTACTTGTGCCGGGACTTCCACCTCTTGGGCCGGGGCAGGGGAGCCGCTGACCTTTACAGCGAATTGCATGTTAATGGAGCCCTTCTTGCCATCGGACGCGCTGACAGTAATGGTTGCTTCGCCAGCGGTTATGGCGGCAACCCTGAGCACACTACCGTTAATTGTAACATTTGCGATCTTTGGGTAGTTCGAGTCCGCGGTATAACTCAAGGAATCTTTGTCTGGATCGGTAAACACCGCTGGCGTGGCATTCAGATCACGAGTGAATGGCCCCGCGGAGATGGTCAGGCTTTGGTCCGCAATGGGGTTTGTAATAACCGGTGGCCCGTTTCCCCCCTTTTCCTCGGCTACTGCCGCGCCGGGTGATAACAAATTGTAAAAGGCGCTTTGCTGCGCCGTTTGCTGCGGATCTTCTTGTTGTTGAAGCAAACCTGGCTGCAGGGTCTGCTGCTCCCAGGTCCGGCCGCCATTCGTGCTGTGCAGAATGAGTCCCCCTTTTCCAACCACCCAGACTTTGTCTGTCCCGGGCAGGGCAAACACACCATTGAGGCCACCAGTAATAATCGGTAGCCGCAGCATGGCGTTGCGTTCGATGGGGTGTTGCCACCAGTCCAGAGTGAAAGTAGTAACTGCAGCATATGCATTGCGGCGCGGTTTTTGGGTAAAAGCGAGAAAAGTGCTGAGAGAAAACACGATGAGGACGGCGGCAAACCAGACCGTACGGCCGTCCAGACGGAACCCTGGTCGAGATTTCCGTTTTGGAGAAAAACCCCGTTTGCGAACGGGTCGAAATTTTTCTGCAACTGCCATGTAGCCTCCCCATTGTTAGGTAAAACTTAAATTCCGAATGGAGACTTTTAATAGAGGTGGAAGAAATTTACTCAGAGAATTTGTTTAATTTAACCCTGACCAGGCAATTTGTCAAGCAAATTTAAGTTTTAAGCCAGAACTTTTGCTTGAAAGTGACCATGAATTGTCTTATATTTGCCCGTGTTTTAAACTAAGTTTGATGAATTCAAGCAACCATAAGCAAAAAATCTACTTCGACCACAGCGCAACCACGCCGGTTCACCCGCAGGTGCTGGAGGCCATGATGCCCTGTTTCAGCGCCAATTTTGGCAATGCATCCAGTGTGCATTCATTCGGCCAGGAGGCAAAAGTCGCACTTGAAGAGGCGCGACGGCAGATTACCGCTGTCATCAACGCGGAACCGTCGGAGATCGTTTTTACATCCGGTGGCACTGAGGCAGATAACCTTGCAGTTAAAGGCACGGCGCAGTTTTTCAGCGGTCGAAAAACTCACATTGTGACTTCAGCGGTTGAACACCATGCTGTGCTCTATGCCTGCAAATATCTCGAAAAAAACGGCTTTGAAGTAACGTATGTTCCGGTAGACAAGTTCGGCCTGGTTTCTCCCGATAAAGTAGCGCAGGCGATTCGGGAGGAGACCTGCCTGGTCAGCATCATGCACGCCAACAATGAAATCGGCACGATTAATCCAATTCCAGAGATAGCTGCTCTTAGCAAAGATAGAGGCATCTTATTTCATACCGATGCCGTGCAAACGTTGGGCAAGATTCCCATCGACGTCAAGGAAATGAACATCGATATGCTGTCGATTTCGGGTCACAAAATTTATGGGCCAAAAGGAATCGGCGCTTTGTATATTCGTCGGGGAATACAAATCGAAAAAATCATGCACGGTGGAAAACACGAACGCGACCGCCGGGCCGGCACGGAAAATATTCCCGGTGCGGTTGGTTTAGGAAAAGCTGCTGAAATTTGCAGCAGGTCGATGGAAAAGGATCGAGTAAAGTTAACTGAGCTTAGGGATGATTTGCAGCGCAAGATTTCTGATATACTCCCGGAGGTCCACTTGAATGGTCATGAAACAAAGCGCTTGCCCGGAATTTTGAATATGTCGTTCCCCGGTGCGGCAAGTGATTCTTTGTTGCTCAGTTTGGATTTAAAAGGAATAGCAGTTTCGAATGGTTCCGCGTGCAGCTCGGGAACCATTGAGCCTTCCCATGTGTTGAAAGGGCTTAAGTTGTCCAAGAATTTAGCCAATTCGGCGATTCGGTTTAGTTTAGGCAAGGAAAACACTCCAGAGGAAATAGATGTTACAGTCGGGGTTTTACAAGAAATCGTGTCTCGTCTGCGGGGACTGAAAAGGGGGAAGAAATTAATCGCAGCTTAAAGTATTTAAAATATAAAACTAAAGAGTATGGAGCAAAATATCAAAGAAACAGTTCTGGTCGCCATGAGCGGCGGAGTGGACAGTTCAGTCGCTGCAGCCCTGCTGCACGAAAGGGGCTACCAGGTTATTGGCGTCACTATGAACCTATGGGACTACGACCGGGTCGGGGGTAACCTCAACAAAGACAGCGGCTGCTGCTCTGTCGATACCATGGATGACGCCCGTGCCGTCTGCCACAAGTTAGGTGTCCCGCATTACATGGTTAACTTTCGAGAAGAGTTCGAGGCGGCGGTCACGGATAACTTTATTTCAGAGTATATGGACGGCCGCACCCCGAACCCGTGTGTTCGCTGCAATACTTACATCAAATGGGGTGTTCTTTTGCAGAAAGCCGAAGAGTTGGGGGCAGATAAAATTGCCACTGGTCATTATGCCCGAACCACCTTTGACGAGGAGAGTGGACGGTATCTCTTGAAGCAGGGAAAGGATGGTCATAAGGATCAATCCTATGCACTTTGGGGGATACGCCAGCAAGGTCTTGAGCGTACTTTATTTCCGGTTGGTGAATTCACCAAGCCGGAGATCAGACAAATTGCCCGCAATCTTGGGCTCAGAACTGCGGAGAAGAAGGAGAGCCAGGAAATTTGTTTTATTCCTGATAACGATTACTCGCGCTATCTCAAAAAGAAACGACCGGAATTAGAGACTCATCTCCAGGATGGCGAAATTCTGGATGAGCAGGACAACTTGCTCGGCGTGCACAAGGGATATCCGTTTTACACAATCGGTCAGCGCAAGGGAGTCGGAATTGCTACGGGGCAGCCGGTTTACGTGACCGAAATTGATGCTGGTAATAATCGGATTAAAGTAGGCTCCAATAATGACTTGCTTCATTCCGGTCTGGTTGCTGAGAATGTAAACTGGATTTCGATTGCAGCTCTCAAGGAGGGAATTGAGATCGAAGCCAAGATTCGGTATAATAGTCCGGGAGCCCATGCATGGCTTCAACCGAAATCAAATGGCAATGTGGAAGTTAGATTTAAAGAACCGCAGCGCGCTGTAACCTCTGGCCAGTCCGTGGTATTTTATCAGGATGATTTAGTGATAGGCGGCGGTATCATAGAGTCGTCTGTTAAACACCAGGGATGAATTCATTCCAAATAGCTAGAGAAGCTCTACTGAGAAATGAAGCGACTTCTGACCATCGCAGGTTCTGATTCCGGTGGCGGCGCCGGCATCCAGGCGGATTTGAAAACGTTCCATGCATTCGGCTGTTACGGAATGTCTGTTCTGACGGTAATCACAGCACAGAATACCCAAGGTGTACAGGGTGTGCTTGATTTGCCACCTGAATTCGTGGCGCTGCAATTGGAATCTGTGGTTAACGATCTCGGAGTTGATGCAGCAAAAACCGGCATGCTTTCCAACGCTGAGATTATCGAGGCGCTTTCAAAAACAATTGAGCAATTCAATATTCCGCACTTAGTTGTGGATCCAGTGATGCGTTCAAAAGGTGGGCATCCGCTCCTTCAGGATGATGCTCAGCAAGCCTTAATGGCGAAAATCATTCCTCTGGCGGAAGTGATCACACCCAACATTCCCGAGGCCGAGGCGCTGACGGGAATGGCCATTAAAACCAAAGATGATATGCGGGAGGCGGCAAAAGTAATGCATAATCTAGGCGCAAAAAACGTTTTACTAAAGGGTGGACACCGTGAGGAAGACGCCGTCGATATTTTATTTGACGGCAGTGAATTTACCGAATATTTTGCTGAGCGAATCCGAAGCAAAAATACCCACGGCACCGGCTGTACATATTCTGCTGCCATTGCGGCAAACTTAGCCATGGGACATCAATTAAAAAAAGCTATTTCGATTTCAAAGAAATTTATCACCGAGGCAATCCGTTTCAGCTTTGACTTAGGCAAAGGAATAGGGCCGCTGAATCATTTTGTTAAAGTTGATTAACTATTGTTCCCCTCAAATCACTCGTCTCTTATTTCAAACATTACTTGACCGGCTAATAAAATGAAGATTAGTGTTACTGAAATTGCTCTGGTCGGAGTTTTCTCAGCCATGGCTGTTGCGGGAGCTTTTCTTTTTATATCAATTCACAATATTGAGATTTTTACCGCGACTATTTTTCTTTCCGGATTGTTGTTAGGCCAAAGAAATGGCATATTGGTCGGGGTAATCGCCAGTTCAATATTCTCAACCTTTAATCCTTACGGAATCTCTCCGCTTCCTCTTTTCATTGCTCAAGCTTTAAGCCGTGCTTTGGTTGGATATCTTGGTGGCAGATATGCTAAATTAGGCCTCGGCAAAAGGCGTTTCTGGATAAGAGCGATTGCTTTCGGCGTGGCGGGGTTGCTTTTAACCTGGGTTTATATCCTGCTTACGTTCTCAAGTAATGTTTTTTCAATGGGATTTTCGCTGGAGCAACAAAAAATTTGGTTTGTGGGAGGGCTGCCATCTTATCTTATTCTTACGGTCAACAACATATTAATATTTGTTCTTGTTTTACCTTATGTAAGCCGGGAACTGAGTAGAATTGGTTTACTCAAACAGGCTAACATCAGTTGAAAAACTTCGATTGGAAAGTCGGATGTTTTTTAATAGTTTCATCTCTCTCTACTGTAAATTTTGCCTACCCCCAAGAAACCGACTCGACGAAAACAGTCGTAGGTGAATCCGAAACTCCGCGCGCGGACACTCTTACTATAAAGCCAAGGCCGAACTCAGGAATTTGGGTGTTCAATATTCGGGAAACAGAGAACCTTATCGCTGAAGATATTGCTGATTTTGTCCAGGTTCTCCCTAATGTTTTTCCGCTTGATTACGGCAGTCTGGGCCAAGTATCGCCCCTATCTTTTAGAGGTTCGACCCCGCAGCAAACAAGCATTTGGTTCGACGATTTAAATTTGGAAAACCCGATTAGCGGGTTTGTACCAACGACGGTGATTCCTATCAATTTAGTGGAAGATTTTACCGTTCGCGGTGCAGATTCTTTTGCTCCATTTGGGTTTCAGTCATCAGGTGGAGTGCTGAACCTAAATTCTTTTGAATTTAATGCAAAGAAACCTTACTCACAGGTAAACTTTCGTGCGGGCAGTTGGGAGTATAGCGACCTGGGGATCATATTTGCCCTGCCAATCACAAAAAATGTCAATTTCACATTCTCAGGTAAGCGCCAGGAATTTGATGGATTTGAAACAAACAGAGTCCATACCGGATCCAGAATTTTTGGAAAGATTTCATA
>SMXC01000137.1 GCA_004356825.1 Caldithrix sp.
CATCTCAACGATGGTGCACTTGACGTCAAATGCGTTATAAAAATAAGCAAACTCAATGCCAATCGGGCCGCCGCCAATAATGATGACCGATTTGGGCAATTTGTCCAGAATCAGCGCCTCGCGACTGGAAATGACTTTTTTCTTATCGATTTCTACACCCGGCAGAGAACGGGTAAATCCCCCGGTTGCAATAACGATATTTCTCGCCTTAACTTCCTGCGTTTTGCCGTTAGCCGAAACCTTGATCACGCCCGGTTTGGCAATGACGCCCGTTCCGGAGATGTGCTCAATTTTGTTTTTTCGCAACAAGAACTGTACGCCCTTGCTCAATTTATCCGCGGCATCCCGACTCCGCTTGATGATCTTTTTTGAGTCGAATTTAAGGCTGCCGACTGAGATTCCAAATTCTGAGGCATTCTGGATAATGTGATAAACCTCGGCGCTGCGCAGCAACGCCTTGCTGGGTATGCACCCCCAATTCAGACAAAGTCCGCCAAGTTTTTCCTTCTCGATGACTACACATCTCATCCCCAATTGGGATGCTCGGATGGCAGCCACATATCCTCCGGGGCCGCCGCCGATGACCGCGACATCAAACGTTTGTGCCATTTATATGTCCTATAATTTTAGTTCCATGATTGCGCGTATTTTCTATAAAAACTTTACTGGCTTCGCATCCTGCTGTTATTACTCCGGCAATATAAATACCGGGAACATTTGTTTGAAGGGTCTCTTCGTCATGCACCGGGGTTAATTTGGGGTCAAATTCTACTCCCATATTTCTCAAAAAACCCATATTCGGCCGGTATCCGGTTAAAGCAAATACAAAATCATTTGCGAGCTCCGTTTCGATGCCATCGTCGCCTGTCAAAATCAAAAGGTCTTCCTTGATTTCAGCCACCGTTGTGTTGAAGTAAGCTTGAATCCTTCCCTTTTTTATTCGATTCTTGATATCCGGCAAAATCCAATACTTAACTGACTTGCCAAAATCTTCTCCACGGTGAATAATGGTAACCTCAACGCCGTGCTTATATAAATCCAGAGCTGCCTCCACCGCAGAATTCTTGCCACCGATGATCGCTACTTTTTTTTGATAATAGGGATGCGCCTCGGTATAATAGTGACTCACCTTTTCACGCTCCTCACCTGTGATGTTCATCAGGCTCGGAGTATCGTATTGACCGGTGGCGATGACAATGTTTTTTGCTAAGTAAACTTTATCCCCACTGGTCTGGATTTGAAAAGCGCCCCTTTTCCCTGAAATCGACTGGACTTTTTCGCTCAGGTTAATTTTCAGCTCGAAATGCTGTGCAACTCTCCGGTAGTATCCCAGAAGATCCGTCCGTGTAGGCTTTGCAGTCGGAATGATAAACGGAATGTTGCCGATTTCAAGCAGTTCGGGAGTTGAAAACAAAGTCATGTTGGTGGGAAAATGAAAAACTGAATTCACCAGGCACCCTTTTTCGATTACCAGATAATTCAGCTTGTGCCTTTTAGCTTCGATTGCGCAGGCAAGCCCTCCCGGGCCCGCCCCTACTATCGCGACATCGTTCACCTCTTGCGCCGTTGTCACTTGAGTTCTTTCTATCGGTTAGCGTTAATCCAGCACTTCGCGCGGATCCGTGATGACCCCACGAATTGCCGTTGCCGCGGCCACGGCCGGGCTCACCAAATAAACCTGAGCCGAGGTGCTGCCGTTTCTGCCGACGAAATTCCTGTTGGTGGTAAAGACACCGACCTCATTGTCACCCATCACTCCCATGTGCGCGCCGAAACAAGCCCCACACGTCGGCGGGCCAATGGAAGCGCCTGCTTCGTGGAAAATTTCAGCCAGACCTTCGGTGAGCATTTGGTGATAAATCTGTTCCGTCGCCGGCACCACAACCATGCGCAGTTTGTCATGAATTTTTTTCCCTTTTAAAACACCTGCCGCAATTCGTAAATCTTCTATTTTGCCGTTGGTGCAGGACCCGATATAAACTTGATCTACCGGAACGCGCTCAACTTCAGCCACCGACACAACATTTCCGGGTAGATTAGGCCGTGCGACCATCGGTTGCAAGTCGCTCACATCATAATTCAACTCCTGACAGTAAGTCGCGTCTTCATCCGGCTGGAAGAACAGCCATTCCTCCTCAGGTTTTTTAGCGCGCCCTTTAAGATATTCACGGGTGGTGTCATCGGCAATAACCACGCCGTTTTTGCCGCCGCATTCGATGGTCATGTTGGCAAAAACAAAGCGGTCATACATAGGCATGTTCTCGATGGTCTCGCCACCAAATTCGAGAGCTTTGTAGGTCCCGCCCTCGAGTCCCAAATCCCGACAAACCAGCAGCATCATATCCTTGGCAGAAACCCACTCAGGCAGCTTGCCGGTGAACCTGATTTTAATAGACTCCGGCACACGTAACCAGCTTTCTCCCAAAACCCAGGCCGCCGCCATATCCGTGCTGCCGACGCCGGTGGCAAAACACCCCAATCCGCCGTAAGTTGTGCTGTGGGAGTCGGCGCCAAAAACCACGTCGCCAGGATGAATCAAACCTTGTTCGGGCAAAAGCTGATGGGAAATTCCTGAGCGTCCGACTTCATAATAATATTTGATTCCTTGCTCGCGGGCAAAATTGCGCATTATTTTGGAAAACTCAGCGGACTGGATGTCTTTGGCGGGAACCAAATGGTCATGAACCAGCGGGATTTTCTCCGGGTCGAAAACCTTCTCCGCTCCCATTTCCTTAAAAATCTTTATTGTCAACGGCGAGGAAATGTCCGTCGCCATGGCGATATCTATCTCGACAATAATTAAATCACCCGGTTTAATTTCTTTCATTTCGGCGCGATTTGCTAAAATTTTTTCAGTTAAAGTCATTCCCATCGAGGTATCCTCATTTCTAAAATATCTGATTTAAAAGAGATTCAATTATATGAAAAATTTGGGTAAATTTCAAGCAGTATTTTGAAAATAATTTCGAGTATTGAGGGCTGAGGGCTGGGCTCATGTTGAAGTTTGTAAACCTCTAAAATTGGGCAAACCCTCGGCGCGATGAGTTAACTGTAGTGACAATAAAATTCTTAGGTCGATCCTAAACAAACGGCAGGTCCAAATCAAACGCCCGTTCGAAAAACCACATTAACCCGAACACTATAATAACTGACGAAAGCCCATAAACCATTTTCTTTTGCCACCTGGTTTTAGTGATAAGATAGATGAGGGGAAAAGTCACCCCGACAATGATAACCTGACCGACCTCCACTCCGACGTTAAACGAAAGGAGGGAAATGACGAGGCCTTCAGTGGGCAGACCGAGTTCATGAAGCACGCCGGCGAATCCAAAGCCGTGCATGAGGCCAAATATGAAAGTAATCAACCAGCGGTCGTCGCTTTTTTTGATAAAAAAATTCTCCAGTGCAATATAAACGATACTCAGAGCAATCACGCTTTCTACCAGTCGAGCGGGAATCGCAACGACTTGCAGCGCGGAAAGAATCAAGGTGATGCTGTGAGCAACTGTGAAAGAGCTGACGATTTTTACCAGGTTCAGAAAACTACCGCCGATGATAATCAATCCGAGTAAAAATAAAATATGATCATAGCCAATCAGGATATGCTCAACGCCAAGTCCAAAAAACTGCCGGCTGTGTTGAAACAAAGAACTATCTGTTCCGGAAAATGAAAAATCCTGTCGAGGAGACCCGATGGCTAAGATAGCTTGCTGAATTTGGTCGTGGTGAATGACTTTTACCAAATTTTTGTGACGGGGGCCAAAATCATCGAATATATTTAAACTCAAGGTCAATTTCCACGGCTGACGATCGAGAGTCTGCCCGAACACCAAATTGACGAAAACATTTCCTAAGTTATCTTTCGAAACAAACCCCTCTCCTCTCATTAGTTCGATAGTTTCGCCGCCAATAGTTATTGTCAATCTCTTTTCAAAATGCATGTAGATTTTATCAATGCTGGCATTGAGCTCATTTTCTGTTATCGAGCCATCGTTATTTGTATCAAGTTCAAATATATATTTAAGTTCTGATTCATCGAGAGTAAGAATGTAAGTCAAACGGGTGCCGATAATTTCGATGGAACTGTAGCTGGTGTAAATTTCATGAGCATGAACAGATGCCCAACAGAGAAAGCCGGCGCAAAATATCAATAATCGCTTCATTAGTTACGTTGGATATTTTATGATCTTTTTGACTGGGCTGTCCCAAAAGCCCGGAAATGTGGTTGCGAAGCCCGCGCCTTTTGCGGGATGAAGCACTCTCAGGCCGCTCAGGAGGAGCTTGCTTCGCAAAGGCAGGTCCGGCGAGGGCATGTCCTGAGCATGCTGAATGGAAACGCTGACTTTCTTCAAGAAGGTCAGCGTTTGTGCCCGGATCAAGAAGACCCTAACTTTTAACAAAAAGTCCCTGCCCTGAGCTTGTCGAAAGTTCAGCGTTGTTATCGCTTTTTGGACAACTCCAACCAACTGGCGGTTTCGGCCGGTAATTTAAAAGCCCCCGAAAGGATTTTTTGTAAACCGGGTTCATCTAAATTCTGAATCAGCTCCCCATCCTGAGCAACGGAAATTCGGCCGGTTTCTTCAGAAATAACCAAAATAACGGCATCGGATTCCTCAGCTAGGCCCAAGGCCGCCCGGTGCCGGGTGCCAAAATGCGGGCCGAGGCTTGGCGATTGACTCAACGGTAAAATACATTTCGCCGCTTCAATAATATCATTTTGAATGATAATTGCACCGTCGTGAAGAGGCGACTTCGCATTAAAAATCGACGTTAGCAGAGCGGCCGAAACTTCGGCCTGCAATCGAATGCCGGTCTCAGCGATCGATTTTATGCCCATGTCACGAGTCATGACGATCAAGGCGCCATATCGCCGTTTGGATAGTTCGACCGCGGCCTTAACAACCTCGTCAAAAGTTTTGCCGCTGGACACTTTAACAAAATACCGGATGATTCTACTCTGACCAACAAAAATTAGCATTCGCCGCAGCTCTGGTTGGAAAATGATTACAAAAGCAATGAGCCAGACGGTTTTCAGGCTGTCAAAAATCCAGGTCATGCCGCTCATATTAAACAAGCGGGTTATCAGAGAAACGATCAGGATAATGACCAGCCCGACAAACATCTGGGCGGCGCGAGAGTTGCGCAGAAAAAAATAGATCTTGTAGAGAATAAATGAAATAACCAGGATGTCAAGAATATCCAAAAGGGTGACTTTGAGAAAACCGATTTGAAACAGATTCATACTTTTTCAGCCGCCTTAGGTGTCCGAACCAAAAAGTCGGCAATTTGCGCTACTCGCTTCATTTCTTTTACATCGTGAACTCGAATAATCTGAGCGCCATTGAGAATCGCTGCCGTAGCCATTGCCAGAGAACCCTCTTTTGCTTCTTCGGAGGGCAGGTTTAAAACTTTTTGAATAAACGATTTCCGGGAAGGCCCAACCAGAATCGCACATCCTAACTTTTCGAATTTCCTTAGGCCATTAACAATTTCGTAGTTGTCGCGAAGACGTTTACCAAAACCGAGGCCGGGATCAAAGACAATTTGTTCCTTTTTAATCCCAAATTCAACGGCGCATTTCAGGCGTTCCTGAAAATATTCATAAATCTCGTTAACAACATCATCATATTTTGGATTCAATTGCATACTCTTCGGTTTGCCTTTTATATGCATCAAAATGACCGGGGCGCCAAATCGCGCTGCAACGGCGCCTAATTCAGAGTCAAAACCCAGACCGCTGATATCATTTATGACATGTGCACCCGATGCCAGGGCTTCTTTAGCCACACTGGATTTGCAGGTGTCAACGGAAATCGGCACATCAACGGATTTTAGCAAGCCCTCAATGACCGGTAACACTCGGTTGAGTTCTTCTGCATTTGAAACCGAATCCGATCCGGGACGGGATGATTCGCCGCCGATGTCTAAAATGTCTGCTCCCTCCGCCACCATCCGAATGCCCGACTCAATTGCTTCCTGAGCATCAAGCTGCCGGCTGCCGGCATAAAAAGAATCCGGCGTACAGTTTATGATCCCCATAATATGAGTTCGGGAGCTTAAATTAAGTTGTTTGCCTCGACAATTTATGATCAAATGATTTGTCACGTTTCAGTTTTGAGTGGTATTTTGGCCTGCTTTTGAATCATTTTCTTTTCGCTCAGACAGTATTTGAAATAAATGTTTTCGAGCCTCTTCTGCAAATTTATCGGCCCTGCCGCTGCGCTTCGCGATCCGCGTTCGCAAATGCGTGATGGCTCGATTCATCTCCTTTTTCTGCTCGTAAATATAAGCTAAATAGAGGTGAGAATCAACATGGTCCACTGATTTTATTGCGTGCTCGAAAAATTTGATTGCCATATCATAATCTTTTTGATAATAGTAAACAATCCCCAGGTTGTAATAAACCTCGCCATTCTGCGGTTCCAGTTCAGTTACTCTCTGGTAACTTTCCAGACTATTAAGCAGATCATTTCGAGCCATATAAATACTTCCAAGCCTCATTAAAGCATCGATCCGATTGGGGTTGATGCGCAGTATTTGTTTGACCGTTTTAGTTGCTAAATCCAAACGATTCTTCCGGCTATAATTATCCGCCAGAATTAAACGCGCGTTGAAATCAAGTGGATTGACAAAAATCGCCTTTTCAAGTAGTGCGTTTTCATTGTCGAAATCAAGGTCGGCATATCTGCTCGGATGCAATTGTGTAAAATCAACGTAAGTTTTTGAATCCCAGCGATTTCTTAATAAACTTTCCCGTAAGAACTCCTCAGCCTGATTCCATCTTTCATTGGCCAAATAAAGCTCGGCCAAAAGTTGCAGCGTTTTATGATCGTCTTCATCCAAGGACAACGATTTCAGCAAAAGAGACTTGGCCGTCTGAAAATCTTCCAGATCACTTTGTCCCTTTTTCCTTTTTTTAACGCCTCGATTCAGATAAATTTCCGCGAGGGCATTTAACCAGGCAGTTGAATTACTGTCTTCATTGACCGCGCTCGGCGCTAAATCTAGAGCAGATTTTGTCTCTCCATTTAACAAAAGAAGTTTGAAATTAAAAAAAACAGCAAGCTCGGCATTTGAATGCCAGGGATCTTTCAGTACTGCTTCGCGGTTTGGGCCTAACATTCTATCCGCAACTAAAATACTCAATTCCCGGCTAAACTCCTGAATCTCGCTTACAGCGATCTGGCGGGTTTCTTCAAAGACAATTTTATTTTTATCGACTTGCGTAAGCTTGTAATTTACCCGTTAGTCAGGAGATTTCTTTAGAAAACGCCCCACGACGAAATAATCGAGGTTAATACGCTTAGCAAAAGCCAGACAATAATTTTGGAAAGTAAGTGAATCACGATTCGCTGCAGGAATGAGCCAGTCAAGTTGATAGGGCAGCAATTCTTCTAAATTATTCTGCTCGAGGTATTTTATGAGAATCTCGGAAAAGGCTAAACTTTCCCAGGAAATTGAAGGTGAGGTATCAGTTTGATTTATGAAAGGAAATACAGTAATTCTTAACGGGGCGGCTTGCGAACTTTCTTCAAATCTGTTGAACAAAAAAACAAAAAAAAATAAAGCGGATATTAATAGAAAAGTAGTCTTAAATCCAACTCTGTGTTTTGTTGTTGAGTGCCGGTAAAGGTACCAAACAACGAGACTCACAAATAGCCAAACACCAATCCCGATCAGACCCCAATCCGGTATCTTGATAAAATCAAAAATCATCTTTTACATTTCTTGAACCAAATATTTATGAAACACCTTAATTTAGATTATCCACGACTGCTGCTTTTTTTGCCTTTGCTTTCTTTGGCCGTTTCATCTGCTCTTCTTCGTCTATTTTAACGGGTAAAGTCTCCCCTTTTAAAATTTTTCGAATCTCGACGCGGTCTAATGTCTCTCGTTCTAAAAGCGCAGCAGCCAGGGCGTGAAGTTGCTCTATATATTTTTTTAGAATATCACAAGCTAACTTTTCTGCCCTCTGCACTATCACTGTAACTTCTTCATCGATAATCTGAGCGGTTCTTTCGCTATAATCACGGTGCTTACTAATATCCCTGGCGAGGAAAATTTCTTCCTCTTTTTTGCCGAAAGTCAGCGGTCCGAGTTTTTCACTCATCCCCCATTCACATACCATTTTTCTGGCAATTTCAGCTGCCTTTTCCAGATCATTGGCGGCGCCAAAAGTCCTCTCGTTCATAACCAACTTCTCAGCCACCCTGCCGCCAAGCGCAGTTGCAATTCGTGATTCTAAATATGTTTGCGAGTAATTGTGTTTCTCATCCGGCAGTGACGTCATCAGACCCAAAGCTCTCCCTCGGGGAATAATGGTTACTTTATGAACCGGGTCAGACTTTGGAACATATGTAGTGACAATCACATGGCCCGCCTCATGGTAAGCCGTGACCCTTTTCTCCTCTTCCGTGATGATCATACTCTTCCGTTCAGTCCCCATCATCACTTTGTCCTTTGCGTACTCAAACTCGTGCATGTCTACCACTTTTTTGTTGTAGCGCGCAGCTAAAAGGGCAGCCTCATTGACCAAATTAGCCAAATCTGCCCCGGAAAAACCAGGCGTGCCTTTTGCGATTACATCAAGTGCGACGTTTTCCGAAAGGGGTACATTTTTGGTGTGTACTTTCAAAATGCCCTCACGGCCGCGAACATCAGGCCGATCAACAACGATTTGCCGGTCGAATCTGCCGGGACGAAGAAGCGCGTGATCCAAAACATCCGGACGATTGGTGGCAGCAATTAAGATAACACCCTCATTTGATTCAAAGCCGTCCATTTCCACCAAAAGTTGATTCAATGTTTGCTCCCGCTCATCGTGCCCACCGCCCAGACCGGCGCCGCGATGCCGCCCGACAGCATCGATTTCATCAATGAAAATAATACAGGGGGCGCTTTTCTTGCCCTGTTCGAACAGGTCCCGAACCCGCGAAGCGCCGACGCCGACAAACATCTCGACGAAATCAGCTCCGGACATGCTGAAGAAAGGTACGCCTGCTTCGCCGGCGACTGCTCTTGCCAGCAATGTCTTCCCTGTTCCCGGAGGCCCAAGAAGTAAAGCGCCCTTTGGAATTTTACCACCAAGTTTTTGATACTTGTCAGGGTCCTTCAGAAAGTCAATGATTTCTTTTAATTCTTGTTTTGCTTCGTCTGCGCCGGCCACATCATCAAAAGTAACTTTGGATTGACTTTCGGTTAGTAATTTTGCACGAGATTTTCCAAATGAAAATATTCCTTTGGCACCGCCACCCTGCATTCGACGTAAAATAAAAATCCAAAATACGCCAAATAAAATCCACGGCAAAAGTTGAAACACATAATTCCACCACTCATTCGAAGCGGCCTTAAATTCTAAAACCACATCATATTCCCTGCTCCATTTTCCGGCCGTTTCATCATCCGGCGCTTCCGGCAGTGTGGTTTTAAATCTCAAGTATGGTACTTGTGTCTCCTGATCAACGGCGTCCGCATGCAATTCCCCATGAAATACCTTGTCTTCAATAAAGGCCTCTTTAATTTCCTTGTTTTCAAGATGCGCTTTAAATTTAGAATAATTGATCGCTAACTCGCTGCGCTCGTCTAATGTAAATTTCTGTGAAAACCAAATGGATATAACAATGATAATAAGCCAGAATGTTAAAGTCCGTGTGGCTTTTTTCCATTGGAAATTTTCATCCTTTTTGGCAAATCTATTATTAGTTGAACGCTTAGAGGTTTTTCTTTTTTGTTTATTCAATGCTTTTTAACTTCCCTGGTTATAATTCCCTAACACCTATTAACTATTTTCATTTAACACATAAACTTGAGGTAAATTGCGAAATTTCTGCGCATAATCCAAACCGTAACCAACAACGAAGCGGTTTGGAATTTTGAATCCAATATAATCAATGTGATAGGGAACTTGTGCCCCCTCTTCCTTTATTAACAATGACACGAATTTTAAACTCTTCGGGTGAGTCGCTTGTATTTTTTTTCTCAGGTATTCTACCGAATACCCGGAATCGACAATATCCTCGACAACGATCACATGACGGTCACGCAAATGCGCGTCAGTATCCTTCAACAACTTCACTTCCCCGGAAGTTTCCATTGCATCACCGTAACTCGATATTTTTATAAAGTCAACTTCGCAGTCAATATCAATGGCCCTGAAAAGATCGGCACAGAAAATAAAACTGCCATTTAAAACGCCAACCAGAATCGGGCATTTGCCCCGGTAATCTTCCGCTATTTTTTTTCCTAACTCCTTTACTTTCTCTTTTATTTCGGCTTCAGAAATTAAAACTTGGGATTCTTTAGAATTTATAATTTTAGTCGTTTCTTCAAAACTCATTCGAAGATTCTTTTATTTCCAATTTTAATAACCTGTTTGTCTCTTCCCTAACTTTAAACCGATTGTCAATACAATGGCCGCACAACCAGACAATTCCGGCGGGTGATTCCAAAATTGGAGTTACCTCGCGTAAATGGTGAGGAATTTTGCGATCAGAAAAATAGTCGGCTATTTTCTTTTGTCCTTTGAAATTGAGTGGGATAAATCGGTCTCCCGGATGGAAGGTGCGTAGGCGGAGATTGCTTCCGGTTTTATCAAAATCTAAAAGCTCAATTTGCCTGTTTTTATTAAATTCGACTGCTTCTTCCCTTTTGGTAATCGACCATTTTAATTCATATCCCCCAAATTTGAGTGCATTTGAATCTAACAAATCAAACTTCATTTGAGGAATCTGTTCAGATGCTTTCCTTTTGATTATAATACCATCGTGGTCAATCGATAATTGAAAATCTTGATTGATGTCAATCCGTTTCCCAACTTTTTTTTGTGCAATGATTGAGAGTAACTTATCAACCTTATCAAAATTCAGGTCATTCCGGTTAATTTCGAGGGCCTGACAGGCACGAAAAAGAATATACTTTTGAACGACCCTAAAGTAGCCTAAAAATCCATCAATTTCAACTATTATTTCATTTTTTTTTTGTAACGAGACCAGTGACCTATATGCTTTCTCCGAGACTGCTTCCAAAACCGATTCTGTTTCCGAAAAAATGCACGCGGTCCGATTCAGTGTCTCTACCAAGTTTGGGTTGAAATGCTCTTTTAAATAGGGAATTAATTCATGGCGGATACGGTTCCGGCGAAACTTTAAATCTTCATTTGATGAGTCATGCCGAAAGATCAACTTGTTTTCTTTAACGTACTGCTCCAAATCTTCCCGAGTGAGTTCGAGGAGAGGCCGAATATAGATGCCTCGTTTTTTTTGCATACCCCGCAGACCCAGGCTGCCTGACCCTCGCAAGAAATGATCCAGGACCGTCTCGGCCTGATCGCTAGCAGTGTGCGCGGTGGCCAACTTTGAGAATTTTAATTTTTGTAAAAACTCCTCAAATGCCTGGTATCTTAAAATCCGCGCGCTTTCTTCCGGAGAGAGTTTTTGTGATTTCGCGAATGCTTTAGAATTAACTTTCTTTGCGTAAAAAAGAAGATTGTAGTCATGGGACAAACATTTCACAAAATCCAAGTCTTCATCGGCCGCGCTGCCGCGAATCCCATGGTGAATATGCACAACCGCCAACTCCAAGTTGAACCTGCCTTTTAGCTGCGAGAAGATGCGCAGCAAAGCGACCGAATCCAAGCCACCTGAAACGGCTAACAGAACTTTATCACGATCGGTAATTAATTGGTTGTCCCGAATAAGGCGGGTTACTTTTTCTAATAAAGCCATTTCTTTTAAATCAAAGCTGAAACACAGCTTTGGAGCTCTCCCCGTTTAGAAGTTGAAATCGACCTTTATGTCGTTCAGGTTCAAAGCTAATTCCTCGACATGAATATCAAGCTACCGTAATTCTACGCTTTTCAATATAGAGACTCAATAAATAATACGCAATGAAACTTGAGAAAGAGGCTCAGTTAATTGCTGAAGACAATTAAGCGGGACTGGCTTCGGAAAGAAATTTAAGGACAGAAAGCGCAATGATGGACATCCCAATGGGGATTGCTCGTTCATCAATATCAAACGAATGGGTGTGCAGATACCGCACCTGATCACCCGGTTTTCTCGCACCTAATCGAATAAGAGCGCCGGGGGCGCGGTCTAAATACCGCGAAAAGTCCTCCCCGCCCATGCTTATGTTGGCAATATCGACAATTTCATCTTGACCCAATATGGAATTGCCGACGTCCCGAACAAGGCCTATCAAATTCGCATCATTGTTCACCGAGGGGATAAGCCCTGGAAATTCCAAAGAGTACGTTGCCCCGGCTGCTTGCGTGATTGTGCGGACTCTTCGTTCGATCTGGTTGACGATCTCATCATTTGTCTGCATATCAACGGTTCGTATTGTGCCGCCGATGTCAACGCGCTCAGGAATCACATTTGATTTAATACCGCCGGCGATTTTACCGAGGGTCAGAACAGCGGGCAAATGAGATTGCTTTCGATTTCCCACAATATCGTAAAGCGAGGTCATGATCTGGTTACTTAAATATATCGTATCAATCGCTTGATGCGGCCGCGCTGCATGGCCACTCTTGCCGAAAATAGATAGTTTGAACTCACCAGCATTTGCAGTTAAAGCCCCCTTCCTTAGACCGATTTTACCGGCTTCAATTTCCGGATCGACGTGAAGGGCAAGGATGCTGTCCACGCCCTGCATCACTCCTTTCTTTACCAGCTCATGGGCGCCGCTCGGAAAGGCCTCTTCACAAGGTTGAAAAATAAAGCGGATCTTTCCGGCGAAACTTCCTTCAAATCGTTTCAAGATCTTAGCCACACCGATTGCTATTGCCATGTGACTGTCGTGACCGCAGGCGTGCATGACGCCGGGCACTTTTGAAGCGTAAGAGACTTCCTTGGCGTCTTGCATCGGCAATGCATCCATATCAGCCCGGACAGCAATTGTCTTCCCTTCCCGGTTACCCTGAATTTCAGCCACCACTCCGGTACCGCAAACGCCGTTCTGCACTTGCAACCCTTCCTCCTCTAAAATTGCCACAATGCGTTTGGCAGTTTCAAATTCTTTCCAGCTGAGCTCCGGGCTTTGATGGAAAACACGGCGAAGAGCAACAATTTCAGGTTCGAGCTCGTCTGTGAGTTTTTGAATTTTATCGATGAGGACTCTGTCGTCTGGCATGGCGGTGTTATTAAATTCTCTGATTGTCGTAACTATTTTAAACTGAGTTCGATATAAGAAATTGCAGACCAAAAACTTACATATACTGTCATTCCGGCAATCTTTAAGCCGGAATCTAGTTGTAATAACGAAAAGATTCCTGCCTGCAATCCCAGGCGGTTGCAGATTCATCTTTTTGCCACTGATGAACACGGATTCTCACAGATTGTTTGACGAAAACGACCTTTCCTTAATAATATTCAGATAATCAGTGGAAATCCGTGTCAATCCGTGGCTTAAGTCTTATTTGCA
>SMXC01000138.1 GCA_004356825.1 Caldithrix sp.
AGGTTATGGTTATAATCTTTGATATTCTCGGCCGCGAGGTTAAGTCTCTTGTGAATGAAAAGTTAGAAGCCGGATTCCACGAAATCACCTGGAACGGCAGAAACAATTCAGGCAGAAGAGTGAGTTCAGGTGTGTACTACTACCAAATTCGTTCCGGAGAATTCAAAGAAACCAAGAAAATGATTTTGATGAAATAATTCCAAATTTTTTTCTCTCAGCTAGTTTTAAGGCTTGGTCGAATGTCACATTCGACCAAGCCTTTTTTATTCTGCTACCTTCCCGAAAGAGATAACTTGCCAGATAGATTAGAGGTTAATTCCTGCTTTTCCATACCCACGTAAGTTCTTTATTTGAATGATTTATGAATTTTTCTAATTGTTTGAGTTCCCAAAAATTAACTTGACTTTATACGAATTTTGTTATATTTTGCCTTCGGCTAAAACGGCATTTCACCGTTTGTTGATTCTCCTTACTCATTTTTGTTTAAAATTTAAAAATTTATTAGGTTAAGTTTGTCCGGTCGGGCATTGCAAATTCGAGTAAAGTTGTGATGGAGTACGAAATAAGAAAAGGGCAGTTATGAAGAAAACAATTTTGCTGTTGGCCATATTTTTTTTGCTCGTTTCGTTTGTCTCTGCCTATGCGTTGGAATCTGAAGACGGCGAAGGGGGAGGCCTTGGTGCTAATCTGCCTCTTTGGAGTATCATTCCCTTTGTCGGTATATTGTTGTCGATCGCTGTTTTTCCACTTGTTGCTGAGGAATTCTGGCACCATCACTTTGGAAAAGTAGCCGCATTTTGGAGCTTATTGTTTGCAATTCCTTTTGTTGCCGTGTACCGGGGTGAAGCCGTTCATGAAATCCTGCATGTTTATTTTTTAGAGTACATTCCATTCATTATATTACTTTGGGCTCTTTATACGATTGCCGGTGGCATTTTTGTTAAGGGGGCGCCTGTAGGTGTTCCGCTGAACAATCTAATTGTCTTGGTGATTGGAACCGCTTTGGCGTCATGGATTGGGACCACAGGTGCGGCGATGGTTCTCATCCGCCCTTATATTTTGATGAATAAATTCCGCAAATCAAAAATCCATCTAATCGTCTTCTTTATTTTCCTCGTTGCTAATATCGGCGGCTCTTTAACTCCGTTGGGTGATCCGCCCCTGTTCCTCGGTTTTTTGCAAGGGGTTGATTTTTTCTGGACATTCAAACTGTTTCCCTCTATGATTTTTCTGTCAGGTTGCCTGTTCGCTATCTTCTATATTTGGGATACTTACATGTTCCGCAAAGAAGGATGGCATGAGAAGATGCACTTGAAAGACGTTGATTTTGATATCGAACACGATAAGACAGATCACATGGTGATAGAAATTGAAGAAGAGGTAGAGGTTGAAAATCCGCACACCCATAAAATGAAGACTCATAAATATAAAATGGATATAAAAGGACTGTTTAATATCCTATTCCTTTTAGGCGTGATTGGCGGAGTATTGTTCAGTGGTAAATTTCATTTGGGCGAAGTCACGGTTTTCGGCATCCACATGGAATGGCAAAACATGGCTCGTGATCTCTTTTTAATTTCAATGGGCCTGCTATCATTAAAAATTACACCTAAGCCCTATCGCGAGGGCAATAAATTCACCTGGTTCCCGATTCAGGAAGTCGCCAAGCTGTTTGCAGGAATTTTTATCACGATTATCCCGGCGCTTGCTATGTTAAAAGCAGGACAGGCGGGCCAGCTAAATTTTATTATCAACGCAGTAAAGGAGCCCGTCCATTATTTCTGGATAACCGGCACTCTGTCAAGTTTTCTGGACAATGCGCCTACTTATTTAGTCTTCTTTAATACGGCCCTTGGACAATTCGGCCAAACTGTTGACTGGCTGATGACCGAGGGTTCAATTTATTTGTTAGGAATTAGTTGCGGAGCGGTATTTTTCGGAGCCAACACTTATATTGGCAACGCACCTAATTTTATGGTCAAATCGATTGCGGAAGAATCGAAAATAAAAATGCCGAGCTTTTTCGGCTACATGCTTTATTCAGTCGTAATTTTGGTGCCGTTATTTGCTCTGACGGCCTGGATCTTTTTCTAAGCTGCATTATTATAAAATTTTACCACAGAGGCACTAAGCCTGTCCTGAGCGTGCTGAAGGGACACAGAGAATAAAAGATTTATAACGAGAGTGGGTTCAAAACAAAGTTTTGGAAATCGAAATTGATTACGCTGACAAATATTCAATATCTCCAATATAATCAAACCTCTGTGCCTTTGAGGCTCTGTGGTTCATTGAATTATTCAAGTTAAATGATTCCAATTTTATTCTTTTTTTTTGCTGCAGTAGCCATCGCTTCAGGGATTATGATGATTGTTCATCGTAACCCCATTTACTGTGCCTTGTTTCTGATTTTAACACTTTTTGCAGTCGCCGGTCTTTATGTTTTATTGAATGCACCGTTCATTGCAGCGGTGCATATCATTGTTTATGCCGGCGCAATTATGGTTTTGTTTTTGTTTGTGATCATGCTTCTCGATTTAAAAAGCGAGACTTCACGGCAGCGTCCCGGCGGACTACCGCGAATTTTGAGTATTATAATGTCAGGCGTCTTGCTCGCCGAGTTGGTTTTGTTTTTACGATCCGGGACTGCAAACCTGCCTTTGGTTGAAGGGGATTTGATAATTGGCAGCACTAAAGAAATTGGCAATTTGCTTTTTACCGAATACCTTTTTCCATTTGAAATCACCTCTGTTTTGCTGCTTTCCTCGATCATTGGTTCAGTTATACTCGCAAGATTAAAGCTAAAATAATGGAAATACCGATTTCATATTATTTGCTCCTTAGCGGAATACTTTTCACCATCGGCGTTGTGGGGGTTCTGACCAGGCGCAATGCAATTGTTGTTTTCATGTCCATCGAATTGATGCTTAATGCGGTGAATTTAACCCTGGTGGCATTTTCAAAACAGTTCAATTCATTAGACGGTCAGATTTTTGTTTTTTTTGTAATGGTCGTTGCGGCTGCTGAAGTCGCCGTAGGTCTTGCTTTGATCGTTGCAATTTTTCGGCTCAAGCAAACTGTGTCCATTGACAAAATAAATATCATGAAATGGTAGGTTTTTTGAAATGGAAGATAGACGATCGGGAATAGAAGATAGAAAGAGAACATAAGACTAGGGTGAAAAAATGCTATTCTCAATTTTATATCCTCTATTCTCTACTCTCCAATTCTCATTCGACTTTAAATTCTAATTACAACCATAAAGCCACAAATATTAATCATCAAGAATGATCGACTACGTCTGGCTGATTCCTTTATTCCCGCTTATTGGATTCTTAATTAACGGGCTTTTTGGCTCTCGTTTCAAAGAGAACCATATCGGCACCATTGCATCTGCTGCGATTGGACTCTCCTTCATTGTATCCGTAACTATTTTTTTTCAAGTCCTGCAACTTCCGGCTTCTGAACGCAGCATAAGCAGAATAATTTATACCTGGATTCAAACCGGTGATTTTCAGGTCAATATTGGTTTCCTGATCGACCCGCTTTCACTGGTGATGCTTTTAGTAGTAACCGGAGTCGGCTTTTTAATCCATGTTTACTCCATCGGGTACATGCACGGAGATCGGAGTTTCGCCCGCTACTTCGCTTATCTAAATCTCTTTACATTCTCAATGCTGCTTTTGGTCTTAGCCGACAATTTTCTCCTGCTCTTTGTCGGCTGGGAAGGTGTCGGACTTTGTTCCTATTTGCTCATCGGGTTCTGGTTTGAAAATAATGACTACGCCGATGCTGGTAGAAAAGCTTTTGTAGTGAACAGAATCGGCGATTTCGGTTTCCTGCTGGGAATGTTCTTAATCTTCCAGCATTTTGGTTCATTGAATTTCAATGCAGTATTTAGCCAAGCGCCTGAAGTACTAACAACCGGTCTTGCAACTGCGATTTGTTTGCTGCTTTTTCTCGGAGCTACCGGGAAGTCCGCCCAGATTCCACTTTACGTCTGGCTGCCAGATGCGATGGCAGGTCCGACGCCGGTTTCAGCTTTGATTCACGCCGCCACAATGGTCACCGCCGGTGTTTACATGGTGGCTCGCTGCCATGTTTTGTTTTTAAGCTCACCCTTTGTTCTAAATTTAGTTGCCATTATTGGTATTTGCACAGCTTTTTTAGCCGCGACCATTGCTTTGGTGAGTAACGATATCAAGAAAGTTCTGGCTTATTCGACGATTAGTCAATTAGGCTATATGTTTTTAGCGTGCGGAGTCGGAGCGTTTGGAGCAGCTATTTTCCATGTCAGCACGCATGCATATTTTAAAGCGCTCTTGTTTTTGAGTGCCGGCAGTGTCATGCACGCTTTGGGTAATGAAACGGATATGACTAAAATGGGGGGGTTAAGAAAGAAGCTGCCGATTACTTACCGGTTTTTTTTAATCGGAGCCCTGGCTTTAGCCGGGGTACCGCTGTTCTCAGGTTTTTTCTCAAAGGATGAAATCCTTTGGAAAGCTGCGAGCAGTCCTTTTGGCGGGTTCTGGCTTTGGTTTGCTGGCGCAGCAGTAGCCGGTCTAACCGCCTTTTACACGTTCCGGCTGATTTTCATGATCTTCCATGGTCGATCGCGAGTTTCTAAGGAAGTTGCCACGCATATTCATGAATCCCCGAAAATCATGACCGTCCCACTTGGGATTTTAGCGGTTTTGGCTATTGTCGGGGGGTACATCGGAATCCCGCATATTTTTAACAAATTCGAACATTTCCTTGAGCCGGTGTTTACTCGGTATGTCCACGGTGAAATCCTCGAAAGCACTCACGACCTTCCAAGTTTAGAATTGGGCTTTATGGGCATTTCGATCTTGATTGCATTTCTGGGGATCGGAATTGCTTACATTTTTTATGTCGCCAGACCCAACCTGGCAGATGAGGTTGCGGGAAAGGCTCGCGGGGTCTACCTGTTTTTTTGCAGCAAGTGGTACGTTGATGAGGTCTATGATACAATAATCGTTCGCCCAATTAAATTGATTTCAGATTTGGTTTTGTGGCGTTGGCTAGATATAAAAGTTATCGATGGATTTGTAAATCAAATTGCGCACGTTATCGGCAAAGGGAGTGATATTTTACGGCGGGTTGAAACCGGTGTCATTCAGAATTATGCGTTGTCGATAGTTTTTGGAGCGGTGGTTTTAATCGGTTATTTTTTATTGAGACAATAATTACGAAATGGATTTTCCAATACTCACACTCTTAACGTTCTCACCTGTTTTAGCGACTGCGATCCTGCTTTTTATTAAGAATGACCAGGAGGTAGTGCTCAAAAATGTGGCTTTTCTTTCCAGTTTAGCCATTTTTTTATTGTCACTACCTTTATATTTCTCTTTTGAAAATAAAGCTGGAATGCAGTTCGTGGAATCTTACTCATGGATTCCCGCATTCGGAGTAAACTACCACGTGGCCATCGACGGTATCAGTCTGTTTATGGTGCTGCTGACAACCTTCTTAACACCGATTGTCATCCTGGCTTCGTGGAATGCAGTATCAAAAAACCTAAAAGGATATTTGGTTTCGATGTTACTTTTAGAAACCGGCATTCTTGGCGTGTTTGTTTCGATGGACTTGTTCTTGTTCTATGTTTTCTGGGAAGTTATGCTCATCCCGATGTATTTTCTTATTGGAATTTGGGGCGGTGAAAATCGCATTTATGCCGCAATCAAGTTTTTTCTCTATACAATTACCGGAAGCCTGCTCATGTTGGTTGCAATTCTCGTTCTGTATTTTTATCACGGCGGCTTGACGGGCGAGTACACATTTAATATTCTTAAAATCCAGCAGATACACATTCCTCTTGGCTACCAGACCTGGCTGTTTTTAGGCTTTGGATTAAGCTTCGCAATTAAAGTCCCGCTGTTCCCATTTCATACCTGGCTCCCGGATGCCCACGTTGAAGCGCCCACCGGCGGCAGTGTCATTTTGGCGGGTGTACTTTTAAAAATGGGGATTTACGGATTTCTGCGATTCTGCTTTCCGTTATTTCCCTCCGCAATCGAACAATTTACGCCACTGATTTTCATTCTCGCAGTCATTGGCATTATCTACGGCGCTTTGGTTGCGATGGTGCAGCCGGATTTGAAGAAGTTGGTTGCATACTCCAGCGTTAGCCACCTCGGGTTTGTCATGCTCGGCATCTTCGCCTTAAATAATCAAGGCGTGCAGGGCGGCTTGATCCAAATGGTCAACCATGGCTTGTCAACCGGTGCTTTGTTTTTAATTGTCGGGATGCTTTACGAACGGAGACACACTCGGCTCATCGCTGATTTTGGCGGTTTGGCCAAACAGCTTCCAGTTTTTACTACATTTTTTATGATTATAACCTTGTCTTCCATCGGCTTGCCCGGTCTGAATGGCTTTGTAGGCGAATACTTGATTTTGCTGGGGATTTTTTTAAATAATAAAGTTTATGCGGTGATTGCAGCAACGGGTGTGATCCTGGCAGCTGTCTACATGCTGCAGATGTTCCAGCGCACCATGTTTGGTAAATTAGACAAAAAAGAAAACCAAAACCTGAGAGATCTTTCGAAAAGAGAGATTGCAGTATTGCTTCCCATTCTGGCTTTCATCATATTTATCGGGGTTTATCCCAACGCCTTTTTAAAAAAAATGGAGCCCACGGTTGAGGCTTTGATCCAAACTGTCAAGGATAAGCAAATAGTTTCTTTGAACCCTGAAAAAGATTTAGCTTTTAAAAATATTTTGAATGATGAAGAGAATAAATAAGTTCGATTATGTCTTTTAATCTTTTCGCAATTTCACCAATTATCGCCTTAGCCCTCACGGGATTTCTCGTGATAGGTCTGAGCCTTGTTTTTTCCAGGATTAGCAAGAGTATGCTCTTAATCATATCTTTGTTGGGTCTGGCAGCGAGTGCTTATTTTTCTCTAAGCCTTTGGAATGAAAACGCCCTGGCGTTTGGGGGCATGGTTCGCGCTGATAATTTCTCTTTGGTATTCAATGTTATTTTTCTGATTGGCGCTGCACTCAGCATGATGCTCGCGTTTAGTCAGCATGAAGGCGGATATTTATTATATGCCGAGTTCTTTGCCATTACAGCATTTGCGACCGTTGGCATGATGCTCATGGTTGCAAGCAGTAATTTGCTGGTTATCTTCCTTGGCCTCGAAACTTTATCGATCTCGCTTTACATTCTTGTGGGCATTAAAAGGACCGAAGAGAAGTCCCTTGAAGCCGCTTTCAAATATTTCCTGCTCGGCGCTTTTGCCAGCGGATTTTTACTCTATGGCATTGCTTTTATTTATGGTTCTACCGGGAGTCTTGATTTGCAGGAAGTCGCTAATTTTATTTCAGGAACTTCCATTAAAGATAATCCATTGATGATTTTGGGAGGCCTTTTGATCATAGTCGGGCTTGGTTTTAAAGTAGCGATGTTCCCGTTCCACATGTGGGCCCCGGATGTTTATCAAGGTGCGCCAACGCCAATCACCGCCTTTATGTCGACCGGCTCAAAAGCGGCCGGTTTTGCTGCGATGCTTCGTGTACTGTTTTCCACAACGGACGGGACCGTTTCGGATTGGGTTACGGTTCTTTGGGTGATTTCCGTACTTACAATGTTTTTTGGCAACATAGTGGCGCTTGTGCAAAAAAATATCAAAAGAATGTTGGCCTACTCATCAATTGCGCATGCGGGTTACATCTTGATTGGCATCGTCTCCTGGAATCAAGCGGGCGCTTCAAGCGTGGTTTTTTACTTGCTGTCTTACACCTTTATGAATATCGGTGCGTTTGGGGTTATTGCATTTTTAAGTACGAAAGAGAAGGAATTTATCGAACTCGAAGATTTCAAAGGTTTGGGCTTTCAAAAACCGGTTATTGCAATTGTTATGGCAATATTTATGTTTTCACTTGCCGGCCTGCCGCCTACGGCCGGATTTATCGGCAAGTTTTATCTCTTTTCGGCCGCGGTAAAAGCCGGTCAAATTCCACTGGTTATATTGGGTGTCGTCAATTCGATGATTTCCGTGTACTATTATTTAAGCGTCGTGGTGGCTATGTTTATGAAACAATCCGACCAAAAATGGCCTGCGACAGGACTCATATCTGCTGTTTCACTGAGCTTACTGCTCGCGACCGCAGGTACTTTGGGTTTAGGGCTGTTCCCCTCGTATTGGATCGAGATATTTCAGAAGATCGTTGTCTCGATGATTTAACCGGTGGAAAAATCGATTATTTGATTGACGAAGGGGGTTTTAAACTCCTTTTCATGTTTTTAAAATGATTTTTTTGGGAGATGAATAAGTAATGAATCTTAGTTATAAAAATATTTTAGAAGATATCAAAAGCGACAACAAGTCCGGAGCTTCTGTGATCGCCCAGAAAACGGTCGATTGCCTGGAAGCCTTAACAAAAGAAAAATCAGATGTGCCGGCAAATAAATTGATTGCTGAAGTTGAGCGGGTCGCTGGCGAAATATTGAAAGCACAGGTCGGGATGGCCCAATTAACTAACTTATTTAACTCCATTTTTGTCACAATCGAAAAAGATACTTCGGGCGACTCATTGGTCTTGTCGAGAAAAATCTCTGGTGAGGCAAAACGTTTTGACGAATTTTCCAGGAACGCGGTTTCAAAGGTTGCTGAATTTGGCGCTGAGCTGATTTCTCAGGATGCGTTTGTCCTCGTTCACAGTAATAGCCGCACTATTTTTGAAATCATTAAAAAAGCACACGGGGAAGGAAAATCCTTTCAAGTCATCCAATCGGAATCACGACCCATCTGCGAAGGCCGGGCCGCTGCCGGAGAATTATCGAAGTTAGGGATACAATCAATTTATCTATTCGATGCAGCGATTGGGCGCGGCATTGAGCGGGCAGATGTTGTCCTTCTGGGGGCAGACAGTTTGTCCGAGAATTCCTTGGTCAACAAAACCGGCACCAAGGCTATCTGTTTGTTGGCAAAGGAGGCGGTAGTGCCGTGCTATGCCGCCTGCGAATCCAGTAAATTTATTCCGCAAAAACTCCGCCCTAAAAAGGAGCAATCCCGCGATCCAAATGAAGTTTGGGAAGACCCACCCCCTGAAACCACGATTGAAAATTACTACTTTGATTCGGTGCCTTTAGATCTTTTCACGGGTATCATTACCGAAGAAGGAGTTTTGACACCGTCTGATGCCGGTGGCAAAATTAGTTCAAAGAAAGTAAACTCAAAGTTAAGAGATCTGCTTAAATAGGGACAGTTGAAAAGAGTTTTAATGTAAAGTATTTGTTTCTAGAGCCAATGATGGTTTGACGCGTTGGTGTCAGATGTGGTAAAGTTGTTTTGGTCGGTTGTTCGGCCCTTCTTTTTACTTAAATAAATCCAAAAACATCTTGCATGTGGCGCGCTTTTTATCTACATTACTGCGCTAAACTCAATATTGGCGTAAATAAAATTAAGAATTTAGGTAAGTTCAAAAGAAACACAAAATCCTCTGTGGATTTTCTTATATTGAAGCAATGTTCCAGGATTTAACTGAAAAATTTGAAAGCGTTTTTAAGAACCTTCGTGGCCACGGTAAATTAACCGAGAAAAACATTGCGGACACCATGCGGGAAATCCGTCGGGTTTTGCTTGAGGCAGATGTAAATTTCAAGGTTGCAAAGGACTTTGTTACAAGTGTACAGGAAAGAGCATTGGGCCACGAAGTCCTCAAAAGTGTCACCCCGGCTCAACAGGTTATCAAAATTTTGCATGCTGAGTTGACCACTCTGATGGGTGGGTCGGAGGTGGGCATCAAGACCGCCAGCGCTCCCCCAACGGTAATTATGTTGGTGGGGTTGCAGGGTTCCGGGAAAACAACTCTAGCTGGTAAGTTGGCCAAGCACCTCAAAAATAGAGGTCGCAATCCTTTGTTGGTGGCGGCCGATCTTCAACGCCCCGCTGCTGTGGAACAATTGCGGATCGTCGCCGAACAGGTTGGAGTTAATGTGCTCGCCGAATTCGACAGCACACCTGTGAAAATCTGTTCACAGGGCCTACAACAGGCTCGGAGAGCATCAAATGACACCGTGATTTTTGATACTGCCGGTCGATTGCATATTGACGAGGCTTTGATGCAGGAACTTTCCGAAATCAAAAAAAGGACTCAGCCTCATGAAATATTTTTTGTGGCTGACGGCATGACCGGTCAAGATGCGGTAAATGCTGCGCAAGAATTCGTACGGCGCCTGGATTTCACCGGAATTGTTCTGACTAAATTGGATGGTGATGCCCGTGGCGGTGCAGCATTGTCAATTCGAGCCGTTACTGGAAAGCCGATCAAATTTATCAGCACCGGCGAGAAACTCGACACGTTAGAAAAATTTTATCCTGACCGGATGGCCTCTCGAATCCTTGGGATGGGAGATGTCGTGTCGCTGGTAGAACGAGCCCAGCACGCCGTTGACGAAGAAAAAGCAAGAAAAATAGAAAAGAAACTCCGCCGCCAGGAGTTTAGTCTTGAAGATTTTTACGATCAGCTTCAACAGATCAAAAATATGGGACCCATCGAAGAGCTCATGCAGATGATTCCCGGCATGGGTGGGAAAGCCATGAAAGGTTTAACAGTTGACGAACATGCTTTAGTTCGCATCGAAGCGATCATCAATTCAATGACTCCGGCGGAGAGAAGACGACCTACTATGATTGACGGTAGCCGCAGAAAGCGCGTTGCAAGAGGAAGCGGAACCAATGTTCAGGAAGTCAATAAGCTTTTGAAGCAATTTCAAATGATGCAAAAAATGGTTAAAAGAATGAGTAAATTCGGCATGAAGGGCTTGCCGATGGGATTCTAAAGATTATTTAGGAAGACTTAAACATTTTAAAAGGAGGTCTGGTTTGTCAGTAAGGTTACGTTTGCGAAGAATGGGCAAGAAAAAACAACCGTTCTACAGAATAGTTGTGATTGATTCCAGAGCTGCACGTGATGGCAGGTATATCGAGAAATTAGGAACATATAACCCGCTTACTCAGCCGATGGAAATCGAGCTTGAAGAGGATAGAGCATTATATTGGCTGGGCCAAGGGGCAATCCCAAGTTTCACCGTAAAAAGTTTTCTGAAAAAGAAGGGCGTTTTGCTTAAATGGCACCTTCTGAAAAGAGGTGCTGATGAAGCGACCATTGAAGAAGAGCTGAAAAAGTGGGGAGTTCTGCAGCTCGAAAAAGTGAAGCGCATGGAAGCGTTAAAGGAACAGAAAAAGCGTGAGAAGAAAGCTAACAAAGCCGAAGAAACGAAAGCTGAAGCTGAACCTGAAGTAATAGCGAAAGCTGAAGTTAAAGTGGAAGAGGCTGAAGCGAAAACCACACCCGAAGCGGAAGCTAAAGCTGAAGTAGAAACCGAAACCCCTCCGGCTGAGGTCAAGTCCACTGAGGAATCAGCAAAAGAAGCGGACGCAAAGCCCGAAGCCAAACCTGGACCGGAAGCAGCAAAAGCTGAGGCTGAAGTCAAACCGGCCGAAGAAGAAAAAACCGAAGACGCGAAGTCCGGAGAAGAAGCAAAGCCAGAAGCTGAAGTTAAAGCTAAAGCTGAAGAAGTTGAAGTTGAAGTTGAGACTGAGACTGAGACTGAAACCACACCCGAAGCGGAAGCTAAACCTGAGGTAGAAACCGCAGCGGCTGAAGCTGCAGTCGAATTGGTAACAGAAGATAAGAAGAAAGACGAGCAAGAAGAAAAAAAAGCCGAAACAAAGACCAAAACAAAAAAGGCAGAAGAGAAACCTGCTGAGGAATCAGATGTAAAAGAAGATAGTAAAGAGAAAAAAGCGAAAGCATCTGAAACGTCAGAAGCAGGCCCCGAAGGCGATAAGAAGGCAGCCAAAAAAACTGAGACGAAAGAAAGCAAGGACGAAGAAAAATAACCGAAATTCAAGTAAAATTGAGGATCTAAGCGCCAAAGTTAAAATAAAGAACAAGCCGAACTCTGGGTTGAATGTCGAATAATAAGTCTAGTGAAAAAGAATTTAATTATCTATGAAGGCGCCGATGGTTATTCAAATGGAGGTGATTTATGAAAGAGTTCCTTGAATTCATCATTAAGCACTTAGTCGATAACCCTGATGAAGTACATGTTAACGAGATCGACGGGGAGCGCACAATTGTCTTTGAATTGCGGGTCAGTCAGGAGGATATGGGTAAAGTGATTGGACGAAGAGGGCAGACGGCTAAATCTTTAAGGACACTTTTAGCAGCAGCTTCAGCCAAAATTGGGAAAAGGTCTGTACTTGAAATTCTTGAATAAATAGAACATTTGGCAAAAAAGAAATTATCTGATTTTGTTGTTATCGGCATCATTGAAAAGCCACACGGAATCAAGGGGGATGTAAAAGTAAGAGCTGTTACAAATTACCCAGCAAGATTCAAATCTCTGCATAAAGTGATTGTTGAGCCTCCTGCCGGGGGGATAGAAGAGCTTGAAATCTCTAAGATCTGGGTACGTGGGAAAGTGGTATATCTTCACTTCAAAGGGGTTGACACTCGCGACAAGGCCAACGCGATAAAAGGGGCTTTTCTCAGTGTCAAACAAGAAGACGTTTTGCCTCTGGAAGAAGGGTGGTTTTATCATTTCAAGATTTTGGGTTTTGAGGTTAAAACGATATCGAACGAGATTTTAGGATATGTCCAAGAGGTTATGGATTTACCCGCAAACGCAGTTCTTGTCGTTAAAAATGAGAATCGGGAATATCTTATTCCAGTGATTCGGGATGTTGTAAAAAGTATGGACATGGATGGCAAAGAGATTATTATAGAACCGATGGAAGGCCTCTTAGAATAAAGAATAGGCATGCGAGTTTTTATTGTCACAGCATTTCCACAGTTATTGAGCAGTCCGCTGAATGAAAGTATTTTAAAGCGGGCGCAGAAAAAGAAACTCGTCGAGATTAAAATGGTCGATTTGCGGGATTTTACTGAGGACAGGCATAAGCAGATCGATGATTATCCTTACGGTGGCGGCCCGGGGATGATTTTAAAGCCTGAACCCTTTTTTAAAGCAGTTGAACATATTAAAACCACCGAGAATCTGACGGACCCGGCGATTATCTTAATGACACCGCAGGGCGAGACTTTCAATCAAGGAAAGGCAAAACAACTAGCGCAATCTACAGAAATCGTTTTTCTTTGCGGCCATTACAAAGGCGTGGATGAAAGAGTTCGCGAGAACCTGGCTACTGAGGAGATTTCCATTGGCGACTATATCTTGACCGGAGGAGAGTTGACCGCGATGGTTGTGGTGGATTCAGTCGTGCGGCTTCTTCCGGGTGTCATCGGTGACTTTGAGTCAGCAGAAACAGATTCTTTCGAGCAATCTGTGCTCGATTGGCCACATTACACCCGGCCGGAAAATTTTCAGGGGATGAGAGTTCCAGAAGTGCTTCTCTCTGGTCATCATGGTGAAATTGAAAAATGGCGGAGAAAGAAAGCACTTGAAAGAACCCAGGAACAGCGGGCAGATTTGTTAATAAAAAATTAAGGATTTTATTCCGGTTATCCTGAAGTGCAAAATTTTAGTTGGCAATAGTAGCATTAATTTTTCTTGAATATTTTAGTTGATACCAGGAGGTAAAAGATGAATAAAGTTGATGAGCTTGTAGCGGACACTCTGAAAACCGATATTCCGGATTTTGGACCGGGTGACACCGTAATCGTTCACACGAAGGTCAAGGAGGGCGACAAGGAAAGGATCCAGATTTTTGAAGGCATTGTCATTAAAAGAAAAGGTGGCGGCATAAACGCAACGTTTACCGTGCGCAAAATTTCAAATGGCGTCGGAGTTGAGAGGATTTTCCCATTACATTCTCCCAATATTGCCAAGATTGAAAATAAACGGTTGGGAAAAGTCCGCCGGGCGAAATTATACTATCTTCGTGAATTAAAAGGTAAGGCTGCCCGAATTGCAGAAAAGCGCTAAACTTTCATTGTTTCTTGGACATTCAAGGCAGACTTAGTCTGCTTTTTTTGTCATGATTCCCTTCTAATCTTGGGCTCCTCCTAAAGGTCAACATTATTTATTGACATTTTAATCAACTTTTTGTAATATAAGTTATAAATTTCTTATTCATTCCGTTACTTTCTTAGAAAGTTCGATTGCAACCCAAAGAGCAGGGAGGCTTCCGCGTGCGGTTTCAAACCGTTAAGATAGAAAATCCCAGTGGTTCCAATATTATCATCGGCGAAGTTCATAACCTGAAAACGGTTCAAGAAATTCATCAACAGTTGCTTCAGGTACGGCCCGGAATTCAATTCGGTCTGACTTACATAGAGGCTGCAAGACCGAATGTTGTTAAATATTCTGGAACCGACGAGGCGCTCGTGCATTTAGCAAGAATAAATGCTTGCAAAATCGGCGCCAGCAGCGTCTTTATTTTATTTCTGGACAATGATTTTCCTATTCATGCGATGGAGGCCATTAAAGGTGTACCGAATGTTTCCGAAATTTACTGCGCTACACCTAATCCGGTAGAGGTGATCGTAAACCAGAGCGAAAAAGGCCGTAGTTTAATGGGGCTGGTGGACGATTACTCCTCTGTAGGTGAGAAGACAGCTGCGGTCGAAAAAATCTATTAAGCTATAAAAATCTTTTTTTAAAATGTCAGCCCTCTAACATTGTTGGGGGTTTTTTAGTTTATGAGCAATAAAATCTCTTTTTCCGAATTCGCAAACATGTGACAGGCTTGAAAGTCACTGTAAAAAGTTGGGAAAAGGGTGATCCTTATAAATCTAAAATTTCGTTTTGCTATTTGTCCACCTCAGGAGATCGGTGCGGAGAAGTCCTTGGAACAAGGCGGATACCATGAGGCAGCTCCGAGGCAAATACGAACAGCAATTTCAGCGAAAAGCAAGATGTTGAAAATCAAGATAATCTCAGTTGGCAGAATTAAACAAAAAGGTTGGCAGGCGGCAGAGTCTGAGTATTCACAGCGTATCATGCGCTATGCAAAGCTGGAACATGTTTTTGTGAAAGATGCCTTCCTCGAATCAATTAGAAACGCCAAAAAAGTTATGGCCCTTGAAGCAGATTCAATTTTGCGCAAGATCAAAAAAAATGAATTTACGGTCGCTTTAGACCGACAAGGCGAACAAATGTCCTCCCGGGAATTTGCTGGGTTTTTGAGCTTCAAGACGCTGCACGGTGTCAGTAAAATCACTTTTGTTGTTGGTGGACCTTTAGGGCTGGCTGAGGAATTTCTCAAAAAAGTTGATTTGATTCTTTCGCTTTCACAGATGACTTTGCCGCATGAGTTATCGAAGGTAATTTTACTCGAACAAATTTATCGGGCTTTTTCAATTTTAAAAAATGAGAAGTACCACAAGTGAGACAGACTCTAACACACAATTTTATTGAATCTTTGGTGCCTTTGATATTTAAGATTTGTTTCGAGAATAGTTTTCAGTAATGATTTGCTTTGACTTTATTTCTGCAATTACCTATATTGTTGTTATGAAAAACTATTTTGAAACCCCTTTGACCGCACCCAAGGAAGGAGAGTCCTTGAATACAGCACAAGCAACACAATCGTCGCAGTTTTACCAGCGAGGACTGGGCCTCAAGAAAGAAGTCCAGGGTATCCTCAAAAAGGAGTATTACAGTAATTTGGTGGAATACCTACGCGCCAATAATTTCAAACTTCGGGGCGGTGGTTTAACCATTCATTTAGCCAAGGAATTTGGATTTTGCTACGGTGTGGACCGCGCTGTGGATTATGCCTACCAAACCCGTGAGAAGTTTCCCGACCGCCGGATATTTCTGACCGGCGAGATTATTCACAACCCTCACGTCAACAATCGACTCATTGAAATGGGCTTGCTGTTTCTGAGCGGTCAATACTGCAATGGTACAACCATCGCAGATTTGAAACCGGCAGACGTTGTTATTTTGCCGGCGTTTGGTGTGTCAATTGTCGAATTTCAAAAACTTAAGCAGCTGGGTTGCATTTTAGTAGACACGACCTGCGGGTCTGTACTCAATGTCTGGAAGCGCGTCGATTTTTATGCCCAAAACGGCTATACGTCCATCATTCATGGCAAGTACCATCACGAAGAAACGATTGCGACAAGTTCTCAAGCGCTAAAATATTCCGACGGCAAGTACTTGATTATCCGCTCGATGGAAGAAGCTCAGAAAGTGTTGGATTATATCTTGAACGGCGGCGATCGCCAACACTTTATGGACACCTTTTCCAAGGCGTCGTCGCCGGGCTTTGATCCTGACCGAGATTTACAAAAAATCGGCATTGCGAATCAAACGACGATGCTCAGTACCGAATCTTTAGCAATAGCCGAAGAATTCAAAAAAGTGTTCCTTAAGAAGTTTGGGGAAGTAAACCTGAACAAACATTTTGAGACCTTCGACACCATTTGCAGCGCGACCCAAGACCGGCAGGACGCGGCAATTGATCTCGTTAAGAAACGGAAATTGGACTTAATGATCGTGATTGGTGGATTCAATAGCAGCAACACGAATCATCTGGCCGAAATTACTTCTCAGTACACGACCACTTATCACATAGACGATCCCGAATCGATTCTAAATAAAAATCAAATAAGACACAAAGTAATCGGAAGCCAGGAAATTGAAACGACTGAAAATTGGTTTCCTGAGGGTGATTTGCAGATCGGCATGACGGCTGGCGCTTCGACACCGAATAATAAAATTGGCGAGGCTGTTAAAAAAATACTAACCTTTCGCCATGTCGACTTAGAGCACTTAATGAATGGTTAATTCCCTAAATCGTCGGTTGAAACACAGGTAGCAGGCAAGCAGAAAACTCTGCTTGCCTTTTCTTTTGGATTAAACATGCAAGATATCATCCATGAATTAAAGAAACGGATCCAAGGGGAAGTCCGTTTTGATAAAATCTCCCGCATTCTCTACAGCACCGACGCCAGCATCTATGAAATCGAACCTGTCGGCGTGGTCATCCCAAAGTCTTCTGAAGATATCCAGGCCACTGTAGAAATTGCAGCAAAGAACGAAATTCCAATAATTCCAAGAGGCGGGGGAACCAGTCTTGTCGGTCAGTCGATTGGCGCGGGAATCGTGCTGGATTGCTCGAAGTACCTGCATCGAATTCTGGAAGTGAACCAGGAGGAAAAATGGGCGCGCGTTCAACCCGGAGTGGTCCTGGATCAAATCAATGCTCACGTCAAGCAGTGGGGCCTTTGTTTCGGGCCGGATACTGCAACGAGCAACCGGGCTAATTTGGGCGGGCTCATCGGCAACAACTCCTCCGGTGCACGGTCAATTTTTTATGGCAAGACAATCGATCATGTGCTTGAGCTGAAAGTTCAGCTTGCTACCGGCAAGGAAGTAGTTTTAAAAACATTAAATACCAGCGAGCTGACCGGCAAGATTGAACGATCTGACTTTGAAGGGTCTATTTATAAAGCGGTTGTCGAGATTTCGCATGCAAATAAAGAAGAAATAGATAGACGTTTCCCCAAAATACTCCGGCGCGTCGGCGGGTACAATTTAGATGAATTTGTCAACGGGGAGGAGAAATTTAATTTAGCTAAAATGATCGTTGGCTCGGAGGGAACGCTGGGGGTAGTTACTGAAGCCAAAGTCAATTTAGTTTCATTACCTAAACACCGCGTTTTGGGAGTTCTGCATTTCTCCGACCTTTTTTCAGCATTGGATTCCGTCACACCCATTCTGGATTTTCAACCGTCGGCGATTGAACTGCTTGACCAGTTTATAATCAGGCAGACCAGGACGACTCTTGAATATGCCCGTCGGATGACTTTCGTCGAGGGCGACCCAGGAGCAATACTGCTTGTAGAATTTCAAGGAGATTCGAAGAAGCGGTTGATGGATTCTCTAAATAAACTCATTAATTTTCTGAAAAAGCATAAACTTGGTACTGCACATGTGGCTGTGATTAAACCGCACGAGCAGGAGAATGTCTGGTTCATTCGTAAAGCCGGCCTCGGTCTCATGATGGGAACCAAAGAGGCGAGAAAGCCGATCGGCTTTGTTGAAGACACTGCCGTGCCCGCTGAGAAACTCGCAGAATACATCCGTGAGTTTGATGCAGTGATTCGCGAGCACGGGACAGAGGCGTGTTATTATGCCCACGCCAGCGTTGGCTGCTTACACGTCCGGCCGCTTTTAAATTTAAAATCCAAAGATGACCTCGCCAGAATGCAGTCGCTCGCCGATCATGTGAGTGATTTGGTACTGAAGTATGGTGGC
>SMXC01000139.1 GCA_004356825.1 Caldithrix sp.
CGGCAGCGGCAAGCGGACTTCAGCATAATCGATTGCATAGATTTGCGCCAGAGTCATGCCGGGTGTTGCGTATTGTCCAACGTCTGCGTTTTTGGTCCTGATTCTGCCAGCAAAGGGTGCGCGTATAAATGCGCGCTGCAGGTTAAGTTCGGCTTGCTGCAAAGTAGCTTTTGCTGCCTCCAGTGCTGCTCGGGTTTGGGCCAATTGTGGCTCGCGGGCAACCAGCGCAGGAATGAGGGTGTCGTTTAATTTACGCCATTCATCTTTTGCTATTTCGCCTTGCTGTTCCTCAAGTTTTAGAGCGAGCTCAGTCTGGGCAACTTGCTGCTTTGCCTGAATCACCGCAAACTGATGATCGCTTGCGTCCAATCGCACCAAAATGTCGTTTTTTTCGAAAAAGCCCCCGGCAACGAATGCGGGAGAAACCGACTTTATCAATCCAGAGACCTGCGAAACCAGCACGCTTTCTGTACGTGGTGTGACGGTTCCCTGGGAGGTGAGCATCATTTGAACATCTTTAGCCCGTACCTTAGTAACGCGAATTAACCTGGGTTTGATTTCAGGTGGTTTAGGGGTTACATCCGGTTTGGACGTGACGATGATGATGGCGCCAAGTACGCTGACAGCAAGAATGGCGACCGGTAATAGGTATTTTAATTTACCTGACATTTTCTGAATTCTCCAGCTTTTTTAGATTTATAATGATTCTTGTGTTGTTTCAACTTCAAAGCCTCCGCCCAATGCGAGGTAAAGATCCACTCTCGCGTCCAGGCGTTGACGGTTAACGTCTAAATGCAGCCGCTCTGTATCGAAAGCAGCTCGTTGGGTTTCGAGCATGGTGATGAAATCAATTATGCCGCGAGTGTACTGGGTTTCAGCCAACTCGCGTGCAGCCAGCGCTTGCTCCACTGCAATGCGCAAAGCTTCTTCCTGCTCTTTCAAATATTTTTCGTTAGAAAGAGCGTTCCCCACTTCAGCGAATGCTTGGAGCGCCGAGTTTTGATACTGCATCAAGGCGATTCCTTCCTGACTTTTCGCGAGAGACACATTGGCTCGGAGTCTGCCTCCCTGGAAAAGTGGCTGCAGAATATTGCCTGCAAAGCTCCAGACTGAAAAATCGCCACTCAACAGATCTCCCAGCGCAGTGCTGGATGTGCCGCGCGATCCGGTTAAACTGATTTGTGGAAGCAGGGCTCGTTTTGCCCCGGAAACTGTTGCCCCGGCGGCAGCAAGTCTGCGCTCGGCTGCTGCGAGGTCGGGCCTGCGATTCAGTAGATTTGCTGATAAGCCTTCGGGCACATTTTCTGAGAGGGCAGGCAGCGCCGCACTGTGCGCAATGTTTGCATGGGGGAATTGCCAGAGCAGGGTTTCCAACTGGCGTAAGACGCTTTCATATTGAAACTGGCTGGCGCTGTAATCTGCTTGTGCGCGCGCCAGGTTGGAGTGCGATAAGCGCAGGTCCAATGAGGTCGTGAGCCCGCTTTCGTAGCGCCTTTTTACACGTTCATAAGATGACCGCCAGTTTTCTACCGTGGCTTTTGCTAGTTCCATTTGCCCATTACTGGCGATAACCGCAAACCATACTTTACAAACTTGCCCTACCAGTGAAAGCTGAGCGGCGATGTAGTCTGCTTGCGACGCTTGTAATTGCGCAACCGCCGCAGCTTGGTCTGAGCGTAATTTGCCCCACAAATCAAGTTCCCAGCTTACATTTAGCGAGAGGCCGTAAGATACACTTTCGCTACTGAGTATATCGCCGCCATCTCCTATTGGTAAGCCGATGAAATTCTGTTTTGATTTTGAGCCTTGAAGAGAGCTTGATAGCTGCGGAAAGAGCGGAGCGCCGGCAATTTTTGCCTGTGCCGCCGCTGCACGAATATTGGATGCCGCAATAATCAGGTTGCCATTTTTTTGCAGCGCTTTGCCGAGAACTTGATTTAATTGGTTATCGTTAAATACATGCCACCAGGCAGAATCGAGCCTGGCTGTTTGACTTTCTGGCGGAGGCGTTTCAAAATCGAGCTTGACTTGTTTACGCGCAGGCGCTGCGCACGAAGTTAAAACAATTATCAAACTTAGTTTAAGCAGTTTATTCATAAGGCTTCTTTCCTTTGCCCTTATTTAGTTTTTTGGGATTGGTTTGTCCTGAACAGCAGGCGCCTGAAATCCTGCAGACACAAACTGTATGACATAAGCGATGGCCTGGTTAATGTCATCCGGAGCAGGCTCTAACTTTGCTAGTTTGTCAGGAAGAGGCCGCGGTGCAACGACCATAATCATTGCCCCCAACATGAATTTAAATCGCCACATAACCTCGTTTTCCGATAAATGGGGTAGCGCCCGTTTGATGGCAGCGCTGAATCTCATTACGACTTCAGTAAATATCTCCTTTGTAATTCGCCAGAATCTTTCCGGGTCGGAAGCTAATTTGCCCATCAACCGGATGATGTATTTGCATCTATTCGGTTGTTCTTGTGTAATCTTAGCAAATGGTGATAGAAATGCTATGATAATGGCGTTGATAGCGGGACTTTGGTTATTCCTCTCCAACGAATCAAGTTGCGAGAGGCGTTCATCATTAATTTTATTGACTATTCTGAAAATGACTGCTTTGAGCAAGCCCTCCTTGCTGCCAAAATGATAGTTTATGGCAGCGAGATTTACGCCTGCTTCAGAAACAATAGCACGGGTGGAGGTTGCATCGATGCCTTTTTCAGCAAAGAGTTTTTCCGCAACGTCCATAATTAAGGTTTTGGTGTCAGGTGGTGAAGTTTGCATTTCTTCCTTCCAGTTAATCGAACGAATGATTTAAACAAACGTTTGAATGTTTTAAGAGTTCCACTACCCGCGGAAAAATCAGGGAAAAAATAATATTCAAAAAAATGTTCTGAATAGAAGTTGGGCGGTTCGTTCACCGCAAGCCTTTGTAGACATGTCTAAAGCAGAAATGACTGATGAGGACTGGCAGCACATTGCCGCCCTGATTGGAAAAAATAGGAGAGAGGGCAAATAGTGAAAAGGTCAAATCATGAGCGTCAATGTCCACTGAAAGGAAATAAATAAATAACTGTCAGTCTGGCCCATGATCTCATTTCGGATCTTTCAAGACTACCATCGGAATAATGATAAATATACTTTCCTGATACCATGATACTGTTACAATTGGAAGAATGATTTCATACCTAAACGCTAGAGTTCAGCGGCCGAGTGAAACGAGTTCCACTGCAACGATTCGTTAGGTATTTTAGTTTCAGTGTGACGCTTCATATCCCTAAATATAAAAAAACTTCTTTGTCATTTCTGTGGCTGGACTACAATATGCAACTTATCGGTAGTTAACATGATAAAAGGAGAAGAGATTTGTCTGTCGAAGCATTCGTTCATGAGAGCGGTGGATGCACGTCGGAGTCGCAATTCTAAAAATATTGAAATAACGACTTTAATCCAGGAAATCCCATCAGAAGCCATATCAAACAAAGTGCAATAAGAATAGTGATCAACACGATTGTCGTTTTCTTCCTGGATCGGAAAGAAGTAGAGCCAAACTCTCTTACAAACTGAACCACTGCATCCTTTTTCTCTTTACGTGCACTCTTAGGTAAGGGTGGAATGCGTGTGAATAGTTGTCCTAAACCCGTGCTTAGTCGCATGCGAATATTTACCGCCCAACCCATTGCTTCCAAAAGTAGACCCATGTCCCTTTTACGTATCTTTGCATAACCTATCATGATGCTTGGTAATAAAACAACGGCGACTAGCCCCAAAAGCGCAACCAGGACAGTAACTGGGTCCACTTGGGAAAGAGTCTTCGTAATATACGCAAAAGCTGATCCAAGAGCCGCAATAGCCAGACCGCCGCCTAATAAAAGGTCGCGCGCCATGCCCGACGTACTGGGGGCGGAAAGGGTTGATTCTAACTTATCTTCGCGTAATTTAGTGAATTTATCGATTTGTTTTTTTACCATTTTACTAAACTGTTGGAAGGGCGCTTTGACTGACTCCCATGGACTAATAGGGTTAATCACGATATCGATGATCTCTGCATCCCACTCCCGGTCGTCAATGGTAAAAAAGATTCCACGCTTCCCTATTCGCAATCCATCCGCGCTACCTGAAGTCACTGGAGCAACAATTTCAAACTTAATATCGTTGCTCTGACGCCCAGTAACTTCTACATATAATAGATACATGTAACTGCGTTCGCTTATCTTTTTGTGGCCTTGCCGATCCTGAACTTTCATTGTAAAACTAATCTGTCTTCCATCGATGATTAACGTCCCCATTTCAAAAAGGGCGCGATTTTTAGGATTATAAAGATTTTCAAAGCTCACAAAATTGTTGGCTAACTCAATCAGCCATCTTTGATAAAGAATGAGTTTCTCTAAATTATGTATTTGGTTTAATTCATCAGCGACGGCTAAATCTTTTGCAATGAGCTCGCTTGCCCGTTCTCTGTATGACCTATTAAGATAATTACGCAGGTGATCTACTCCCAATTTGTCTACTTTCAGTTCCTGTTTGCTTTCTAACCATGTGCGGTATGCGAGAAAGATGCTTTTTACTTTTCCCCACTCTTTCTCAGTCAGATATTTGACGGGACTTTCAAGGGCGCGTGTTAGAACATTTTCCTTAAGCACAAGTAGACGATCCCTATATAAGGGATTGATCATTCCCTCCAAATCAAGGATACCTTCTGGATTAGGTAATGCTAATGGCCCATCCTTAAGCCGATCTTCCATCACTGACTTATCAGTGAAATCGATTTCTTCAAGCTTCTTCTGACGAAAAAACTGCATTTGAGCAACTGCTCGCCCATCAAATTTGACCATGGCACACTGTGTAAAGAATTGCTCAATTTTTCCACCTAGGCTTGCTACAAGTTCATAGGCTTGCGACGTTTCGGCTCCCCAAGGCATAACTTCTGTAGTATCCTGTTTCTGAGGAATTTCGCCTTTCGCTTTCCATGCGAGATATGTTTCTGCTTCATCTAAAAAATCTTTTAGCTGTTCTTCACTAATTCCTGGCTTCCCGCAAGCATCCAAAACAGAACCAACAGTATCCATAACGGTCTCGATGAATTGCGCTAAATCGGGGTCATGAGTTGCCTCCGGGGGGATAATACCATCACCATTGTTCGCGGAACTCGCCATAATACTTTGTACATTCCGAACCTGCTCCAGACTGATTTCTTGTGCATTGGGAATGTTAAGGTTGTTCAAGATGACCTCTGCTGTGGCTCGCAAATTTTGGCCCTCATCATGATGCATATCGATATCGTTGAGCCGCAGAACATCGCTGCGTTCGACCAAACGGCTCCGATCTGCAAGAATTCGAAACAACCACGACTGTGCTGCTTTTAGTTCACTAGGCCGGATGCGACCATTTTTATCGGTATCTACATATGAAATAAATGCATCATCGCAGTTGAGACTGTCAGTGGTAATGCTCGTACTTGCCCAGTGGACTTCATCAAGAACTTGAATCTTTTCTAAATCCTTTGCATCTTGAATCCTGAGCTGGTAACTGCCACCATATTTTCTAAATGTCAATTGAGACATAAAGCAAGCTCTCCATTTGGCAAAGTTCCCAAAACGCTCCAGTTACCGTCAATGAGAAAAGCCTGACAAGGTTTTTGTTTCTCAATTTGTTCGTCTCCATATATTGGCTTCCACACGCTTACTGCAATAGAGATTGCTGTTTTTTCATCCGGTATGACGCCTGACTTAGGGACATATTTGCTCATTGTGCTACTCTTAAACTGATGGTAGTATTCCTCAGCCCAGGTTTGCATTTTATCGCTATCATCGTTGGCAATTACTTTAGCCATGAAGCCGACAAAGAAAATAAAGTAAGAATGTACTTAATAATTTTTTAGCATTTCTGAAGCCTAACGATCCTGCGATTCACCTGTCGGGGTTTGTCCAAAATTGGCGACCCATGCAAAAAGTAAACCACTCTCTATGGTAGTGGTGCGGTCAAGTGGTTCTACCATTTCATTAAAAAAATGTAAATGTTAAGAACCTCCCGTTAAGGCGTCGCCGCAATCTTAATTAAATTTCCAAAGGCGGGGTTCTCAATGAACTCTGAAAAAAATCTGTTGGCTGTGCCTGTGGGTGTTGTCACTCACGCGATTATGGAGCATGTCCGGATTTTAAGCAAGGGTTGAATGGACACTGCCTTTATTGTGACCTGCAAAAGAGTGTCATGTTAGTAAAAACCTGAATAAATTTAATCGACCTTTATGAAAAGGGCAGAGCCAACAAATGACTAAGCGACTCAACGCGCAGGTTGCGCGGAGGTGGCGACGCCTTAACGTGCGCGCGGATGAGTCGTGGGGCACAACTGCAACCCAGTTCATAGCGCCACGTTTAACACAGTTCTTTATTTGTTGCTCTTTGTTGCTTGTGCTCCAACGATTCAATCCGCTTGTGTGTGCCCGGCATGGCACGTGTATATTTTGCATATTGAAATATACACAGATTATCCAAAGGGTGCAAGTCCCTTATGGGCGAGTTGGCGCAGCCCATTAGTAAGCTTGTGGTGGATCGTTCAGCGCTCAGACGTTTGAAAGCGAAGCTCAAATTCATCACTCGTAAAACCATTCCTGCCAGCTTCGACGAACGTATCGCACGGCTGAACCTTGTCATGAAAGGGTGGA
>SMXC01000140.1 GCA_004356825.1 Caldithrix sp.
CAGCATGAACAACCTTCCACTTAAAACCTTGAAAAAATTTCTCATCAAAAAAACCGATTCTGAACGGCGGCCTTATTTTTAGTCGCAGTTTGATTCTGATCTCTTTCGTGGAAGAAGATACTATCGCTTCAGCATTGTCGAGTTTGCTGAAATGAACCCGAACCGGAACGCGAACCTCCAGGCCATCAAAAGTCTCATAGGAAGGGAATTCGGGCTTTTCATCCGCAAACCTTTCGAGCACATTAAAAACCTGAAGCTCAGGCGCAAATATTTTCTCAGTCCCGTTTTCAAGGGTAATCGTCAGATTGTTTTGTAAATAATCAATTAACCGGCTTTGCGGCCACTTCGAATAAAAAGGCATGCTTAAATCGAGGGAGAAAACCAAATACTCTTCATGCAGCTCTTTAAGTTTTTTCAGCCGGCCATGGTATTCTGTTGATTCAAATTGTTCTTCCTGAGCCGTGAGCTCAAGGTCAATTTTATCAATTTCAGGCGTGATCCAATAGGCAATTGAATTCCTTTTAAAAATCGGATCGCCGGTTTGCAGACCCTGCAATGCATTCAGCAACCCTAAAAAATATTCAGACGTCACCAGGCCGTCTGTGACATTTGTCAAACCGGATGTCTCTAATTGCGAATATTGCACTTTGGGAGTGTTTGCGCAACCTGCTGCCAAAGCCAATGCGAGTAGACGAATCAGGCAGTTTTTAAGCAACCTGCCGGGTCTCTTGATAAGCATACTGCAATTGATAGAGTTTGTAATAAATCCCTCGCTCAGCCAGCAGCTCCTGGTGTGTGCCGGTTTCGCGAACTTCCCCTTTGTGCAGCACGATGATCCGGTCGGAATTTTTTATGGTTGACAGCCGGTGAGCGACCACCAGCGAAGTGCGATTCTGCATCAAACGCTGTAAAGCATCTTGAATCAAAAGTTCAGTCTCGGTGTCGACGCTTGAGGTGGCTTCGTCTAAAATCAGCACCGCGGGATCAAAGGCGAGCGCTCGTGCAAAGGCTAATAACTGCCTTTGTCCAACCGAAAGACTGCGGCCGCGTTCCTGCACCTGGTGCTCGTATTTGTCCGGCAGCTTTTCAATGAAAGAGTCCGCGTGCACATCTTTGGCGGCCTGGAAAAGCTGGGCGTCCGAAATGCTCTGATCCCCCAGACGGATATTCCTGGAAACCGTGCCGTCAAAAATAAAAACTTCTTGCAGCACCATTCCCATGTGTTCTCGAAGCTCCTGCGGAGAAAACGTGTTTATATTTCTGCCATCAAACAAGATTTCGCCCCTGGTGGCTTCATAAAAGCGGAAAAGTAAACTCATAATGCTGGTCTTACCCGCGCCAGTCGCGCCCACAAAGGCAACTTTTTCTCCGGCTTTAACTTTAAACGAAATATCTTTTAAAACAAAATCTTCGTCTTTGTAAGCAAACCAGACCTTGCGGAACTCTATCTCACCGCGGATTTTAGCGGGCTTATTCGCAAGTGCTGCTGGCAATTCTTCGGGTTCTTTATCCAGCAGACTAAAAATTCGTTCGGATGAGGCCATGGCCGATTGCATGATATTGTACTTTTCCGATAGATCCATAATGGGCCGGAAAAACATTTCGGCGTACTGAATGAAAGCCACAAGCGCGCCAAATGTCAATACCCCGTTAATCACTCCACCGCCTCCGTACCAGATAATCAGGGCAATTGCAATGGAACTGATCAGCTTAACCACAGGATAAAAAGTAGCATAGTAAAAAATCGTCTTTAAAAAAGCCTCAAGATAATCTTCATTCAGTTGATCGAATTTCTTGAAATTCTTGTGTTCGCGGTTAAAAATCTGCACCACCGCCATTCCGGTGATATTCTCCTGCAGAAACGTGTTGATACGGGCAATCCGCACCCGAATGAGCCGGTAAATTTCACGAACCAGTTTCTTGAACAAAAATGTGGCGTAAAAAAGCAGCGGCAGGACGGAAAAAGTAATCAGCGCTAATTTCCAGTTGAGCACTAAAAGTAAAATCACAATTCCCACCAATGTAAAAATATCTCCAAAAATTGCCACCGCGCCGGATGAAAGCATCTGGTGCAGACTCTCTACATCGGTCGTCACCCGCGTGACCAGCCGGCCCACCGGATTTTTATCAAAAAATTTGACCGGCAGTTTTTGAATGTGAGAGAAAATCGCGCTGCGCAAATCATACATTGCCTTCTGCCCGATCCATTGAACCAAATAGGTTTGCAAAAATTGCATCACAAATCCAACGATAAGCACGAAAGCAAATACCAGGCAAATAGACGCGAGACCGTCAAAATCTTGCGTCTCAATATATTTATCAATAGCGATTTTATAGAGGAACGGACCCGCTAATTGCAGCACCGAAGCAGCGAAAAGGATGAGGACCGCCAGGGTCACAAAAAACCGATACGGTTTCAGGTAGGAAAGCAGCCGCCGCATCAAGCGGCTGTCATAGGCTTTTCCGAGGACTTCTTCTTCGTGTACGCTCAAATATTTAAATTCCTAAAAAAATTCCGTCCCTGCGAGACCCTCTTGGCGAAGCAATCTCCAACCTACTAGTCGGGAGATTGCTTCGCTGAAAAACGCTCGCAATGACGATACAACATCGGCTCTTACCCAGCATCCAGCAACAAGCATCCAGCAACAAGCATCCAGCAACAAGCATCCAGCATCCAGCATCCAGCATCCAGCATCCAGTCTCAACACTCCTCAAGCTCTTGTTCCAAAAGCTGCTTCTTATGCAGACCGGCATACACACCGCCGAGAACCAGCAGTTCATCGTGGGTGCCGCGTTCGGTGATTTCTCCATCCACTATCACGATAATCAAATCCGCGTCCTTGACGGTCGAAATTCGGTGCGACACAATAATACTGGTTCGGTTGCGCATCACCTCCCGGAGCCGCCCGAGAATCGCTTCTTCTGTGTAAGTGTCCACTGCAGAAAGGCAATCATCCAGAATCAAAATGCGCGGTTGGCGCAGAACAGCACGGGCGATGGCGGTTCGCTGTTTCTGGCCCCCGGAAATGTTGATGCCGCGTTCGCCCAACATGGTGTCATATTGATCCGGAAAGTCCGCCACGTCTTTCTCAATCTGCGAGATCACCGCCGCCTCTTCAATTTCCTCCAGGGACGGCGATTCCACCCCAAACCCGATATTTGATTTAATTGTATCTGAAAACAAAAAGGTCTCCTGTGGCACATAACCGATATTTCGGCGCAGCACTTCTAAAGGAATCTCCTGAATTTTTCTGCCATCGATGAGCAGCTCGCCTTCCTGCGGCTCAAATAAGCGCGGGATCAAATTAATCAACGTCGATTTACCGCTGCCGGTCGGCCCGACGATCGCCAGGGTCATGCCTTTGTCTATTTTCAAATCGATGTTCTTCAAAATCGAGGTGCCGTTGTAAGAAAAATTCACGCCGCGAAATTCGATTTCACCGGCGATTTTTTCTATCGTCGAATCCGTGCGCTGGTCATTTTTAATATCCGGTTCAACCTCAAAAATGCGATTCATTCTTCCCATCGAAGCTGCGCCCTGCTGAATCAGGTTAATCACCCAGCCGAGTGCAATCATAGGCCAGGTTAAATTTGCCAGGTAAGCTGAGAACGCCACAAACTCACCCAGTGAAATCTGATCTAAAATCACCAGACGACCGCCAAACCAGAGAACGATCAGGGAGCCGATGCCAACCAGAAAAGTCATCGCCGCCTGCATGAAGCCGCGAATTTTTGCCAAACTCAAATTCAGGTTAATGTAATCCCGGTTCAGCTCTTTAAAACTCTCCGTCTCCGATGCCTCCTGGACATAAGCCTTTACCACCCGAATGCCGGAAAGATTCTCCTGCACTCTGGAAGTAATTGCCGCATATTGCGTCTGAATTTTTGCATAAGCCTTGTGGAGTTTGCGCGCCATCCACCAGACAATCAACGCCATTATGGGAAACGGAATCATCGCCAACAGAGTGAGCTCAACATTGATCTGCCACATAATTCCGAATGCCGCCAGCGAAACAATCGTGGTCGAGGCATACATGATCGCCGGTCCCACCACCTGACGCACTGCCTCCAGGTCATTAGTAGCGCGCGCCATTAAATCGCCGGTTTTAAATTGTTGATAAAAAGACTGGGGGAGTTTCTGCAGATGACTGAGGAAATCGTTTCTGAGGTTATACTCGATCTTGCGCGACACCCCGATGATGGTCTGCCGCATCAGAAACCTGAAAATGCCCTCAATCAGGGCGACCCCGACCAGCAATCCGGCATACTTTAACAGAAGTTGGCTGGTGATTCCTGCCGTTAGTTGGTCGATTGCAAACTTGAGCACCCATGGACCCAGCATCGAAAAACCGGTGGTAAAGAGCACAAAGAATGCACCGATGATATACTGTTTTTTATAGCGGGAAAGATATTTTCTGAGGGTCTTTAATTCTTTGATTGCGGAGCTCCTCGCGAGGTTGATCCGTACAGCCAAAAGTGAGACGAAAAATACAAATTATAAAGATGATTTACAAGAGGAAAGTTCGGGGCTTTGCCCCGAGTGTTTGAGTGTTAACGTGTTTACGTGTTCAGGTGTTTGGGTGTTTGGGTGTTTGGGTGTTTGGGTGTTTGGGTGTTAGAGTATTCTTTCCCGGGTTTTTCTAACACTTTAGCACCCGAACACTTTAACACTGTTTTTAGGGGTTTCTTTAACACCCTAGCACCTGAACACTTTAACACTGTTTTTAGAGGCCGCTCCGGCTCCTCGCCCTGAAAAACGGGCAAGGGAGCCTGCGCGGGCTGCGGGCGCCTCGTTCCGATTTATTATTATATTTCTTAAGGAAAATCGGCACGGGGTCGCCCTGCGCAGGAGTTCGGTTTCACCTTGCCTGTTCTGTGAAATAAAATAGCAATCGGTCCATTTTGAGGATTTATCCAAGCTGGCACCTGTTAGTTTGGCAGCGGCGGCTTTTACAAATGGACTATGGGACTTGGGTACCGGCCGTTTGGTTGCTTTATTGCGTAGC
>SMXC01000141.1 GCA_004356825.1 Caldithrix sp.
AACTCTAACCAGGCCGGTTAAATTACTTGCTGAAAGATAGACCTCAGAAATGAATGAAGCGCAGAAAAACAAAATGGTGCAGAAAACTGCATTAACTGCAAAGATAAACAATATATTACTTGAAATGAACTCCTTCTCCCGCCCTGCCTTTTTCTCGGGATTGAAAAAGCGCCATAGGGCACCAAAAATTCCCAGTGGGGCAATTGCAATATAGAGCACTTCCAGCACCTCCAAAAGAACAATAATACCGACTTCGAAAACACTGAGGTAATGCGTATAAAGGGGAATGAAAAAAAAGGTGACGCTTTTTACCGCAACAGTACCGATACCGTAGATGAAAGTATTCTTGCTGACGTTTTTAAGTTCCGCTTCCACATTTTGGTCGTTGGCTTCGATCATACAATTCTAAAGCTGGTTGGCAAGAAATATCCTATTGCTTTAAGCTAGGGTCGTGGCGATTTTTTTTTATAAGATTGATCTCTTTGACGAACTGTTCAACGCTGGGATTACCATCCTCCGAATAGATTACCGGAATACGGTTTACTTTACATTCGACATTTATCCTGGGTTCGCCGTCATGTCGGCTTGGACGAATATACAAGTCAGTAATAGTGTAGAGTTCCTTCATATCTTGAGTCCCATCCGCTTTTATCCAGTTAACGTCCGAAACTTGTTCTTTAATTTTCGCGATGATATCGATTCCGTATTTCCACCGTTGAAATTCGGTATCCAAAGGGTCGTAGTACAAAATATTAAAACCATCGTGCTGTTTTTTTTCGCTGATTGTGTGGTATTTACCGGGCCAATATGCCACCAACACTTCGTCCATTTTGAGCGTGCCACTTTTTTCCAAATCTTCCAGCAGGCGCGGGCCGGTGACCCAGTGCTGGAAAATCAGCGGCTTTAGTAGTCTCATTTTAATTCGATGCAGAAGAACCAAAGTCTTGCTCTTTCCCGGGGGCATCGCCCACATCGTTAGAGCGTCAGTACCCATCCACCATTTTACAGGGAGATGTCCGCTGAGCCGCGAAGCAATCACACTAAAAAACGGAATACTGCCAATGAAAAGGGTTAAATATTTTTTCAAATTATTTTCATACACGGTGACGGCCTGCCCATAATGAGGCGTACAATCCTCACAAAACACAAAATGATTGGTGGCTGTTCCGCACTTTAAACATGAATCGGATTTAAATTCTTTCATATACTTATGTGGCTACGTTTTCTTAAATATTCCCTGTTTTTTTAATGATGGTGTAGAGCATATTAAGACATGTATTAATTAAGGATACTTGAGGAATGCACGCGAGTTTTATTAAACCAATTAGTAAAATTTGTTTGAAGTTTCCGGCCTGGCGAGTTGGGACGTGTCACATTTATACGACCCTGTATTCCCTGGTGTCAGTTGTTTTTTCATTTGAAACACTGATCAATGTGATAAAACGAATCAACCCGAAACCAAGATTCGGAAAACTCTCAGTTCTTGAACATGTTCAGAAATTAATTTGTATCACATTTAAGGAGTTTTGGGATATTATCAGAAAGTTCGATTTCAGAGTGATTAGCTCGCCGGCGGATGATAAAAAGTAAGAACTTCATTAAAACATTCTTTTTTAAGCAAAGACTTAACGACGCGAGTAGTTGCGATTCTTTCAAAATAATGTACTAAACTTTGCTGTTAGCATTAAACATCAGTTGGAAACCGAAACGTAGCGAACGCGCACCATCCTTGTGAAAATAATGCAATCCAAATTGTTCGAGAATACAAAAAGGTACAAAATGAATGCAGGGCTCTGCTAGTGATGACTTTGGCGTAAATTACACCCCGCAGAGGCCTAAATCCAAACCAATTACAAAATACAATGCAATTAAAACCAATAGTAATGAGTGTGTTTTGCTGACAGTCTTAAGTTCCGATTCTAGATTGGAGCTCTCGACGTAGTTCATCACGTTTGTCTAAAAGATACAAAATTTCCTTAGTTCGCGCTAAGACTACTTTTGTATTCCTTTATATTCTGAATATCTCCAATTTTTATTTACACCGTCGAGCATCCTTTTGTCATAGACGACTCCGAGTGCCCGACATATATTTTTTAGGACCTTCTCAGGTTCATTCCTTAAATCCTCAAGTTTGATAGTCATAAAATTTGAATAACCAGACATTGAAATCTTGTCAATCAGCTTGTAGGATTGTCGATAGACGACTTCACAGTAGAATTCTTTTAGTCTTTCATTTTTTAGCCATTTCATTCTTTTACGCATGCTCTCTCTCGTTTCAGATTCATTTCGCGTTATCGTAATGATAAAAGCCTTCTCTTTTACATAATCCAAGATAGATTTCCTAGAAGATGGGAATATCTTAATCTGGCTTTTCCTAAATAGATTAAGAACTCTGTTTAGAATATGTGTGACTCTGTTTGCCCTTTGCTTATATCTAATTTGATGCCAGAGTATAAGTTTATTTCCAACAAAATCTTTTCCATAAATTTTATCTTCATTATTATTCAGATCTTCAAATAACATCCCAATATTTGGATGGCCCCCAATTAAAGACGTTAACAGACTCGTACCGGAATGTATACAGCCAAGTATTAGTATTTTTTTAGGGCCTTTCTCTCTATGAATGTCCACTGTTCGATAGTTCCCTTCAATTAGACCAAGTATTTTTTGCGTTTTTGTCAAACAGGCTTCGTAAGCCAACTCGTTCGAAATCGTAAGTCAGATCATGGTCATCCAAAATAAAAACTTCAACTTTGTTCTGTTTTTTCTTATACAATTTTGCCCGTGCATGGACGAATGAAAACGAACTGTAGGATTTCGAGGGATAGTCCGGGCTGATAATCGCAATTTTCATAATTTTAGAAAGGCCTTTAATAATCCCATTTGGATTCGATGAAGAACGGCCAAGACACCTGTTGTGTTCCAGAGAGTATAGCATAGCGGTTAGGTGCAGTGCTTTATTAGGCGTCTCTTCTAGTAAACAATCAGGCTTGGCAGCTTCTTAAAATGTTGGCAAGAAGCAGAATAGATTGTCATGTTGAGGTAGATTTGTTATATCCTTTATTTCCAATAATCTAGAGGGTTTTTCCTTCCCTCTTGCAAGACGGAACAGTCTGTAAGAATTAATATCGTGTAAAAAAGTGTAAAGGTCTTGTATGTCGTCAAAACAAGTTCAAGTTGGACAAATAGTATGGCAAATTAAGAGAGACATTCCTCAAAGTCAAGTAATAACTTTCTGATTGGTTTTTTAAGATTCTGATATTCCCTTAGCTGTAATGTTTGCTCTTTGATAATTTCCCTGGTGGAAATAATTTCCTTAGAACGACCCTGAAAGACATCGACCGGTGTCAAATTGTTCAGAGATTCGTGATAACCTTTGTTGTTGTTGTAGTAATTGACAAATTCTGAAATTGCCTGTTCCAGCTCTTTGTTTTCATAAACGGTAACCGTCTGCCCGTAATAAGGTGTGTGAAAGCCTCACAAAACACAAAACGATTGCTGGGCCGCACTATAAACATGAATCGGACTTGAATCCTTTCATATGTTACGTGGTTACTTTTGGAGGGCTTACTTAATTTTCTGTATGACTTCAGTACGACGAACATATCTATCAAAAAGGCCGCTTGTAGAGGGGGGTTGCTTAAGGTATTTTTGTTCAATTATGGACGCGCGATCTGGTAACACGCCTGAACCTCCTCCTCTCCTAAAACACAATTTGTATGATAAAATTCGTCGCTCTTACCGTTAAATAGCGGGTTGGGTCTCTGGCAACCGATGCTTTACCAAGAACAATAGGTGAGTTGGTTTGAACAATATTTCCTGTAAATTAAAGTGAGGATACTAAACTACCATTGGGATAAATTGTGATTATTTGAACCTATGGCACCCACCGCATGATACCATTGAAAGGGCATGATAGATTTTCCGTTATAGCAGTGGGTAAACTGCCCGAACCATTACCAACTTTTAAATATAATGTAAATGGTGGTATTTGATTCGAAATTGTAAAAGAAAAAACTCTATCCAATCCAGTATCAAAGGACCTTCCAACTAACCCTCTATATCGGTTTTTTCAGGGTATCTTCGATTGAGTCCTTGCTCTTAAAAAACCAGAAACTAGTTGTTTCAACATTTGAGTTGAACATAGAAGAGTGCGGATTTCAGCAAAATTATTTTCTCCATCAAATTCGAGGGCATTTCCCTGGTGTGTTCCTTCCGCTCAAACTTCTTTCGAAAAACCTTATTAGTTATAACGATGTTGGCCTCTATTACTTATCATGTATTTCCTTTAGCGAACCAAAATCCTTGAGATCAAGTATATGTGATATTCTTTCATCTTGCATTTAACATATTTAACATGCTTTTTCAGAATTATTTTAGCAACAGCATCTTCTTTGTTATCTCAAATTTATCAGCTCTGATCGAATATAGATATAAACCTGAGGGCACTTTTAACCCACGTTTATCTCTACCATCCCATTTAATCTGATAGGAACCCGGGGTTTTCGCCTCCTTCATTAATATCCTCACCAATTGACCGGACACATTGAAAATAGAAATTGTCGTTTGTATTTTTTGCTTATCCATAGTTGGAATGTCAAAACTGATACTGGTTTCCGGGTTAAACGGGTTGGGATAGTTTTGATAAAGACTGAATTGATTGGGTACTGCAACCAGTTCTAAAGAGGTGCTTTCTATCAGGGCATCTTTTAGATCATCAACGAGTTCTGTAATTTCAAAATCTATAGTTGACAAGGATCTGTCCCTTGATTTAAAAATAACCTGGAACAACTCACCGGAAGCTCCGCCCATCAGAGGCTCCGTATTAAAGCCGCCTACTATGATTTCGCCCGGTATTTCAGAACTACCACCCAATTGAAGCCAATTCCCCGTCAACTCTGTGGCTTCGACTACCACAAACTCAAGCTTATCTTTGGGATAACTCAAGCTTAGACCAAATGCTTCTATTCCCTCCGGATTATCAATAAAAAAGGAAACTTTAACTAAATCAGTATCTTGGTTATTCTTTCGGGATACAATAGTTGCTTGGTTAAGAGAAATTTGATACAGCTGGTAAGCCACTTTGCTCCGAGCAAAACAATGTTGCGGTTGCTGCTGATTAAAATAGCCCTTAAATATTTTCAGAGCATCGCCGGGAGTAACCTGTCCATCGCAATTCGGATCGGCAGCTGTCAATTCGCAATCGAAACCTGATGTACCGCACTCAGCAGGCAAAATTTGATGATTCAGAAAAATTTTGAAAGCACATAAGGCGTCTGCCGGGGTCAAAACTCCATTGCTGTCAACGTCCCCGTCATTTTTGCATCCTCTAAATTTAACGATGTTACAACAGGCGGAAAATCCGGCAACATCATCAGTCAAGCTTGTAATTGTGACAATACTGGAATCCCCGGAACCGCCTATCACTCTAAAACCTAACCGAAAAAGACTGCCGGAAGAGGCTGGCGGGATGGGATCGGGGTTGGCGCCGCCGCAAATGATTTCTCCTGAACCCGCCGAAGACTCTTGCGCATTGAGGAATTTAAACCCGCTGGTAAGCTCCCCTGGAAGAAACTCTATAAAAGCCAAATGGGTGGGTTCCACCTGGACGGTAAATCCAAAAGCATCGATTTTATTTGGGTTCTCTTTCAAACGAATATCGATGTAAACCACCTCGCCGGTCAAACCCGTAATCCGTTCGCCCAGAACGCCGGTTTCATTTGTCGGGAAAACTGCCGCGTCCGGGCAATCAAATGGATCGCAGGCTACTTTCTCTTCAGTAATGGTAAGAAATTGATTCACGGGAATATTTACAAGATTCTGTACGATTCCGGATGGCCATTCGACCTTGATCGCGTCTATAACCGAGGCATCGCGTAAGCCAAACTCAGCATTAAGGCTATTTTGGCCGCCTCGCCCGGTCTGCCCGGAAATTTCTCGCATTTGCCAAGTCTCAGTTCCGTCAATCAGTGCCTTTACCCGAACTTTCGCACCAATTGCAGCGGTGTTCGAACTGGTCCCAATCAATTTTAGGTTGAGCCAATTATTTTGGTTACCATTGTTCTTATATAAGAAATTGACTTCACTGGTATTGCCTACAAACAAATCCAGATCTCCATCATTATCGTAGTCGGCCCAACCTACGGAAAGGGACAGACCACCATCGTTAACGACCGGTCCTGAAAGAATCTTGGTGAAAGTTCCGTCTCCATTGTTTGAATACAAGAAGTTATTTTCACTCGCAACAAGAACGCCATTTGCCACGACCAAATCCAGATCTCCATCATTATCATGATCCCCCCAGGCCGAGCCCCTGGATATTCCAAGATCGTTTACAATCGAGCCCTCAGTAATTCTGGTAAATGTCCCATCACCATTATTCTTGAAAAGGGCGTTCGGTTCGTTCTGCTGGCTGTTCGTTATAAATAAATCTAGAAATCCGTCATTATTATAATCCCCCCAACTGCCGCCTGGACCGAAATAATTAAGAATTGGACTGGTTGTAATTTTGGTAAACGTACCATCACCGTTATTATTATATAAAAAGTTATCTGATGCGTTTGTAACTAACAAGTCCAAAAAACCGTCATTGTCATAGTCAGCCCAGGCACAACCCTGAGAGTCACCGCCATCATTAACTACAGGACCTGAAATGATTTTTGTGAACGAACCATCTCCGTTGTTTTTATAAAGGAAATTGTTTTCCCCGAAACGATTGGCTACAAAAACATCGAGAAAGCCATCATTATTATAATCACCCGAGGCAGTCGCCCGTGAACCACCCCCATCATTGACGATACTACCCGAAGTGATCTTTGTGAAGGTACCATCACCATTATTCCGATGTAATTGGTTGTTTGGACCGTTATACGAGATGAACACGTCAAGATCACCGTCATTATCAAAATCGCCCCAGGTTGCGGTTTCCGAATTTGCAGTCTGTGCATTACCACCATCATTGACAATCGTGCTTGACAAGATTTTAGTGAAGGAACCGTCACCGTTGTTCAAGTAGAGGAAATTATCTTCGAAGATAGTATTCGGCACAAACAAGTCCACATTGCCGTCGTTGTTATAATCGCTCCAGGTCGCGGCTTTGGATAGGCCAGCATCCGTAGCAATACTGCCTGTGGTGATGCGAGTGAATGTCTGTGCTGAGAGGGCGTTCACATTGATGTGGCTAAAAAACGATATAAAAAGGAATATTAAGATGAATGAGTTGCGCTTCATGGTGTGCCCTCCTCAAGTTAAAACTGATTAGCCTTTTACACCAAACAAAATAAGTAAACGGGAGAGAAACTAGGGTATTATTATTTAAATCATAGTTGCATAAGCATCGTAGCGCGTAAATTTTACAGGCAACTTAGTAGCTAAAAATCTCCCAGAAATATAAATTGTATTAAACCAACTCATCAAAAATCCGCGCTAATTCCCTGGTATGCTCCCTCCGTTCACACTTCTTTTGAAAAGCCTGGTTTTTCTTAACCAAGTTTTGACTATTTCCTTTAGTAGTTATTAACTTAGAAAGGGTTTCTCTTAATGAAGAAACATCCTTTGGGTCAAAAACATAGCCTAGATCATTTGATCGAATCAACTCTGCCGTTTCACCTTCAGGAGCCAACGCCAGAATTGGCAGACCTGTACCAATATATTCGTAAACCTTCCCGGGAATAATGAGATGACTCACCCGGGCGTTGTCTACAATCAGCAATAAAAGATCCGCACTCAGAAGATATTCAAGACTTTCTTTATGGGGAAGATAACCCACAATTTCAAAGCTGTCTTTTACAGGGGAAACCTGAATATCACTAATAACACTTTCCCCTACCCTGCCAACTATGCGGATCCGTACTTTGTTGGTAATCTCCGGATCCTCCACTTGGAGTAACTCCAGGGCGCGCAGGAGAGATTCCGGGTTGCGAGGACCATACAGAGAGCCGGAGTAGGTGATGGTTAAAACTCCATCTTTTTTCTTGGGCTGAATCGAATCAAAATCCGCGGCATCAAAACCGTTCGGTAAAAGGTGCCAGACCTGGCTTCGAAACTCAGGGTGCCTGCTTAGTAAATCTTCTTTAATACCGCGCGTGACGGTTAAAATTCGATCAGCGTGACGAAGGACCGAGGCCTCCATTTGCATTTCAATTGCCAGCGACAACTTGGGACGCCACTGCGGCGTTGAAACCCAGCCGATCCAGGAATCGCGGAAATCAACCACCCACGGCAATTTACTGGTGCGGTGCAGCATCTTGCCAATTAGGTGGGTTGTGTAAGGCGGTGCCGAAGAATAAATAATTCGCACATTCTCTTTCTTTAGAATTCTTTTGCCTTTCAAATAAGCAAAAAAGAGCCAACCGATACGGGCGTCCGGGATAAAAAAAGTCGCTCGGATCCACTCAGACAAGCGTTCGCTCAATTTTTGTTTGCTTTTCTGACCCAGCGAAAGCGTGGCAATATCCGTCGACTCTTCTGCTTTGCGGCTGGTGAATTTTCGGTACAAACGATACGGTTCAAAAATGCGCGAGCGGTACACTTTAATTCCCTCAGGAATTTCAGAAAGTAACGACTCATCATACGCGGGATAGTCCGCATTTTTTGCGGTTAGTACGACTGGTTCCCAGCCAAACTCCCGCAAATACTTGACGAATTTCAAAGTTCGTTGAACCCCGGCTCCCCCCGAAGGAGGAAAATAGTAAGTTATGACGAGAACCTTTTTACAGATTTTAGACATAAGAAAATTACTACCTAACAAAATGATCGAATTAATATCCCGCAAAACGAAATGAATGTCAACTGATATTTTTTTCTGATATTGAGAGGAAATAAACGCGGGTTGCCCGCTCGAAAAAATGTAGACTCAGAAAACTTGTGTTGGGCGGAAGGATTGGGTTGACTTGCCTTGCCCCAGGGAACCTTCATTTAAACGTGGATAGAAATAAAGATGTGAAGGTATGCCCCCCGGCTCTTCGCTAATCGTGTAATACCCGAGCCCATCGGCCCGCCAGCAAACAGCCTCTCCTTGCGGTTCCGGAACATAAGGAACACGGACAGGATCTTTCTTGAACATTTTCACCCATTTTTCATCAGGGGGTTTGCGCCAATAGTAAATCGCACTGTAGGTTTTAATAACAACCTCATTGCCTGACGGTGAAATATCGCCACTGACGACATTGTTTAAGTTAAGCGACGCTACATATTCCAGGGTAATCGTCTCCGTTGTTGATTGCGGATATGGCGCACGATAAACCCGGACCTTACTTTCACGCTTGGACACAATGTAGATATCCTTCGTCAGTGGGTCAACCATGAGGGTCTCAGCATCCCTTTTGCCGTCGGGAAATTGAAAGGCAATTGTTTCCACCTCACTCAGTGTTGCTTCAACAGGCGGTTGATTTCGAAGCACCTCAGGTTCCGCAACCCGATAAATATATTTAATATCGAATTTTGAGAGGTTGTCTCCTATATCACCTATATACAAATATTGCCGACCTTTTATTGGGCCCGGTCCCACAGCTACATCTTCCCAATCGCGAGCTTCAACACCTTCAATTAAAAATGTGCCAAGGTGTTTACCATTTGCATCGATGGCAAAGAGCCGGTTCTCATCGCCGGAATCATTATGAGTCCATAGAATATTAGGGTTTCTGCGACTGGCTGCAAGCCCTGAGGCCTCGTTGAGTAAGTCATTGCTGATTAGCCCCAGGTCTAACCGATCGCCAAACTCAGGTCTTCCGGTCACTAACAAAATAGAAGCAATGATGTATTGAATTATTCTTATCATTTCGAGATTATTTAAAAGCTGTCATGGATCGAGTCTTTCTTAAAATATCGGCATTTTATGGCGATCTCTTAATCTGGGTAAACTTTAGCTCACAACATAATAAACAGCCGTAGAAATAAAGTCTCTTAGCTCATGAATACGACTGATGAAGTCAATTTGTTTTCGAGGTTTTAATCCAAACTTTACTTCATACCCTGGGTTTACCAAAAAAAACTGCCTTTTGCGGACTTCCCATCTAGTTAGAGAAAGAATCTTTTCAAATTTCCTAACAGATAAACGGGTGTCATATATTTCCAATAGTTCTTGAATGCTTTCCCCTGACTCTCCAAATAACTTTAGAATACTTTGGTAAAAACTGCGCGGCAGAATATGAAACCAAGGCACGTATCTCAAAACCGAGGTGGTTATTTGTTGATGCCCACCAAAGGGGTTATGCCAGGGTGGGAAAGATAAAAACACAGTCCCTCCCGGTTTGACAAACTTGTGAAGGGCGGTTAGAAATCTTTCTTGATCATAAATGTGCTCAATCGCATCCTTTAAGATAACCAAATCTATTTTATTAAAAAGGTGCTCGAAGTGCTGATCGTGGTGAATATCGAAAGCGTAGAACGTAACCAACTTTTTCCGAACTTCTTCTTTGAAAATTTTCTTGGCATTTTCGATACGTGAAGGTGAGAGATCAATGCCATAGCAGGTAAAACCACCTTCAATGAAAGCTTTCAGGACCCCGCCTTCGCCGCAGCCAATTTCCAGAATCTGAGCATCCGGGGGTAAATTCACAATTTCCAAAATAAACGGTAGAATGTGATTCTTGCTGGTGAGATATTGCTGTCGCCATTTTTTCTCGGGATCAAGATGGAAGTCGTATGGCATGAGGTTGCTGAAGTTGGTATAACATTTTTTTGCGGACTTTGGCGATCTTCGATTTCAAACAGCTCTTTTCTATGTTTGAAATATATTCAAGCAATTCTTGCTCGAGTCGTACAGCTGAGCTTTTCTGCTCTTGATAAAGGTTTTGCGTCTCAAAGGGATCCACAATCAAATTAAAAAGCATTTTCTGATCATTCCCAAGATCCATGATTAATTTCCAGTGATCCTCCCTGCAGGAGTAAATTTTGGGCAGAACGTCGATATTGAATAGATTCCGGTCCACCGGCGTTGCATTGTCCCCGCAATAACTCGCACCCGAAAAAACTTGAGAATGACGAAAGTTTGAGGCCGCAGAAATGCTATCGAAGATTCCGCTTGCTTCAAACACATTCTCCATTCCAATTGAGGAAAGGATAGTCGGTGCTAACTGCATCAAACTAACTAATTCTTCATGTACCTCACTGTTTTGCTGATGAGGTTTTTTGACAAGAAAAGGCACATGAATCAACTCGTCATACAGTTTTGACTTATGCTGCAAATCACCATGATCTTTAAATTCCTCACCATGATCAGCAGTGAAAACAATCATTGCAGATTCAAAAAGATTTCGTTTCTTTAAAAAAGAGAACAGCTCCCCTATTTTAGAATCGAGCTGGCGGACAGCGGCATCGTATAGTTGGATGACACCGGAAAGCATCTCGGAAGATAAAGACATATTCTCTCTGACCCGCGTATTGAGTTTGAAATTTTCCTGTTTTGCAATCGGTTCAACGCCTAATTCAAGTTGTGCCGGCATTTGAGGCAAATATGGAAAATGGGTATCCATATAATGAACCCAGAGAAAGAAAGGCCCGCCAGAAACACTATCGATCGCATCGAAGCAGTCTGAATTAATTTTCTTCTCAAGGCACGCTTTTGAATGCACAACCTCATCTGAGAGTAAGTAGCGATTTAAATCCAGCTCAGGCACATCGATCGCGTTTTCAAGTTGGCCATTCCCGTTGTCTTGTTTAGAGCTTTCGGTTGGAACTGCAAAATCAAGATAGTCATTGAATTCATCAAAGCCTCGGTCATAATGAAAGGACCGTGATACATAGGGGTTTGCGGCATTGAAACCCAGGGTTGTGTATCCGGCGGACTTTAAAACTTCGGCTAAAGTAACCGGCGCATCAAACAAGCCCAACTTGCTCGACATCAGCGAATTTTGCGACGCCATAATAGCCGGAAATGCGTGGGGTGTGTTGGGGCCGTCCGAAAAGGCATTGCGAAAAAATGAATTTTCCCGCGCAAATTGATCGAGGTTTGGGGAGGTCGGTTTGTTATAGCCGTGGCAACCCAGATGATCTACACGCAAAGAATCGACGGTTATTAAAATAATATTGGATCGACTACGGTGCATTTATATATCCCAGCTCTTGCAGCCGTTTTTTAATGAGGTCTTCTTCTCTTGTTGTCCCTCTCGAACCAGTATCACCGAACAACATTTCGTTTAAAACAAAATTGATATACTCAGATACAGTCTGAAACTGGCTCGATTGCGCGATAATTTTTTCGATTTTCTGGTAGTATTCGCTTTTAATTTCTACTTTTGTCATGCTGAAAAATTTGGTTTTAAATTAAAGCACTATTTGAATTAGGATTGACCCAGAAAATAACTTGATTTATTAATCCGGATTATTCTAAGTTTTCACCGTTAAGACGCCAAGAATATATAAGGTATCCGAAGTTTTGTTTTCAAACAAAGTCTACTGAAATAGCTGAAAAAAAATAAATTTAATTTCTTACTTTTCAATACTTCCGTCTCTGTGACTCCGCGGTTTAAGAGTTATTCAGGTTGATTGATTTTTTGAAAACAGGCTGCTGCTGCTTTAACGCAGTGACTTCAGCCCAGAGTTTTCTTGATTGAATAGTCTGTATTGTCTTTTCGACTCTCCGTAATCATCTCTCCCAAAAGACCGATAGAGACAAACTGTACTCCAACAACAATTGCCAGGATTCCCAAAAAAAGAAGGGGGCGGTCGGACAAGTACTGCCCTAAAAACAGGCGCTCTACCGCCAGATATCCGCTAATACCAACGCCAACAATAAACGAACTCAGACCGATGAGTCCAAACAGATGTAGCGGTCTTTTGGTATAGCGGGTAATAAATAAAACGGTCACCAAATCAAGAAAACCGGCAATAAAACGTGACGCGCCAAACTTCGTTTTACCGTATTTTCTCGGGCTGTGTTTTACCACAACCTCACCCACTTTAAATCCCTGCCACTGGGCCAAAACAGGCAAAAAGCGGTGCAGTTGCCCATATACATTTACAGTGTCGGTGACTTCCCGGCGATAGACTTTTAATCCACAGTTCATGTCATGGATTCGGAGACCGGTCATTTTCCGGGTCACAAAATTGAATAACTTCGAGGTGTTTTTTTTGATAAATGGATCGTTACGGATTTTTTTCCATCCTGAAACCAGGTCAAATCCTTCCTCAAGTTTTTTAACTAACTTGGGAATTTCATGAGGCTCATCCTGCAAATCGGCGTCAAGTGTGACTATCAATTCTCCGCGGGCCTCTTTGAAGCCTAACCCCAGCGCAGCCGACTTGCCGTAATTTCTGCGAAACTGCACAACCCGAACTTGCGGATCTTTCTTGTGCAGCTCGGTCAATACTTGCATTGAACCGTCCGTTGAACCATCATCGACGAACAGAAATTCAATTGGCTTCTCCAGCGAACAAACTGCTTTTGAAAGTTGTTCGTAAAGTTCAACCAATGACTCTTCTTCATTGAAAAGAGGCACAACGACAGAAATTTTGACACCGTTTTTTCCCATCAAACAGTTTTAATTAGGGTTGGCCTTCTGCAAATCTCTATCAATTACCGGCCGCTTTCTATCGCCCCAATAAACCCTCTTAGCATTTTTTGCCGGTTTTATTTTAAACTTTTCCGCAGCGATTTTCTTATTTACCTTCTGGCTGGTGTAATAGACTGTAATTCGCTCCCGTGCCTGGGGCCGGGTTAGTTTAATGATTTGTGGCAGCACCAGCCCTTTGATTTTTCGAAGCCGCCGGTATTCCTTTAGCAGAATGGTTTTCCCCTCGGCGTCCACCAGTCGGCTTTTGGTGACAATATACTTATCAGGATCAACCTCATAAATTAAAGATTGCTGGTTTAATTGAGTGGTAATGACAAATTTTCCGCCGGCGAAGACTAGTTTTGATGTGTCGTTAACCACGATTTGATTCAGGCCGGTGAAAACTTCAAACAGTTCGTCTGTGTCTATTTCAATTTCCAAAAAATCCCGAAGATCTAAAGATTCGGCCTCACCATAATAGAGGATGTTATCTCGTGGCGCATAAGCTGCAAAAAAACGTTGATCCAGGAACAATCCACCGATATCGATGCCAAGGATTGCCTCTGTTTTCACATAAACCGAATCCGGTAATTTCATGAAAATGTTAGCAAAACCATTGTAGCCTTTTCCGGGAAGTTCTATAATAACGCGGGCTTTTCCTTCAAAACTTTGCAAGTTCTGGAGATTTCGGGCTACCCTTGATTGCAGAACCTCAGGGGAAAAGTTTGATAAATTAGGAATTTTCGAAGTAGTTGCACAGTTGAGAAACAAAGATGTGGAGCAGAAAATGACAAAGAAAAAATCAGACAGATAAAATCGGTGCAGGAATTTTATCTTCAAAAATGTAAACTTCATTTAGTTAATCTGGGGTATTCATAAATTTTCACCGCAGAGGCGCTAAGATGTGAAGAATATATAAGATATACGAAGCTTTGTTTTCAAACAGAGTAAACTGAAATAGCTGAAAAAAAATGAGTTTGATTTCTTGCTGTTTCAATACTTTCGTCTCTGTATCTCTGCGGTTTATGAATTATTCAGCTTAGTTATCCTGCAATCTGGTCGTCAAACTTTCGCGGTCGGGGTCCAACGCTTTCGCCTTCTGCCAGTTTTTTACAGCCAGGTCCATCTGTCCCAGTTTCTCATACACATCGCCAAGGTGTTCCAAAACCTCCGCAGAACTGTTTCGGATGGCCACTGATTTTTTAATATACTCAAGGGCTTTGTCGTAATTACCTAATTTATAATAAACCCAGCCGATGGTGTCTAAAAAGGAGCCGTTTTCCGGGTCAGCCTCCAAAGCTCTGCTGACCATCTCAAGTGCTTCCTCCAGGCGTTCGCCATGAACACTCAGGCTGTAGCCATAATTGTTTAACAGAATTGCGTTATCCGGTTGAATTTTCAATGCTTTTTCATAGTACTCGGCGCTTTTTTCTTTTTCATCGAGCTCATCGAAAGATGCTCCTAAAACTCCCATAATCACCGCATTCTCTGGATCTTTTTCCAAGGCGATGAGCAGAAACTTAACAGCTTGATCAAACTTCTGTTCCTGGAAGAGCAAATTACCCAAAAAGGTGTAATCGTTTAAAATACGAGGATTATCAGGTGTGATTTCAATCGTCTTTTCATAAAACTCAGCACTTTTCTTGCTTTCGCCAAGATCATCATAAGCCGCGCTTAACACGCCAAGGGTTACTACGTTATCAGGATCGTTTTGCAAAGATTTGAGCAGAAATTGCACCGCCTCATCATAGTTCTTTCTTTGAAAAAGCAGGTTACCGAGGACTCGATTGGTGTGCGGAAAATCCGGAGCCAGGGCTTGCGCTCTTCGATAATTCTCTTCAGCTTTTTCCAATTCACGCTTCTGCTGATACACGAAACCGAGACGAAACCATGCATCCGGAAGCCGGTCGTTTAACTCGATGGTTTTTTCAAAATAAGGTATACTCTCGGAAAATTTTCCGTCGCTAAAATAAACTTGTCCTAATTTAAAAAAGCCCCGCCATTCATTTGGATATGTTTCGGTCAAATTTGTATAAATCGACAAAGCCTCGGCAGTGTCTCCTTTCGCAAAATACAAGTCACCCAGTCGAATCTTAACAGCTACATCCGTTGAGTCTTCACCGGATAAATCTTCATACAACGTTATGGCTCGATCCCAATCTTTTATTGCAATGAGTGTTTGCGCCAATTCATCCCTTATGCCGGTAAAATGGTGATTTTCTTGATATATTTTTTCATACCATTTAATTGTCGCAGTGGTATCTTTTTTTGCAGTCAAAACTGTCCCAATTGCCAAATACCCTCCTTCATCTTCCGGGTAAGTGGTTATATACTGTTCAAAAACTCTTTGGGCCTGCTGATACTCTTTTTGCTGAAAATATAAGTTACCTAACTGGAAATGACTTTCCCGAGTGGCTAGTCCCAGATTCAGCAAATTATCATAGAGTTCAGTTGCCTTCTTGGTTTTGTTTTGGCTTAAATAAACACTTGCCAAATTGAAGTGAGCGTCGACATTTTCCGGATCGAGTCTAAGAATTTCCAGATACTCCTCTCCGGCAAGCTCGACTTTGCTTTGTCCCTGATAAATTCTTGCCAGCAATTGGTGCGTTTCCAGGTAAGTCGGACTAATTTTCAAACTCCGTTGCAGCATTTGAAGGGCAGTTTCCAATTTACCGAGAAAAACATAATCCTTGGCAATAGAATTGCAAATGGAAGGTGAGTCGGGGGCATAAATAAAGGCTTCAGTATAAGCAATAAGCGCCTTACTAAATTCGTTATTTAAATCAAAAATGGCTCCTTGAATGACAAGCTCGGCAGCCCTGGGGTTGTAATCCGTATTCTCACCGTTTTCCTTAACAGCCTGAGAAAATAAAAGCGCCGGAATTATTACGCAAAAATTCAAGATGAATAATAAAACAACGACTGATCTTTTAACCCAATTCATCAACATCCAACCATCTATCTCCATAATTTATAAGGCTCTTAATATACCATAACTTTCGAACAAATCCAACAAAAAATTGTTCCTGAATATTGACACAAATGGTTTTTATTGGTATATTCTTTTAAACATTACTGCCTGTTTTAATATTCTCTGTTTTTCTTACTCTTAGCAAACAATCTTTTCAGCAATTGAATTCGAAGTTCTCCAGCAACTCTACTATTTATCGGAAATTTATGGAGAAATCATTATCAAAGAACTGGTGAGGAATAAAATGGCTTTAAATTCTAAATTTTTCGGGTCAATAATTCTGACACTTCTCTGCCTGACTCTTCTCTCTCACGGTAATCAGGCACATGCTCAGAAAACAAATTCAGTTTTCGGTATGGTTATTCACGGCGGGGCGGGTACAATATTAAAGAAAAATATGACCCCCGAACTCGAACAAGCCTATCAAGTTAAACTTAAAGAAGCTCTCCAAACCGGCTACGCTATTCTTGAAAATAATGGCAGCAGCATGGATGCTGTGGAAGCCACTCTTAAAATTCTGGAGAATTCGCCGCTTTTTAATGCCGGCAAGGGTGCTGTTTTTACCGGCGACGGAACGCATGAGCTTGATGCCTCGATTATGGACGGCAAGACTTTACAAGCAGGCGCGGTTGCCGGTGTGAAGCATGTCAAGAATCCCATCGCTCTTGCGCGCCTGGTTTTAGAAAAATCTCCACATGTGATGATGGTGGGCGACGGAGCTGAAGAATTCGCGGTTCAACACCACCTCGAGCGGGTCTCGCAATATTATTTCTACACCGAAAAAAGGTGGAAAAGCCTGCAAAAGCGTAAAAACGCTGCGGTAAAAAAAACGACGATGGGTCCAAAAAAAGAAAACATAAAACTGACTGACAAAGAAGAAGGTACGGTTGGAGCCGCGGCTTTGGACAAAGAGGGTAATTTAGCCGCGGGAACCTCCACCGGTGGCATGACCAACAAAATGTTTGGCCGGGTCGGCGATTCGCCGATTATCGGCGCCGGAACTTACGCAAACAACCAAACGTGCGCGGTTTCGGGAACCGGACATGGCGAATACTTCATGCGTCTGTTGGTAGCTTATGATATACATGCATTAATGGCCTACCAGGGCAAATCATTGAAAGAGGCAGCAAACACGGTGATCATGAAAAAGTTAGAGGAACTCGGAGGAACAGGTGGAATCATTGCGATCGATAAAGACGGAAACATCGCGATGCCATTTAACACCGCTGGTATGTATCGAGGTTATATCAGAGAAAATGGTGAGGCTATTGTGAAAATTTACCAAGATAAAGATTAGTCTTTTCGAATTCTTTCAGGAGGGTGCCATGTCAAAAGCTCTAAATCGCAGAAAATTTTTAAAGAAAGCCGCAGGCGTCGGACTTACTTTTCCTTTCCTCGGAAAATTTCCCGAAATTATTATCCCGCGCAGAAAGGCCGCCAGCAAGTTACCCGTATTGCTCTGCAGTCGGAGTGAAGAATGGGGCAAGAAAGTACTAAACCCGGCATGGGATACGTTGCAGCATACAGGCAGCATATTGGACGCGGTAGAAAAAGGTGCGAATGTAGTGGAGCTAGACCCCGAAGATTCTTCAGTTGGTTACGGCGGGCTGCCCAATGAAGAAGGCGTCGTACAATTGGATGCATCCATCATGTACGGACCCAATCACAATTGCGGCTCGGTAGCGGCCTTGGAAAATATAAAAACACCCGCCTCAGTCGCACGTTTAGTCATGGAACGAACTGACCACATCCATTTGGTTGGAACAGGCGCCTTGAGATTTGCTAAAATGCACGGTTTTAAAGAAGAGAACCTCCTGACCGAAAAAGCGCGGATTCGCTGGCTGAAATGGAAAGAAAATTTGAGTGATAAAGATGATTGGTTCCCACCGGCAGACGGTAAATATAAAAAGAAGCAAGAACGAACCACCGGCACCATAAATGTTTTAGGAATTGACGATGAGGGCAATATTGCCGGCATTACTACAACCAGCGGCTTGTCATGGAAGATCCCCGGCAGGATTGGAGACTCGCCGATTATCGGCGCCGGGCTGTATGTCGACAATGAAGTCGGCGCCGCCGGCGCCACCGGGCGCGGCGAAGAGGTCATTCGAACCTGTGGAAGTTTTTATGTGGTTGAAAGAATGCGCAGCGGCCTGTCACCGCAAGCCGCCTGTGAAGCCATTTGTCAACGAATCATCGATATTAACGGCGGTCCTGAAAATGTAGATTTCAATGATAAGTTTGTTGCGGTTAACAAAAATGGAGAGGTCGGGTGTGCGTCCATCCGGGGTAGCAAAAACAAGAAGCCGATGGTTGCTTACATAAATAAGGATGGATTTAAAGTGGTAGAGGGAAGTTACTTAATTGAAGCGCCGGTGAAAAAATAGAGACTTAAATTACTTGACTAATTTCCTCTTTTTCCCTATTTTAGTCAAGAATCACTAATGTACTCCTCATACAGCTCCTTGTGTTCCGGGTCAAGTTCGATTAATTTTTTGAATACATCTTCGCCATATCTATCATCTTTGAAAATATCGATAATTTCTAAATAATGGGCATTTAAAAATTGTTTAGGTTCTTCCAGTTCTGCATTTTCTTTTAAAACACCTCCAAGCATATCCAGGGCAGTTCTGATGTTCTTGCGGGTTTCATCCAGTTTTTGCCGACGAACGAAAAGCCCGTAAAAGTAATAATCTTTCATCTTGCGAAATTTTCGAAACGGTTCGGTAAAAACATTCTTAATTAACTTATTACGCTCGGTCCAGCCGAGAATGAAATCTGTGCGAACAAATTTACCAAGGGCCGCAAAATCCTGGGCCTTTTTATAATATAAGTCTCCCCCATACTCACGCTCTTTATCGAGCTCGCTTCCTAAAATCATATTGATATAAAAATTTATGACGCTTGTTAACGGCTCAACGGCTTGATCGTTGTAAATTAAAACGTCTCCCACCTGGAATGCGAATTTAAATCGCCGGTCAAAATATTGAACGTCGGTACTGGAAATGAGAAACTCACACTTGTATCGATCTTCGATATTTGAATGGGTATCGGTTAAAAACAATTGCAGCGTGACTTCAAGGGGTATGCTGTCATCATCTTCAAGCCATTCAACACTTTCAATGTACTCTTTCAAAGTAATGTGGAAATCCTGCATTTTTTCTTGTTTGTCAATAGGCAGTTTTTCGATGATCACATTTACTTTCGTTTTTATCTGGCCTGCGCTCAGCAAAGTAGACCAGACCAAAATCAACAGGACGAGCAGAAAATGCGAAGAGGTCGTCGTAAGCGGTTTTGTTTTCAAGTGCTTAAAATTTTTCAAGGTTCAGCCCTCCCAAATACCCAGTAGAGGTCATAAATAATTCGTATCATTTTAAAAAATATATGAAAATTGCTCAATGATTGTCAAGCGAAATATTTCTGAGTTGGAATTTCAAACAGTTTCCAAGTTTCAGTCTTCAAGGATTTTCTGGTTGTTACTTATAGGAATCAATTTACTGATTTGCCGAAATCTGCAAGCAGGGCTCGGCGACTTTCCGGTCGGCGCACGCTCTCTGGCGATGGCAGGAACTTATGTGGCCTTAGCCAATACCGCGGATGCTCTCTTTCTGAACCCCGGCGGATTGAGCCAAATCACTGGAACGGAAATCTCTCTTTTTTACCAAAAGCCTTTCGGACTTGATGATGTCAATATCGGCAGTGTGTCGGCGAGTTTTCCTCTCTGGAGGACGCGCCTGAACCTGGGACTTTTGAGTCTTGGTAACAGCCTCTACCAAGAGCAGGTTTTCCTTATTGCTTATAGTAAAAGCTATCGGGAAAGAATCTACTGCGGAATCGGTTTAAAATACCAGTCGGTTGAAATCGCCGGCTACGGTTCAGACGGCACACTTGGCATAGACATTGGATGGGTCGTTGCGATTCATCAGCAGTTGAGTTTGGGATTTGCCGCCAAAAACATTAACCGCCCAAGTGTCGGTAAATCCAGAGAAAAGTTACCCCAAACTTTTAGTACGGGTCTGGCCCTCTATCCACATCCACGCATGATTCTAAACCTGGAAATTTTTAAAGATGTTCGCTTTGAGCAAGAAATAAGATTTGGCGTAGAATTCAAAGCCTTTGACAACCTCGCCTTGCGAACAGGAACCGCAAACAATCCAAGCAGGTTTTCAGCCGGATTTGGCATTCGTGTCAATCGTTTTACCGTGGATTATGCCTTCTTTACTCACAATAATTTGGGTCTGACGCAGCAAATGACGTTCTCTATTCATTTTGGTAGAAAGAAGGATGAGGGAAAGAAAGCGAAAGAGCTGGTGATTGCAGAAGTGCCGAAAAAATCGATGGACTTGTCATTAGAAACACAATCAGATTCTGTAACAGTGACTCAAGGTATCAACATCAACACAGCGAGTCATGAAGAATTAAAAAAACTGCCCGGAATTGGTGAAAAATTGGCCTCACTGATCATCGAATACAGGGAGAAGAACGGACCCTTTCTGGAAACCAGGGATTTGCTAAATATACCGAGGATTGGCATAAAGACTTTCGAAAAAATCAAAGCACAAATTGTGGTTAGAGACATTGCCAACAAATAGAATCCAAAGAATTATAGTCTCATCCTGTGTAATTGCATTTGTGATCTGCCAAACCCCGTCATTTGCCCAAGATTCTGTTGAAGAAAAAATTCTTGAAAAGCAAGCGGAAGGTTCGGAGCAATCGGAACTGATGGAGCTTCTTTTTTGGCTCAGAGAGAATCCTGTAAATCTCAACACCGCAGAGCTGCAAACACTTGCAGCGATACCCGGATTAACCGTCAAACAAGCGATCGAAATCCTAAAATATCGACAGAAACAAGGCCTTTTCAGTGCAGTCGCCGAATTGCTCAACGTGCCGGAAATGGATCAGGAGACTTTTGAAAATGTTCGAGAGTTAGTTTCCGTTGCGGCGTCAATTGCCACGACAAAAGTATCGCACCTGCATTTTCGTTCGCGCGTTTCAGGCAGACTCGAACGACCCAAAGGCTTTGAAAATGGGGCATACGAAAATTCGGCGCAAAAAGTCTATAATAGACTCCGGTTTGAACTTTCAGGAAACATAAAAGGCGGCCTGCTTTTGGAAAAAGACAGCGGTGAAAGCCGTTTCGACGACCTAAGACTTTTTTATCTTAGCGCCGCTCCAGGAAAAAATATTCAAGTATGGTTCGGGCACTTTCAATTAGAAATTGGCCAGGGGCTGGTGTTGTGGGGACCTTATGGACTGGCTAAAAGTTCGGCCGCGGTTTTTCCAACCAGGAAAAGAGCACGGGGCGTAAGAGGCTACTCCAGTGTGGACGAAAATTCTGCCTTTTTAGGCGGCGCTGCTTCTTTAAAATCAGGTCGGTTTGAAATTATCTTTTTTGCCTCTCAAAACAAATTGGATGCGACCCCCGTTTCTGACAATGCGGTTTCCACCTTCTCAACCACGGGATTTCATCGAAACCAAACCGAAAAGAATAAAAAGGATTTTGTGATTGAGTCGGCGGTTGGGGGAAGAATAAAGTACAATTCATCATCAGGATTATCGATTGGCGCAACTTTTTATCAATCTTCTTTTGACAAGACTGTTCAGAATCCGGATTTTGCCAGGAAGCGTTTTAGTTTTCGTGGAAAAGATAACACCGTTGCCGGCTTTGACTGGAAATGGCAGTTAACAAATATTGAAATATTTGGCGAAGCCGCTCAATCAAAAAACGGCGGCAGGGCTGTGCTGGCCGGTTCGATATTCGATTTTACTCCAATCAAATTGGCAATTCTTTACCGGAATTATCAAAAGGATTTTCAGAATTTTCATGCATTTGGATTTGGTGAGAGTAACGGCAAAACTCAAAATGAGAAGGGGTATTACCTGGGACTAAATTACCAGCTTGCTTCGAACACAAAGTTCAGCGCCTACTTCGATATCTTCTCAAATCCCTGGCGAACTTTTTTCCAACCTTTGCCGGTGGCAGGCCGAGAGTTTTCAGGCCAGATCGAACAGAGATTCGGACCGCGGATTCACCTGACATTTCGTTTTCGTGAAAAAGAAAAACAGGAAACTGAAGACGTTTTTGACGCTTTCGGTAGAACGAAAAAAGAATTGGTTCAGAAAAAGCGTTCGCAATTAAGATTGCAATTGGACTACAAGATTTCCAAACAACTCCGTTTGAGAAGCCGGGTTGAATTCATAAAAGTTAACCGGAATAGATTTAACTCTGGAAAAAGTAAGCCGTCGGAAAATGGCTTTCTAATTTATCAGGATGTCAGATTAAAGCCAACTGAAAAATTCCAAATTCAGGCCCGATTAACCTTTTTCGAATCGGATTCATTTGATTCAAGGCTCTTTCAATATGAAAATGATTTACCGGGGGTGCTTACGAATCGAGCCTTATTCGGTCGCGGTAATCGCTGGTACCTTTTGGTTAAATATCAGCCACTGAAAAAGTTCGCAGCCTATTTCAAATATTCTGAGACCTATCGCGACGATGTTGATGTCATTGGAACAGGCGCCGATCAAATAGATGGCAATTTAGACAGGAGAGTGAGTGTGCAACTGGAGCTGAAGTTGTAGGCAGCTAGTTAATTATGCTATATCCGTCTTTGCGAGGCGCTCCTTCGACTCGCTCAGGACATGCTCTTGCCGAAGCAATCTCAGGCCTGCCTAATCAGGAGATTGCTGCGCTGAGAGACGCTCGCAAAGACATAAAAATTTATGTTCTTGATCAATACCTAATTAATCTTTTAAAATCTTATAAGAAGTCTTAATCTCCGCAGTTTTTCCCACCATTCCGGCAACGGAACAATACGTATCAAGCGAAAGCTGGATCGCCCGTTCGATATCCTTTTCTTTTAAATCTTCACCTCTGAATAGATACTCCAAGTGAACTTTGGTAAAAACCCGCGGGTGCTCATCTCTTCTTTCACCTTCGAGATTGATTTGAAAGTCGCTGACTTTTGCACGCATCTTTTTCAGAATCAACCAAATATCGACTGCCGAGCAGCTGCCGAGTGCCATCAGAACCATCTCCATGGGGCCGCCGCCGGCCCCGGAGCCATCGTCCTCGGGAGAATTATCAATGACTGTCCAGTGGTTTGAATCGGCCTTAGCGGCAAAGGTGGTTCCCTGAATTTGTTTTAAGGTTGCTTTCATTTTTAAAACCCTTTTACCGCAGAGACGCCGAGTTCGCAGAGAGAAAAAAAGAATCAGAAAGTTTTATTTAAAAAACAGTTGTATTAAAACTCTGCGTTCTTCGCGCTCTGCGGTTAGATTATTCCTATTTGTTTACCCACTTTTTCAAATACTCTAACTGCAAAATCCAGATCCTCCCTCGAATGAGTCGCTGAATTCATCAATCGGATGCGGTCTTTCCCTTTTGGCACGGTTGGAAAGCTGATCGCCATGCCAAAAATGCCGTTTTCAAAAAGTGATTTGCTGAAGTTCTGAGCTTTTTTCGCCTCGCCAACCATGACCGGAGTAATCGGGGTTACGGTCACGCCAAGATCAAACCCTAACCCCCGCAGCTTATCCTGGAAATATTTTGTATTATCCCAGAGCTTTTCAACCAAATCCCCTGATTCGGTTAAAATATCAACCGCTTTGATGCAGGAAGCGACATCTGCCGGGGGTGCTGCGCTTGAGAACAAAAATGGTCTTGCCCGCTGTCGCAAAAAATCCACGATTTTCTTTTTGCCGGCAACATACCCGCCAACTACGCCAAAAGCTTTGGACATGGTACCGATTTCGATATCAACAACACCATCCAGCCCAAAGTGATTTGCAATCCCACGGCCTGAATTTCCGAGAACACCTTCACCGTGGGCGTCGTCAACCATAACCATGGCGTCATATTTTTGCGCGACCTCAACTATCTCAGGAAGGGGAGCGATATCTCCGTCCATGCTGAACACGCCATCGGTTATGACTAATTTTCGGCGTGCATCCGAATAAGCTTTTAGCTGCTCCGCCAAAGATGGGACGTCACAATGACCCCAGCGAACGGTTTTTGCTCTTGACAACCTGCAGGCGTCGATAATGCTGGCGTGATTCAGCTCATCTGAAAAAATCACATCGTCGGCTGCCATGAGTGTCGGCACGGTCGCCAGATTTGCATTAAACCCGGATTGAAAGGAAATCGCCGCTTCAACGTTTTTGAATTTGGCCAGCTTTTCTTCTAATTCATTGTGCAAGGTCATCGTGCCGGCAATGCTGCGCACTGCGGCGGGACCAACGCCGTAATCTTCAATGGCTTGCCTGGCCGCGTTTTTTAACTCAGAATGATTGGCGAAACCCAGGTAATTATTGGCGCACATGTTCAGTACTTTCTTGCCATCCACTTGAATCCAGGCGTCCTGGGCACTGCCAATCGTTCTAATGGTATTGAACAATCCCTGTTCTTTCAATTGATTTAATTCGTCATCGAGAAAACTCAAATTCGCCATTTGTTCCTCCATATTAAAAGTGTTTGAGTGTTAACGTTTTAAAGTGTTAAAGACTAATTTGGCCCCTCCCCAAAAAAACGCGAACACCTGAACACTCGAACACCTAAACACTTATAATTTCAGCTTTTCCCGCAGTTTCTCCAACATTATTTTCGTAATGCCAGCTAAATCAAACTCATGCTGCCAGTTCCAATCGTCCCTGGCACAGGAGTCATCAATGGTCTTCGGCCAGGAATCGGCGATCTTCTGCCTGAAGTCCGGCGCATAATTACATTTGAATTCCGGGATGTTTTTCTTGATTTCAGCGGTCAATTCTTCGGCGGTAAAACTAACTGCTGCCAAATTATAACTTGAACGAATTTTGATTTGCTCCGGGTCGGCCTGCATAATTTCAATCGCTGACCGCACCGCGTCATCCATGTACATCATGGGCAAACAGGTTTCCCCACCGACAAAACAAGTGTAGATTTTATTTCTAATCGCCTCATAAAAAATCTCGACAGCATAATCGGTGGTGCCGCCGCCGGGTTCGGTTTTGTAGCTGATAATCCCCGGGTAGCGCACACTGCGAACATCGACATGGAATTTACCGGCATAGTACTGGCAGAGTAATTCACCGGCGCGTTTGGTAATTCCGTACATGGTATTCGGATCGACAACTGTGTTCTGCGGCGTGTTTTCTTTTGGTGAAGTCGGGCCAAATACCGCAATCGAGCTCGGCCAGAAAATTTTGATATTCTTCCCTCTGCTTAAATCGAGAACGTTTTTCAGGCCGGTCATGTTGACTTCCCAGGTTTGATCCGGGTTCATCTCTCCCCGGGCCGAAAGCAAAGAAGCTAAATGAAAAATCGTATCGATGTTATACTTTTCGATAACCTGCCGCAGCGCTTCTTTCTTGGTCACGTCAACCGTTTCATGGGTAATCTGATAGGGCGGCGTGGCCGGCCTCAGATCCATGCCAACTATATTCTCCAACCCAACCAAGGCTCCTAACTTTTCACTGAGCTCACTGCCGATTTGACCGTTGACGCCAGTGATCAATATATTTTTCATGAATTTCCTTCTCAGAGTATAAGAAGGTGACCTTTTTCGAAAAGGTCACCTTCTTTGCAATGCAGTCCGTGCAAGAACTTAGTCCTCCGTCAACAACTCCGCGACCCAGAGATCGCCCACGCGCTCATGGAGCAACAGGTAGAAACGCTGGCCATCGCTCGAAAGCAGACCGAGTTGCTTCGAACTCCCTTTGAAATCCGTCAGTTGCCGAGTTGAGCCATCGGCGACGGAAACCGACCAGATATTGAAGCCCGCGCCGTCCGAACCCCTTCGTGCCCTCGCATAGATGGCGCTGCCATCCGCCGACCAGAAACTTGGATAGATATTTATGGCCGCCCCGTGGGTCAACTGCACCGGCTCGCCTCCCTCAGCCGGAATGAGAAACAGCTCATATCGCCCTGTTCGGTTAGAGCGAAAAACCAGCCGCCGTCCCTCGGGCGACCAGATCACGCCGTTATCATCTGTTCCATGGCGGGTCAGTTGCCGGGGTTCGCCGCCCTTTCTTGATACAACCCAAACGTCCTCATTCCCCTGACGATGCGAGCCAAATGCGATCTCTTCGCCGTCCGGCGACCAGACAGGGCTCCAATCCTTCGCAGGATGGCTCGTCAATTGCGTCACTGCGCCGCCCGCAACCGGCTTGACGTAGATGTCACGGTTGCCGCTGCGCAAGGAGTGGAAGACTATCTGCTTGCTATCGGGCGACCAACTCGGCCACCAGTCATGTGCTTTGTCGGTGGTCACCGGCCTGAGTTCACTGCCATCCTTTCGCATCATCCAGATATCCATGTTACCGCTGCGGTTCGAATCGAACGCGAGCCATTCTCCATCCGGCGAGACAACCACGCGCTCGATCAGTTGATTCTCTGAGCTGACTACCTGCGCGTCTTCCAACCCGAGGAGGCGATTCGGCTCTATTGGCATTGACCAGATACTCGAGCGCTCGATAAGTTTTGAGTAAGCCAGTTTGGCGCCATCAGCCGACAGGGCGATGCTTCCGACTCCAACACCCGCGGTCAGGGGTTTTGGCGAAGCGGTTGCTTGACCGCTTGCATTCACCGGCAGCCACCAGACGTCCGAAATGCCGCCCCGGTCGGAGATGAAAAAAAGCTGTTTGCCGTCTGGCGACCAGACCGGATTATGGTCAAAGGTTTTTCCCTCCGTGACCGCAAGCGGGTCTGTGCCGTCGGGTTGCACGGTCCAGATCTTTGCTGTGCTCACGCCGGTGCCCATGACCTCCGTGTAAGCGATGCGTTCGCCATCCGGCGACCAGGCCGGCTTCGAAACTACCCAAAGGCCTTTGGTCGGGGATAAAAACAGTTATGCAGGTTTGCCGCCGCCAGCCGGGACGACATAGAGGCCACTTGGAACAGCGAATGCTATTTTTGCTCCGTCGGGTGACCAACCGATTTTCGCAATAAACCCGCTTGCTTCAGTCGGCGCAAAAACCTGCCTTGGGATCCCGCCGAGCGCCGGCATCACGAAGACTCCGCCCCCGTCGCGTTCGGAGGCGAAGGCCAGCCATTCTCCGTCCGGCGACCAGGCAGGATCGCTGTCGTTACTCTTGTTATCCCCGGTCAAATTGGCGCTCTGCCCCGCGGAAATCTGCCGCACCCAGATATCAAAATTGCCGATTTGATCCGAAGTGTAAGCGATGCGCGTGCCGTCAGGCGACCAGGTTGGATTCTCTTCAAGTCCCGGCGCGGTGGTCACGGGCAGGGTCCTGAGGATGCGGGGTTCAGGCGCCCCTTGCCGAGAATAGAAATAGCCCAGGCCCAGGAGCAATAAGAACGCCGCCAAAAATCCACCGATCAGCAGTTTGCCGCCGGCCTTAAGACGAGTTTGAGACAGGGGCGGTGCGGCCGGTTTTTCTCCGAATGATTTAAGCGCCAGCAACATTTCGTCTATGTCCTGATACCGGTCATCGCGACTCCTGGCCATGGCTTTATTGACGATTCTTTCTAATTCCAGGGGCACCTCTGGTCGTAAGCCGGTAAGCGATTCCGGGTCTTCATGCAAGATGGCATAGAGCACGGCCTGTTCATAATCCCCTTTAAAAGGCAATTCACCGCTAATCATTTCATACAAAACAACGCCAAACGACCAGATGTCCGCGCGGGGATCGGCCTCTTCCCCTCGCGCTTGCTCC
>SMXC01000142.1 GCA_004356825.1 Caldithrix sp.
AATGGCACCGCAATCGTCGCCTTCAACAAATTCACCGGTGAAATCATTTACAACACTTCGGATGAAATGGCGGGCTACGCCAGCCCAAAAGTAGCCACGATAAACGGCAGGCGACAAGGTTTTCTGTTTGCGAGAGGTGGACTGCTGGGCTTTGAGCCGCGAACAGGCCAGGTGAGTTTTCACTATCCCTGGCGTTCTAAAAAACTCGAATCAGTCGGTGCGTCCAATCCAGTGATAGCTGAAAACCTGGTTTTTATCAGTGAATCTTACGGCCTGGGAAGCTCAGTTTTGAAAATCGAGTCGGATGGCTACTCAGTTATCTGGAAGGATGAAAAGCGCAACCGTAACAAATTCATGGAGTTGCACTGGAATACCGCCATTCATCACAGGGGCTATCTTTATGCTTGCCATGGCAGGAATGCTGGCAATGCAGAGCTGCGCTGCATCGAACTTAAGACTGGCAGAATCGCGTGGTCTCACAAAGTTAAAGAACTTTCGTCGCTTCTTTATGTAGACGGGCATTTTATCAGTCTCGGCGAACGCGGCACACTAATGCTTTTTAAAGCAAACCCGGCAGAGCCTGAAATTATATCCTCCACTAAAATTATGGAGAAATCCGGCGCGCAGCTTATTAAATACCCTGCCTGGGCAGCGCCGGTACTTTCAAACGGTTTTCTTTATCTTCGTGGTAAAGGTCGCGTCGTTTGTCTGGATTTGTTGGATAAAAACTAAGAGAGTTTTGTGACTGGTTAAGTTTAACATTAGGATTGCATGCTAAATAACCCGCCAAAAGAGAAAGAATCGGCCTCGTGGCTTTATGTGATCCTCTGTTCGCTTGTTATTTTCGCGACCATTCCATTAGCCCGAACGATGCAAAAATTTGTTCGGGCACACTGGGGGAAGGAAATATTTAGTTATATTGTCTTCGCAGTTGTTATTTTAGCAGTTATAGCCAGTCTCATCTATCTGCGTCGACTCCGGGTTGCTTCACGCAGCAGATACATCTGGCTTGCCGTCATTTCAACCATCTTTATCGGCTATACACTTAGACTTAGCAGGAACCCGGAAGAAGCGCTGCACTTTGTCGAATATGGAGTGCTTGGCTTGCTGGTCTATCGCGCCCTGACTCATAAGGTCAGAAATAAAAGTATCTATTTCATGGCAGCGGTGATTGGAGTCATGGTGGGCATGATGGACGAGGCGATCCAGTGGGCAACGCCAAAGAGATACTGGGGCCTGGACGATATTTGGCTGAACTTCCTTGCGATAGCGCTTATTCAGACCGCCATTGCAAAAGGACTCTCCCCCTCGATTATTTCAGAAAAAATCGCACCTAAAAATATCCGACGTTTATCGATTTTAACTGCAGCGGCGGTGCTATTCCTGGGAGCCTGCCTACTCAATACACCTGCCCGGGTTGCCTGGTACACGCAGCGGATTCCGGCTTTACAATTCCTGATCGAAAATGAAAGTATGATGTTTGAATACGGCCATTACTACCAGGACCCTGAAATAGGCCATTTTCGCTCTCGTCTTTCACCGGCAGAGCTCAGGCGAACGGATGAGCAACGCGCGATTGAAGCCGCAGCAATTTTAGATCAATATCGCAATGACGCAACTTACAGCGATTTCCTGGAAAAATACACACCGGTCAGCGATCCGTTTTTGCATGAGGCGCGGGTTCATCTGTTTCGGAGAGATCGTTATATGCAGGAAGCGGAAGAAAATAAAGAAAACGAGAAAATTTACCGCGACCGGATTATGGTGGCCTATCGTGAAAACCGGATCATGGAAAAGTATTTTAAAAATACTTTCAAACGTTCGAATTTTGTTTTACCAGCCGAGCAGTTGGCGTATCTTGATGAAAACCATTTACCGGAACTGCACTACGGAAGTGCTGTAAGCTGGCAACTGGTTACTAAAATCAATGAAGTTCAAATCATGGTTGGGCTTTTTGTGGTGTTATTAGGACTGGCGGTTGTCTATTGGTATTTTGGGCGGGAGGAGAATTAAGAATGAACTGCCAATTCTCTAACAGTATCATTAAATCATTCTGCAAGTTAAATTAAATTTCAGAAATTCTAAAAAAATCGACCAAGAACAGAGAGCTTTATTTCCGCCTTATTACCAAGAAAGAAACCAATGCCAAAATTCCCCAACTTCGCAAAACGAGTCGATGAGATAACCGGTTCAGTTTTCGAAAAATACGCTCCCAAAATGGCCGAACAAGCGGAGAATCTCGTTAAGCTTCATATCGGCGATACTTATTTGCCCCCGAAATATACCCTGCCTATCGACTCATCCTTTTATGAAAAACACGAAAACTTCAATCAATATTGCAACACCTTTGGCATTGCTCCTTTACGGGAAGCGCTGGTCGAGAAATTGCAAACCGACAATCAACTCAGATTAGATAAAGAAAATGTCCTCATCACCAACGGCGCAACCAATGCGCTCAGCATTAGTATGATGGCGCTAATTGAACCGGATAACGAAGTGCTCATTCTCACCCCGGCCTGGCCGTTCTTTTTCGGTATGGTAAAAATAGCCGGAGGTCGAATTGTTGAGGCACCTATTTATACAAAATTACATAATGAACCAGAACTTGATATCGCCGATTATTTAGAGAAATTTATGACAACAAGAACCGTTGCAATTTACCTTAACACGCCAAACAACCCCAGCGGCAAAATGCTGAATCGAGAGCAGCTTGAACAAATTGCTGCGGTCGCCGAAAAACACAATCTTTGGGTGATCTCGGATGAAGCTTACGATGGCTTGACCTTCGATAATCGCCCGCACCTATCAATTGCCGGCTTTCCAAACATGTTCGAACGAACTTTAAGCATTTTTACTTTTTCAAAGAGTTTTATGTTTGCCGGGTTACGCCTCGGTTTTGTTGCCGCCAGCGACCAGGTAGTAAAAAATCTCAATAAAATGCTGGTACACCAGTTGTACAGTCCGTCAACGTTTGCTCAGCAGATGATGGTGGAGCCGGTTAAAACCCGCAAGCAATGGCTGCCGGGAGTCCTAAATCATTACCGGGAACTGCGGGATTTATTTGTCGAGAAACTAAAAATCGACTTTCCAAAACCGGAAGCTACTTATTTTATTTTTTTTCGGCTGATAAATATTTAAACGGCCGCGATTACTGGCAGCTCATCGAAGCCTGCCTCGATAGCGGCGTCTCAGTTGCGCCCGGCGACAGTTTTGGCAAAGACTTTCATCATTACATTCGGCTCTGTTTTACCGGGGAGTCGCCACAGAGGCTGGAGATAGGGATTGAGAGGTTGAATAAAGTGTTCGGGTGTTAGCAGTGTTCGGGTGTTAGCAGTGTTCGGGTGTTAGAAGTGTTTGAGTGTTGGAAGTGCTTGGTGTTAAAGTAACACCTCCTTCCTCAAACTTCTTGGATTGTGCGAAAAATCTCAAAAAGAATAATTCAATCCCTCCGAAAACAAAATACAAACAAACGTTTGAGCTTCAACATAGGTAAACCAGAACTCTGGCGAGTTCTGCTACAAATCGTTGCGGAGTGCGACTCTTTTCCGATTTTCCTTTTTTTATAAACAATAAGCTACACGTTAACTACAGCCAATACAGATAGCAACGCAAAGCCGCAAATCAGGGGAAAGGTGTACAAAAACAGGAGCAAATTAAGCTTGAGCATGGTCATCAAGCGGGATTGTTTATAAACATTACGCATGGAGAAAAAGAGGTGAATCCAGATTCCAAAAATAACCGGCGTAATCACATACCACTTTGGGAACAAGATGGCAAACAGCAGATATAGAAACAGGATGGTATGCGCATGCAATGAAAAAATCAGGTGGTTTATGTAATATATCTTCTTCCTGATAAAGAGAACTTTCAAAATCAGGGCAAAGAAAGGTAAAATTAAAAACATCACTTTTGGGATCTGATTCAGGACTTCCTGCCAAAATAATCGTCCTCCTTCCGCACCTTTTTTTGCCAGAGCGTTTGCTTTCAGTAAAAAGTTTTTTTCAATGCCTGCTTCAAGGGAATCAACCGGCGTACCATCGACGGTTATACCGATATCGGGATCCTCAATATAATAATTGTGGCCTGCAGCTTTGTCAACAATTTTCCTGAATCTAAAACGAGAATCAATAGCGCTAAAAAGTTGATCGGCTTTATTTTCCTTGGGTAAGAATTCTGAATTTTCCAGAATTTTCTTTAACGCTTTTTTGTCGCCTTCTTTGTTTCGGCGGCCTTTCTTGGGGTAAAATTTGAACTGGCTCATAATTTCCAAAGCTAGTTCATGCCGATCACTTTCGGAAATGGCGGCATCAAAATTGGATAATAGCAAGTTAAGTGAATCACCCACGGAAAATTTAATTTCCCGCTTTCTCTTCGTCAATTTGTATTTGTTATCAATCTCTGAAATCAGGCTTGCTTGCACGTCTTCAGGAATTTTTCCGTCATACTTTGTAAATATCGCTTGTATTGAGTCTCTGTTCACGACTTGATTTTCTACCGTTGACGGTTCTAGACTGCTGAGGCCAATCTTGCCTTGCAGAGAAATGATAAAAAAGAAAAGGATGGTAACAAAAAGATACAATCGCAATGGTAGAATATAGCTTACCCGCCGGCCTGAATTGTATTCATTGGTTAAGTGGCCGGGCTGTCTGAGAAGCGGAATGAAACTGCGAAAAAACCTGGAATCAAAGGTGAAGTAGTCGCCGAGAATATCGTGGAAGAAAAGTTTAAGAGGAACCTGTTTTGTAGTATTGATTTGCCCGCATTCGGGACAGTAGTTGTAGTCTGCCATTGCGGTCCCACAATTCAGGCATTTCAGAGATTTCCTTAGCTTCTTCGGCATTTTCACCTTAGTTGAGTCTATCGGAAATTTAAGTTAAACCTTATTGAATTTCAAGAAAAACTATTTAAAAAAATATAGCAGCTATTCCTTGATTTACCAGGAGAATTTATTTATACTAAAACGACTAACACCCTAACACTTTGAACACCTGAAAATTCATCATGAAAGTTGGCTACTTACAATTTCGCCCGCTCTTTGGTCGCGTTGAGAGAAATCTGAACAAAGTAATCAAAACACTGGAACACGTTAAAGCTGATCTAATGGTCCTCCCGGAGCTGGCATTCACCGGTTACTACTTCAAAGATCGTCAAGAGACTGCAGCCCTTGCGGAAGACCCGGCAAGTTCTAAAACAGTCGAAAGTTTAGTCGGGCTTTGTAAAGAAAGAGACTTTTATCTGGTCACCGGCTTTTCAGAAAAACATCGGGACAAAGTTTTTAACAGCAGCTTGCTGCTTGGCCCGCAAGGCATTGTTCACACCTACCGCAAGCTGCATCTTTTTAATGAAGAAAAAAACTGGTTCGACCCCGGCGACACACTTCTGGAAGTGCAGGAAGTTCGCGGGGCAAAAATCGGCATGATGATTTGCTTCGACTGGATCTTCCCGGAAGTGACTCGAACCCTTAGCCTGCTCGGCGCTCAAATTATCTGCCATCCATCCAATTTGGTTCTCAACTACTGCCAGCAGACGATGCTGTCCCGCTGCATAGAAAATAATATTTTCGCAATTACCGCCAATCGATTTGGCATCGACAAGCGGCCGCACGGTGAACTGCGGTTTACAGGGAAAAGTCAAATCGTCGCACCGAAAGGCGTGCTGCTGCAGCGCGCACATTCTCAACGCGATTCTTTATACATCACTGAAATCAATCCAGAAGAAGCGGACCGTAAAAACATCACCCCGCTGAATCAACTGATGGATGACCGGCGGCCGGAGTTTTACGCGCCACTCAGTCAAACAAAATAAATTTAATTGAGCACAACTGTCACGCTCGCGCCAAACTCGCTCAACCGGCCAGCCGCTGACCGGGAAAAATCTGATGGGTTCGTTCCAGCGTCTTGATGAAAAGCTCAGGCAGCTGATCTTCTACCGACTTGAGTTTGGATACAGACGCGAAAACCTGATCCCAATCCCCCTTCTCATAAAAAATTGCCAATTTAAGAACCTCACCCATGAGGCCGTGGCGTCCCACCAGAGCATTTTTGATGTCGTCCGAAATTGGCAGTTCTTCTAAAATATCAGGCAGGGGTTGATCCAGAAAGGCGTCAAGCAGAGAAAATAAGCCCATGAGGAAAAACTCGGATGAGCGCTCTTTCAACCCTACTAACGGCGCCAGCAATTCACAGAGATGAGCCCGGGACAATGAAGTGAGCACGAGCTCTTCAGACTTATCAGTGCCCATACTGCTCATGGCAATCAGGGACAACCATTTTTTCGCCTCCTGCAAGCCAATTAAGGTGAGAGCCTGTCTAATAGAACGGATGCGGTTGGGAAAACCGAAATAAACTGAATTGATATAGCGTAACATTTTGTAAGTCAAGGTTACGTCTTCCTTAAAAATCTCTTCTAATTTATCGAAGTCGAGCTCCGGCTGGTTAACTTGCTGCAACAGCCGGAGAAAATTCATCTTGGAGGCAGCTAAAACCTGGCCCGCAACAATCTCAGGTTCGGCAAAGAAGTAGCCCTGGAAATAAGTATAGCCCATCTCAACAGCTTGCCTGAATGCCGCGTGGGTTTCCACTTTCTCGGCCAAAAACCTGATCCGCTTTGAGTTAACTTGTTGAATAACCGACTTTCGAGTCTCACTGTCCGTATTAATAAAATTAATTTTTATAATATCAACCCATTCCAGCAGCGGTGTGAACTCGGGCCTGAATACGAAATCATCCAGAACCAGGGTGTAGCCGGCCTGTTTCAATTTTTTGCAGGTGGCGACTACCTCCGCATCCGGTTCCACATCCTGTAAAATCTCCACGCCCATAAGCTCTTTGGGAAAAACCGTGGCAATCTCTTTGAGCAGGAGGTTGCGGGTAAAATTGATGAACGCCATTTTCCCCCGGGTGATGGTTTCCATGCCAATAGACAAAAAGCCATTGGTAAGCACCGAGGAGGTGGCATGATCGCCGTCGGCGTCATCGTAAAAATTGTTTTTCACTCCGGAGCGATAGAGGAGTTCATAAGCGAAAACATTTTGGTCTTTATCGAAAATAGGCTGGCGCGCTAAAAAAGCTTGCATAGTTTGAATTCTGAAGGGGAAAAAAGTGACCTTTTTTTAATACTAAATATCGCCTCCTTATTTTAGTTCTTTAAGTTTTCTTTTTTTATTGCTGCCGAGGCCACCTGGCGCCTATGAGACCTCTCTTCAAAATATTTTTTCTTGACTAATTCATGATAATTTTTCATTTTGCGAATAAGTTCTCCGACCAAAAAAATGGAAAACCCATAGCCATCGACATTCTAAAAACAGGTTGAAGTCGTAGCCTGCCGCAACGGTAAATACTAAGTCAGAAACATAAAACTCAAAACCCGAAGCAGAAATGATGAGCGGCAGGTGCCAACAATTCACATTGACTCCAGGAATTTACTGTATATGGAAACATTGACGATTGACAACCTCAATGTCGTTATTGATTTACTAAAAAAAGATCG
>SMXC01000143.1 GCA_004356825.1 Caldithrix sp.
CTTTCTCATCGTGACCTCCTTACCAAATAGTGATTTAAAAACGTTTATTTACTGCTCTGACAGGATTTACCTGATAAGCAGAATTGAGAATAATCTTGTTCATCATGTTTATCCTGTCTATTTTTTTAAAGGTGGTAATGGATCATTACGGAGACACCTGAAGGTAGTTTCAATATATTAGATCAAACTACAAAATCAAGGCATTACAGGTTAAAAGGAGTCGCCCTTTTCTCTTGACAAAATGGGATTATTTCAAGATATTTGCAGCAGCTGACAATCAGATATTTCTCAAAACTCTGGGCAATCAATTTGCTGAAAATCCCTAAGACAGTTGCTTCATTACTTCTTGTATTTTTATTTTTGCCATCTGGGATTCAATCCCAATCTGCAAATCTTCCACTGGACCACTGGGCATATACTTTTCTGGAAAGACTTGAACTGAAAGGACTGTACGTTAGCGAAGATTTCGACACGGCGCCGTACTCCCGTCAGGCCATCGCTGAAATGATTTTGCAAATTACCGAAAACATAAAGCAAGACTCTACAAAGATTTCTACAGTCGAAAGGGACTTGTTAGAGCAACTCAAGGGTGAATTCCACGAGAATCTCCATAAAATTCAACCAAAAGTTGAACGCCGGAACAAAGAAAATGAGCGGCATCTTTGGAGCTGGCGCAACGAGGACTTTGTGGGTCATCTCGATTTACTTTTAGGACAGCAAGTCAGAGTTGAATCTAAAGAAAGTGTCGATAGCGGCATAGCGAAATCAATTACTTCCTGGGGCTTTGGCTTCCGGGTGAACTTTAAAGAAAGCATGGCCGTCTTTTTTGAAGGCCGGTCGTTTGTATTAAGCGGTACCGACACCATAGAAAACAGGTTTTTTAACCCCTCATTGGGATTACCGGTTAGCAGAAATGCACTCGGTGATGTCACGGACAACGCCTCCGGGTATGCCGTTTTTCGTCTGCCCTGGTTTGATCTGGAAATCGGCCGCGATTTGGTTGAATGGGGCCCGGGCTTTCGCGGCAACTTAATTCTGTCCCGAAACTCAAATTTTTACGACTTGTTCAAAGCGACCTTCCGCTACGAAAGGCTGAAGTATGAGCACTTTCATGGGTTCCTAAATGCCGAGCGGACAAAATATCTGGCCGGCCACCGCATCGAAGTCAGACCTTTGGATTCATTCAGGTTTTCGATAAACGAAACCGTGGTTTATGGCGGACGCAGTGTCGAATTCCTTTACGCCAATCCGTTCTTTCCCTTCATTATTGCCGAACGCCACCTGGGAAACAAGGACAACAATTTGGTCAGCATTGACTTTACCTGGTTTCTGCGCCAGCGGCAGCTAAAATTTTATGGCGAGTTTCTGTTCGACGATTTTAATCCTCGCAAGAATCTTTTCCATGATTTTGTCAATAAGTGGGGTGTCTTGCTCGGCGGTTACTGGGTTGACCCTTTTGGACTGAGCAACACCGATTTTCGTTTGGAATATGTTAGAATTCAGCCGTTTGTTTATTGGCACAGTCTGGACGAAATAAATTTTTATACCAATTACAACAATTTCATGGGGCATTGGCTCGGCCCGGATTCAGATGATTTTTACGTTGAGCTTAAAAAACGATTCCATAAGAATTTGAGATTTGGACTCTCTTTTGAAAGAAGAAGGAGGGGGCAAAATGATCTGAGCCAAATAGAGCGGCCGCCTGATCTCAAGTTTGATTTTTTAGGCGGTGTGGTTGCAAAGAATTCCTTTTATGGAGCAACGTTTGAATGGCAAATTCTGCGGGATATGTTTTTAAACGCCACTTACCAATTTATCCAGACCGACAATCTGCGCCGGGTCGCAGGGCAGGATCAGAATAATCACCGCTTGCTGGTGAATTTTTCTTTGAACTATTGACTTCATGCTAACCTACCCTTGTTAGCGGACACTTTGCCTTATCCAATAACATACCTCCCCTGCAGGGTTCACTAAGATGTGAAATTCTCTTTCTATAAACATTTCACCGCTCTGCGGTTCCATTTTGAGTCAATTTTGTGAAGAAATAACCCCGTGAGGGGTGACATGTTTATAGAAAATCAGAAACAAACCGCTTCTCCTTTTAGGGGTGAAATGTTGGGCAACTTCATTCGTTCAAAAAGTATCAGAAAGCAAGAGCCTTGCCCTAAGTTTGCTCCTAAAAAAAGAAAATAGATGACGATATTGCGATTGAAGTTGTAGATTTACCTGTATTATTTACAACAACTCGTGATATTCTACAGGTTTTTTAATGACCTCTTATCGCCGATTTTTGCATGATAAACTCGATATCGGCAGTCAGTCAAACAAAAGTGCGTCTGATTTTTGGGGCGCAGCAAGTTGCAAAGATCGTCCTGATGAACAATGTCAGTCCGAAAGACCACGCGGTATTATACAATTTGCGGGACATTTCGGTTAGAAGGCATCTTGAGAAGAGCCGGCCGTTATTTACTCGAGAACTGAAGGCGCTCCCCGCAAAATGTGCTGGCTATTCCTTTTGAGGGATTGTAGACGTTTCTCCAGACCGACCATCTGCCCCGGGTTGAGGGGGAGGACCAGAATAATCACCGGCTGGTGGTGAATTTATCTTTGAATTATTAAGCTCAGGTCCAAGCGAAGGAAGTTTGTAGATTTACCTTTATAAACTGCAGTATCAAAGGGGTAAACCTCCTTTCACCGAATCTCTTACCTGGCAATTCCCTTGACTAATTTATCAACTTTTTGCAAATTGCTTTCAACTAAACTGCATTGGATTAAATGCCAGAAGAAAAAGCAACAGATGAACAACCCCTTGCTGTCGTTTTAGTTGAGGCCCAACCGGGCAGCGGCCGAATTGTTATACCCGGCGCAAAAAAGACAATTTCCCTTGCTGACTACCAGCAGACAGAGAACGTGTCCATTCCTGAACATGTGGTCGTGCATAAAGAAAAAACCATCCGTATTGGCAGAGACGCCTCAAATGAGCTCATTCTTGACATTCCCAATGTCTCCCGGTTTCATGCAATCTTAACATCATCGACCACATCGCTTCGCGTGAGCGATTTGTCCAGCACCAACGGCACTTTCGTGAATGGCAATCCGGTTACCGCTCCGGTCAAGCTCGAAACCGGCGACGTTATCGACGTTGGACCTGCCAAACTGAAAATCGAGCTGCTTTCGGATATTGATTCTAAAACCAATTTGCAGCTGGTGGGAACGCGGTTCGATCCAATAACCACTTCCTGTATCGTGACCGTTTTGGTAGCAGATATCGTCGGCTATACCAAACTCAGCGAACTTTTGCCACCCGAAGATGTGACCAGAACATTGCAGTACTGGTTTGAACGAATGACGCAAATAATCGGTGAATATGACGGCAAAGTTGACAAATACATGGGGGATTGTGTCATGGCTTTTTGGCGCGGCACGGATTTAAACGCCAGGATTTTAGCGATTGAGGCAGCCAAAGCCGCGGTTGAAATGAAAAAAGAGACGCGGCTTCTTTCAGAAAGTCCGAAGTGGCTGCACGGGGACGCTTATGATTGGGACTGCCGTGTTTCTCTAAATACCGGCCAGGTGATGATTGGCACCGTTGGTGCCCGCGGCTCACGGGATTATACCGTATTAGGCGACACGGTGAACGTGGCTTTTCGCCTCAATACCGTTGCCGGCGCACGCGGCTATGATTTTGTTCTCGGCGACACCACGGCAAAACACATCAATGAGATTTTCAAACCTATAAAACTGGGCCCGGTTGAATTAAAAGGCCGTAGCAAAAAAGCGATCGCCTACACTTTGCCTGAAACTTTTTGATGATAGCTTTAAAAGGAGGGGGTTAAATAGCGACGCCGTTTTTGATGGCTTTATGTTCTTGAATCGCTTGGGTCAGAGTCGTTTTTTTCTTTTTGAACGATTCAAAGTCTCTTTGATTGGCTTAATTTATCTGCGTTGGTTAAAATTTTTGCGAGCAGAGCGTTTTCTTCTTCATAATCTTCTTTCCAGGTATTCATAACCGGCGAGAGCCGCAAAAGGTTAAATGACCCTTTGTTGTGGTCCAACCCCATGGGGCTATTATCAGCAGTCTTTAGCGCTGCGCGGTCATTGACAGAGGGTAAATTTTTCTTTTGTCTGAAATAACGCCGAAAGCAAATGGCCTAATGACTTATTGACGGTTCATGTTATGCGCTTCGCGTCATTTTTGCCAATTTTCCATTGAGCGAGTTTCCTCAGAACTTTAAAGCAAAGCATAGGTAAACCCAACGGCCAAGACCTGTTTAATCTGGAGTTTCCTGGTAATGTCCCGGTCGTAAAACAGAACCAGGTCAAGACTCACATTAATATATTTTGCCACTTTAAGGGTCAAATTGTTTTCCCAGGTCATATCGATTCGGTTAAACGCCTCTAAATCTGAAAAGATATCTATTTTAGAAGTAAAAATAACATCTTCATTGAATTGCCTTTTCAAATTAGTTACCGAGGTAATTCCCGGCTCAACTTTGGTTTTTTCTATTTTTCCGGTGTCGGGATCATCGGCATAGGGGCTCGGGAAGTCGCTGGTAATCGTCTCTTTGACCATGACGCCAATCCGAGATGTAAAATTCTTATCCGGCGAAATATAGCCGAGTCCCAGGCTTTGGGTAAAATAGCCGGGATCTAAAAATTGTGATACCTTGGTTTTCGTATTTGCAGCAAACTGGAAACCGGCAGCAAACTGGGTCTTGCCGGTGACGGCAAGGAATGGGCTGAGATATTTGCCAAACTTGCGGGTATAGACGCTTTCAATATCTATTAAATCTGCAGATTTTTTCGCTTCATCATCACCGACTTTAGCAAAACCCAAAGTGAATTTACCATTATTTACCCAGACAAACTTCTCTTGATCGTTGGTGAAATTCATCTCCATTTTAAACTGCCAGGCCAGCGTATTTTCACCTCCCTGTTCCCAGTTATCAAAACTTGCCTGGGTTAAATTGAGGCCGGTGACGACCCGGTTTTTCCAACCATAAACAACGCTGTCCTCTTTTGCTTCCTGCGCGATGGTAGGGTTACTTAAAACAACCATCAAACCAGCCAGAAAGAATACTTTTAAAATTTTCATATTTGTCTCCACTTCTTAGAAATTAATATCGGATAAAAAAATAGCCGTTGGCATCACATTGAATCATTCCCTTACGGCTATTAATAAAATTGCTTAGAGCTACTTCAGGGGTTCTTTTTCACCAGGCTATCGTCACATAAATTATCTGTGATCTTCCTACTTAGCTGCGACCTTCGTCAATTTCTTGATTCTCTCCTGTGCAAAGACTTTGTGATTTTTATGTTCTGCCGGGACTTTTTCTAAAAACGCGATATAGGAATTTATCGCATCCCGGTAATTTTTCGTTTTCTCCAGGGCCAAAGCTTGCCAATAGTATGCCCAGTAGTTACCCGGATTGAGTTCAATCACTTTAGCGAAGTGGGGAATACATTTTTCAAATTGCTTGAGCTTAATATAAAGCTCACCCAGTCTGTAGTGCGCCTGCTTGTGGTCCGGCTCAATTTCGACCGTACTTAAATAGTCGGCAATCGACAAATCCGATTTTTTCCGTGTTTGAAACAGGTGGCCGCGATTATAATAGGCTGCCGCATATTCTGGTTCCAGATGGATGGCATAGTTGTAATCCAGAATTGCTTTATCAAACTCCCTGAGGTTTTGAAACGCAATGCCACGGTTGAGGTAGGACTCAGCAAATTTTGGGTTCAACTCAATGGCCCGATTCAAATCAGATAACGCTGCATAGTATCGCTTCTTTTCTATGTTCTGCATGCCGCGGTTAAGATACGCCCCGAAAATCGTGAAAGTCGCTGCCCATTTCGGCCAGGCTTTAAGCGCAATTTCGAAATCCTGGATTGCCCTGTCATGTTTATTTATCGAGGTGAGAACGATTCCCCTTTCCAGGAAAGCCGGCGCATACGTAGCATCCTTCTCGATTGTCCGGGTGAAATCTGAAATAGCCTGGTTATACTTCTGCAGACTGGAAAACAACTTGCCACGAAAGTAATTGGTTAAGGCGAATTCCGGGGAAAGTTTCAGAGCTTTATAATAATCTGTTTCCGCATCCTCAAAACGTTTTAATTTTCGGTAAATTTGCGCCCGTAAAAAGTAGGCCGGCGTATAAGTCGGATTCTTTCTTAAAACAACGTTGATGAGCTTAAGTGACTCTACTGCATCCGCTGAGCCCCAATTATTCATACAACTGAAGAGCAGAACCGCATGCCTTCTGGTTACGATCCGGGCCTCAACGTCTTTACAGATTTGCACGTTGACCAAAGTGCGCGCAAAGTAGGGCATATAATTTAACGCCCGCTCGAAATTGGTTCTGGCGGTTTCAAGATCACCGTCCGCACCGGCTTCCAGACCTTTGTAATTGTAGACCAGCGCCCCGGCCACAACTGTTTCTCCAGTGGTTTGGCTAAATACACTTGAGAATGAAAACAAAATATAGAAGAGAATGAGCTTCCTGTTCATGGGTTTGAATTTTTGATATCGCCTTTTAACATGAATCCGCAGGCTTTTAAACCTGCCTTAATCAGGGCTGCTCTTGAAGCTATAGTCCCGATATTGCAACAGGCCGCCGGGACTCTGCCTGCTAAGTAGCACGCCTTTTTTACTTCCTGTAAGATGTAACTTGCATATCCTTTTCGCCGGCAAGCTTCTTTCACATCCATATACAAATCTGCAAATGGCATATTATAGTGCAACAGAAATCCACCGGTTGCTACAACCTCTCCTTTCAAGTTCCAGAACGTATTCACCGAGCTCCACTTCAGGGTCAAATCTCTTATCGTCTTTCCTTGTGGCGCGGAAAACAACGCCGGGATTCTTATACACCGTCGCCACGTGGTCCTCAAACAGCACAACGTCAGCGCTTATGTTTGGCGAAAACTCATACAGCATCGAGGTGAGCAAAAAGTCATTGCTCTGGCACTCGATTAGACTCGCTCCCGAAGCCTTGATTAACTCCGGAAAAATCTGACTTGCAAATTGTCTGAATGGAGGAATGATGTAAAACTCGAAAATGGTATCACGGTTTTTTATCTCCTGGCCGTTTATCGAACCGTAACCGATCTCGACGCCATCGAACGTCAGGAGATAGGAATCCGTCCAGCCGCGCTCATGACAGGCATCATACCTGATCTGAAAATTGGTCTCCTGAAGAAACAGGTTACGAAGAGATAGAATAGTTTTCAGTTCAGACTTGGAGGCGCTTAGGTTCAATTGTTTTCGCCCTTCACCGAATAATGAAGCAACACATGTCCGCTGTTATAGATTTTACTGTCGGTCAGTTCAGGAGTTGTTTGCTTAATGACTCCGGGAAAAAGCGGAATACCTTAGGTGCGATGAAGCCATCGCGCGTTGAGGCGACAAAATATATTCGTTCTCGCATTTCACTCCCCTGTGACTGACTGACGTTCAAGGACCATCATAAGAGCGGGGCCATCAGGCGTGGCAATCGGCCCCCACCTTTCGGAATCCGACCCTGACATAGCAGCAAATGGCAGCGGGTGTCGGCAACGTTTGAGGTTGGAATAATCTGATCTCATCTTTGCTTGCTTCCCACAGTTTCTATGGGGTGCTGGTTTACCCAACGCCACAGCGCAGCCGCAAAAACCACATTTACAATCAAGCCAAGGACACCGACCTCCGGTCCGTAAATGGCAGTTTCCGTAATGCCGAGCGTCCCTATCTTGCTGCCAAACCCGAAGAGAGGGTAATCAAGCCCATTCCATACCGCGTGACTGACGCTAGTGACGAGCACAGAGCCAGATATAAGCCGTAGCATACCCCAAATTGCGCCAATAACGACAGCGTTAACCAAATAAACTGGAATTTGTGGCGCGGGAAGATCAAAGCCGGTCTCGAGCGAGACTGCGGAAATGTGCCAAAGCGAAAAAGCGATGCTAGTGCGGACCAGAACTTGCCTATCATTTAGACCCGCCCGTTTAAGGGAAGCCCACAACCATCCCCTGAAAAAGCCTTCTTCCGTAAGAAGAACCATAATAACACCCACGGAACTCATGAGCGCCATGTTGAGGCCGGCCTTGTTCCAATCGGCACCACTGAGGTCTACTGCCCCGAGCAGGAAGACGATAAGCGTAATCGTGCCAAGAACTAATAACGGATAGAGCACGGCCAGACCATGCCCCCGCGAGCGGCCCCACACCAGTCCTATTTCCTTAGCCGACAACCGCTCCCAATACCAGAAGACACCCGTCAATAGTAGCAAGGGCAGAGCGCTAAAGACGGAAAGTCCGTTCGCGTCCATCGCAGTTGTGATAGCAATCGCTGCTAGCAGGCCGATAATAGGCCGTTTCATGGACAGATTCATCGTTCACTCCCTGCATTGAGGTTAATCTGGTTGTCGTGACTCTTTTACATTCGGAATATTTACTTGGCGAAGTTTCAAATGAAGCCGCTTTTTCACCAACATAACATACGGATTATTTCTTTGACATTTATCTGTCTATCCTTTATCCGGGACTCAAAGGGATATGCTTCATTTACTCTTCCCAAGCGCCAAAAAATCCGGCTTGACCAGTTTTAGAAATAAGGCGGAAGAAATGCCGGCGGAACCGAATATCATGCACATAACCATAATTTGATATCTCGCGGCCACGAGGGGCGAAATTCCGGACAGAATCTGTCCGGTCATCATGCCAGGCAATGAAACAAGCCCTACGGCAAACAGTGAATTTGTAATCGGAATAAGAGAAGTCCGGAGCGCAGTATTTCGGGCTTGCTGATAATCGACATTTCTTTCAATCTCTGCTGTTAATCGCTCCACTGCGAGACTGACACTATTCATTGAGCTTGCAAAGATCATCCCGGCAAGTGGAATGACGTAGCGCGGGGAATACCATGGACTGAGATCTAAGACTGTTTGAGTAATTAGCAGAAAAGTGATTCCGCCGCCCAGAATTATGGAGTATAGGGTTTTTTTATACAGCACGGTTCGTTTGATCCTACTTGTTCGCAGGGCAATCCAGCTTGAGGCGAAAACCATGACCGTCACAACAGCCAGAACGACCCAGGCTGAATTAGCTTCAAAAATGTAACCTAAAAAATAACCGATTACCATTAGCTGAATAAGCATACGGGAAATAGCATAAAACGTATTCTTGATGTTAAGAGACCATTTATACAGAATTACTACGACCAATGCTACGGGAATAAAGGCCAGACCCAGGCGTGCGAGGGGAATTATTGGAATTGAATCATTCATGCTTTACCAACTTTTCGTTTCCTGTTTTTGCGAGGATAGTTTTGTTTAACAATAACCACAAATCTGATAAATTGGCTCGAACGTCGCAGGTGCAGAGTTTAAGCAGAGCCTCACGCCGAACTCGCGTGTCCGGATTGTGGGTTTGGGCTACAAGGTCGTAGATTCTCGATCGTTTCATTAGATGAATCCAGTCTTAACCTGAATGTGCGACACATTTGAAAACTAAGTTTTTTGGGCGGAAAAGCAAAGAACATGCATAAATTCAGTATTTCAATAGAGTGCCTCGCACATTTTTCAAAGTACCTTCCGAAAGGAACCAATTGTCTATTGAATAATTATTTCAATTGCTTTTTCTATTACCCGATCCACCCCAATGTTAATTTCCGCAACCGTATTTATTTCTTCTATGTCTGGCGGTATTCCCGGCCCTTCATATGTGTTGCCGTCGGCAGCGATGATAAGCTGCCCCGTTATGGAATATATCCAGCCGTTGGGTAACTCTTTTTCGATTCTTTCTCCCATCGCCCCGGAGGTTCTTTCACCGATGACGGTTACATTTGGTAATACCCTTAAAAACAGAACCACGCTTTCACCGGCACTGAGCGTATAGCGATCCGTAAGCACCATGACCGGCCCGGCGAATTTAAAGCTGCCGCCGGGCTCTATAAAATAATCTACCGGATCTGCAAAGTCATTTTTGCCCGGTCCGTTTTTCGGGATTGCGCTAAAGGCCAGCCTTCTTTGATCTGCAAACCTGGAAACGAGGACCTGGCCGTTAGTAAAATCCCCGCCCGAGTTTCGGCGTACATCGATGATGATTCCTTTCACATCTTTCATGCCCTCAAGTATTTTATCAATCACGGATAGTTCGTCGCCACGAAAATGATTAATGAACATGTAACCAACATCATTACTAATCAGACCATAAAAAATTTGATTAAGAAAGTTAGTAAATTTTCCATTTAAATAGGTATTTAAGATCACGTCACCACTAAATAGGCCGAGAGCGGTGGGTTCTCTAAATTCCTGGTGCCCATTCCAAAATGGTTCATTGGGTGCAAAGAGAGAAACATGACCATCGTCGAGGGTGGCCATCATGGCAGTGAGTATGTCGTGCAGTTCTTCGTCGTTACTGTTTTCGTCAACTTGCGGTCTGAAGATGGTGAACTGTTCCTCCCAATCCACATTTCTTTGCTCGAACACCGCGTACTTTTCATCGAAAGTCGTCCACAACTCCACAAAATTTTCAACCGGCGTATTGGCGGGCTCAGACTCAAAAAAGAGGCCTTTGCATCCTATGGTAAGAAAAACAAAGAGCAAGGAGAGGGTTGTTTGTTTTTTCATTCTACATTCTTTAAAATTGGCTAGAATTTAAAAGCCACACCTAAGTCAAAACCGTTTTTGACCACCGACAGCTTTAAAGGCTCCGTGGCTCTGATATAATCAAACTGATACGCAAGCAGCAAATCGAGCTTCGAAGATAACGACCGGTTATAACTCAACAACAAATGCAACTTCGTGAAGCCGCTGAGGGCATGCAACTTACCGCGGCCGTGGACGTGGGTAAAGCCGTTATTTGACTGAATTCCTTCATTATCAACGATGGCATAAGGCGGACGGCTGAGAAAGTAGACCACTGGGAAAGACGTTTCAAAATTTAGTGACTGCGTTTGATTGATGCGGAACTCGCCTCTTAGCCATATCGCTAAGGAATAAGCAAGCAAATAACCCTCTTCTTCATACTCCGCAAATTTATATTCCAATAAGTGGATTTGATTATCAAGCATCCCGCCGATAAGTAAGTTCATTTTTTCATTATGCATAGCCTCTCTGGCGTAACCGTATTTCAGATTTAGAAAAGATGCGGTACTCGATTGCCTTGTTATCGGAGCATCGAAAAATGGAAAAGTGAGCGGGCCTGTTGACTCAACAGACATTCGGTCAAAAGCGACTCTTAGTAAATGCAGTCCTTTTTGAGATCTCCGTTGATAAAACAACTCAATTGCCAGCAGGGATTGGCCGTCATAAGTCAGGGGTGAAAATAGCAGATCCTGATTTTGGCTATGGTGCAAACCCAAACTTAGCCCAAGGGTATTTTGGCTCTTTTTCGAACGTAACTCAGGTGACTTAGCATCCTGTGGTTGACCAAATGCCATGGACAAGCCGGCTATAAAAAAGGCAATCAATAACAGAGA
>SMXC01000144.1 GCA_004356825.1 Caldithrix sp.
AGAACTAAGGATGCCGAAACATTGATCAAAGTGCCGGGAAGATAGTACGACGGATCCATTTAGATATTTTCCTTGCGCACGAATTCCTTGGCGCCAACAATGATTGCGAGTGCACCTAATCTCTTCGACATAGACAAAAGCAAATACCGGAAGCGTGTCACAAAACCAAGCCGGAATCCCATTGATTTAAAATAAAACGGTTTTTTCTTGCGGTCACTTTTTCCGGGAGTGTTTCTTCCCTTGGTTGGTAAGTCAAGCTTTACAAAAACATTTTTCTATGAGCCGGGAAAGGGGATGTCGACTTTTTAACGTCAATTAATAAAAAAAAGTATTTCTTTTTATAGTTTTGAGTTGAACAGTCAATCGATTGCCATTGATTTTTAAAAATCAATTATTTTTCATTTGATTATGATAGAATCAGGAAATGAAAGTCAGGATGAAAAAGAAGAGTACCTACGCTATTTTAAACCGAATGCGCACCCTGCCGTTTTCTCTTAATTCGTGGCTGCTAATACTAAATGTGCCAATTTCTTGCGTATAGCTGACGTGCTCGCCGCGGCATGGCTGTGCATCAAACTGGCCGATTTTGATAATGCGGATTTCCTCGGTTTCAACGGGGACTTTCCAGAGATCGTATTCGTCGGCTTCTTCGCGGCGAACCCAAAAATGGGACACCGAATGGTTGGCATTGATTTCTTGATTTACCCGCGTCTCTATTTGAGTAATTTCTTGCTCGTTTAAAGAGCCGGGAACTTCATAATCACATTTGGTCTTTTTCTCATTAAGGTGGAATTCTAAATTGCGGGGCGCGTGGTAGAATTTTCGCATCACCGCCGTGAGGATGTGTTCGGCCGTGTGCATGCGGGTGAGCGTAGCAGGCATCAATCCAGTTCGCTTAAATCATTTTCGACTTTTTGTTCCCATTTGTCAACGCCTGGTTGACTCTCTGCCTTTTTATGATGGGCAGGTTTCGAGGATTTGGTTTTCGATAACCTCCTAATGGTTTTTACTACTATCAAACCGCCGAAACCGAAAGCGATGGGAATAAGCCAGTAGGCCATTTTTCCCAAAAAAGTTTTTTGTGACGGTGCTGCCAGGATGCGTTCTCCATACTCCGGTTGCGCTGTAAAATAGGTGAGAATTTCTTCTTTGGTTTTGCCTTGTTCAAGTAATTCTGCAATTTTGCCGCGTACTTTGTGGGAGGCTGGGGATTCGTGCTGATCGACCGTCATGTTCCAGCAACAGGGCGCTACTAAACTGTGTTCTATTTCTTTTTGTAAGGATTGAAGATTATCGGGGTCATCCAATTTGGGCACGGAAATAAGCGCGGCTGGCACGGCTAAGAGGAGAAAAAGGACGGTTGTCATTTGAAGTTCTTTCATAAGATAAGCTCAGAGTTATTCATTTAAAGAAGCCAGCCGCCCTTTAGCTAAATTTGCTTCTTCCGAGTCGGGATGCTGCTGAACAACTTCCTCTAAATATATCTTCCCTTGTTCAATTTCGTCGATATTGAAATAAGCATAGCCAATTTTCAAAAGAGCTGATGCGTTCTTGTCATTGTTTCGGTACCGACGCACGACCTTTTCAAATTCTTCTATGGCGTTGAGGTAGCGGCCCTGGGCATAAAAAACTTCGCCGATCCAATATTGGGCGTTGCCTGTTAAATCAGAATTTGGATACTGCCGGACAAATTGCCGGAAACCGGAGAGCGCTAATTGGTAATTGCCGCGGATTAAATCACGATAAGCCGTGTTGTAAAGTTCGCGTGACAAATCGACCGGGAAAATTTGTGATCCCGCGGAAGTATCATCCGGCGAAGAAGTGTTTTGATCAATTGGCTCAAAAATATCCCTGGATGGCGACCTTTGATTTAAATCACTGATTCTATAATTGGTATCCTGAAGCAGATTTTGAAGTGCATCCAATTTCTGGCGGACTTCATCGATTTGGGCAGTGAGATCAGCTTTATCCTGGCGGTTTGAAAGCCCCATTTCTGACAGGTCTTTCTTTAAAGTATCTATTTCTCTGCGTAGCTGCGAATTCTGATCTTTATAAAACTTAATTTCACGCTTCAGATTGTCAAACTGGGTTTGATTTGAACTAATTCGCTTTTGTGACGCGCAACCCCAAAAGATGAACAACGCCAGAATTGCCGTTATTAAATATGCAAGCTGGTTCTTCATTTTTAAGTTCATTATTGGATTGTTTTTAGAAATTCCGCTCTTCTATTATTGTCCCAGGCATCAGGGCTATGTCTTGGGTCTAACGGCCTTTCTTTGCCGTAACTCAAAACAGTGATCCGATTTGGACTGATACCGTAATTAATTAAGTAATCCCGGGTGACAATTGCCCGTCTTTCGCCTAACGCAAGATTGTACTCAACTGTTCCCCGTTCATCGCAGTGACCTTCGATTCGAACACTGATCTCCGGGTTCTCCAAAAGTTGCCGTGCGTTTTCTGCAAGAACGGCTTTTGATGTTGCAGTAAGTGAGAATCGGTCAAATTCAAAATTAATGGTCCGCAACACAGTCGGTTGTTTTGGCGTCATCTCTTCTTCTTTGGGTGGATCAGGCTCTGAATTTAAATCCAGCTCTTCTGTAACCGGTTCGGGTTCTGGAAATGGGTCAGGTTCAAAATTTACGGTTTCCTTACTACCGCCACAACCGGCAAATACGACAAGAATACAAGTTAAAAGTATAAACTTCAAAATGGTGTGTCTCTTTTTCATCATAGCCCTCCAAATATATAAATAGTTTTAAATTACTTCAACTGGGCTGACCATGCAGGCGAATAATTTGTTCCGCCCGATGTCAGACTTTTTTGATCAGAACCATCCCAAAACATCGAATAAACCCTTTTATTGCCGCTACGGGTTGAACTGAAAATCAGGCTAAACCCGTTTGGAGACCACGAAGGGTCTTCATTGCTGCCGCTGCTGTCGGTGAGCCGCATCTGGTTCTCGCCGGTGACATCAATTGTATAAATATCAAAACCGCTCTGAGTTCTCGAAACAAAAGCAATTTTGTCGCCGCGCGGCGACCAACTTGGAGAATCATTATAACCGCCTGCAAAAGTAAGGCGCCGGACATTTACACCATCCGTGTCCATAATATAGATTTGTGGTGAACCCGACCGGTCCGAAGTGAAGGCGAGCTCTCGTTTTGAAGGCGACCAGGTTGGCGATGAATCGATGGCGCGGTTGTAAGTTAGCCGCCTGATTTTTTTCTTTTCAACTTCGAAAATATAAATCTCCGCATTGCCGTCTTTTGACAATGTTAAGGCAATCTTCGAGCCGTCCGGAGACCAGGCCGGTGCCGTGTTCAAACCTTTCTGCTTTGACAAGCGAATCTGCGAGTTGGTTCGAAGATTGAAAACGAAAAGGTCAGGGTTGCCGGTTTTGTAAGAAGTGTAGCAGATTCGGGTGCCGTCCGGCGACCAGGCAGGGGAGAGGTTGATACTTTTATCAGAGGTCAGGGTCGTTCGGTTATGACCATCATAATCCATGACCGAAATTTCCTTTACGCCGTTACTTTGTTCAGTGACAAATGCTACTTTGGATCTCGCCATCCCTTTTTCCCCGGTCAAGCTGTAAACGATGTCGTCGGCGATTTTATGGATGAGGTACCTTCCGTTTTCGATTTTATTTGTGTATTCGAGTTTAATAATTGTTCTGCCGGAGGCGTTGTCAATTAGGTGGGGCTGTATGGAAATTCTATTGTTAGCAACACTGAAGCTGCCGCTTACTTGTGCTAAAGCGCCGTTACTGCCCCGGGTCTCGACCTTTTTACCATTTCTATTATTTTGCGGCACTCCGGATTTTTTATTTACTTTAAAATAACCGGACATCCAGAGGTCGTTGCTCAATACATCATTTATTAAATCGATCATTTCGGTGGTTTTGGGCCCATATTCTCCCTCGAAATTGTACAAATCGATTTCCATCCGCTGAAAGGTTTTGGTGTACACTCTCAAGTAAACATCTGTTTGTGCGAATGCTTCACCGGCAAAGGGTAGACCCGGTAATAAAATCAATATATAAAGCAAAAAAGTTTTAGCACTCAAAATTCAATTTCCTTGCGCAAACTCAAAATGGACACCCAGTGACGGTTCCGGAAAATCAAACGGCAGCGGCGGAAGTGGACTGGCAAGTGTCACCGCCCGCAAAGCGGCTTGATCGAATCGGGGATCCCCGGATTTACTCTCCAGCGCTAGATTTGTCAATTTTCCGTTACGCCGTATTTTGAAATAAATGATTACTTTTTTAAAAAGTGACCGTCTGCTGGAGGAGAAAGGCGGTTCCCAATTGGCCTGAATCCGGGATTGCAATAATGAAAGATAATAGGAAAATGGGAAATCCTTTACATCCAGGCGAACTTTTTCGCCGCCGATCGTTGACTTACCTTCATTTGATTTTTCAGGACTTTCTTTCTGTTTTGGCGGTTGTTCTTCCGGTTCCTGTTCAACTTTCTTTTTTTCAACCGTGACACCTTCTAATTTTTTGGGCTTGGGTTTAACCTTCCGCCGTTTTGGTTTGAGCTTTTCAACTTCGGGGGCCTTAAATGAAACAGGCTCTATTTGAACTAATTCTACTGGGATGACTATCGGGTACCCTTCGAACTTCCGAGGTTCAGAACGGTAAAGAAATAGGGCTGCAAAAATAATAATATGGAAAGTAAAAGAGAATAGAATATTTGATTTCATGGGAAGTTTAAATCAAAATCCCTGATTTATATTATTACAAACCTAGCCCGGACAAGCCGGAAATGCCAAATATCAAATAACAAAATCCAAAATAAATGTCAAATCTCAATGATTAAAAACACAAAATCGACAGGCAATTTTTTGGTTATTGATATTTTTGAATTTGATTATTATTTGTCTTTTGAGTCTTGTTATTTGCAATTTTCTGCCAAAAAAGTGGCAGAAAATAACTTGTCAGTTACTAACGCTGACGTGGTTTCAAAACCAATCCTATTTTTGCAATTTCAAGCTCTTTGAGGAGAT
>SMXC01000145.1 GCA_004356825.1 Caldithrix sp.
AAAAAAATTTAAACATAATTTATCAGTAAAACAAGTGTAATCACTGATTCGCAAGGAAGGGGCGGGCCAAAAATACGATAATTTTGTTTCCCAATATTGTCTTGACAATTAATTAACATTTTATTATACTTGAAATTATCATGTCTTAATTTGTGCACATTTTCAGGGAATCTGAAGAAATTGTTTTTAATTATTTTTAAATAAATTTCGGTATTTCTTCCATGAAAAAAATAGGTAAATTCAAAATTATTGAAGAAATAGGGAAAGGAGGCATGGGAATCGTTTATAAAGCCCTTGACCCCTTTATAGATAGAGAAGTTGCTATAAAAGTTATCATAGAGAAAGAATTGGGGCTTCCCGAAGTGAAGGAGCGTTTCCATCGTGAGGCTCGATCCGCAGGCAAATTATCGCATGAAAATATCACCATTGTGCATGAAGTTGGTGAAGTAGAGGGTAAACCCTATATTGTAATGGAATACCTGAGGGGTCGTAATCTGAGTGAGCTAATCTCAAAGAAAAAACCGATAGAACTAAACCAAAAAATTTCGTATGCGATACAGATATGTAAAGCACTGAAGTTTGCCCATGCCAACAAGATCATTCATCGGGATATTAAGCCTGAGAATGTCATGGTTCTTGATGCCGGCAAAATAAAAATTATGGACTTTGGCATCGCAAGACCGGAATCAAGTACATTGACCCAGCAAGGTATGATAGTTGGTACTTTGGCATACATGTCACCTGAGCAAATCAAGGGGATTAAGATTGACAAAAGAGCTGATATTTTCTCTTTTGGCGTACTTCTTTATGAGCTTCTTAGTTACAAAAGGCCGTTTCAAGGGAACAACACGACCATCATGTATAAAATTGTTCATGAAGAACCGGAGAGTATTTATCTGGAGGAAAGCGCCCCCGTCGAAGATCTACAAAAAATCCTTTCAAAATGTTTGCAAAAAAAGCCGGGAGAAAGATACCGTGACTGTTCCGATATAATTAATGATCTGGAAATTATTCTTAAACATCAACAGCAGGATCAAACAATATCGGGTTTACTCATCGAAGGCCGGGCCTTTTTTGAAGAGAAGAGACTCAACGAAGCCCAAACAAGATTCGACAAGGTGTTAGAAATAGACCCGAGTAATGAAGACGCCAGGTTTTTAAGACAGCAGTGCGTCGCTATCGACGATCAAATCGAGACCATGATTGTTTCGGCCGAGGAAGCAGGGCAAAAAAAGAGAGTAGACAAATTTATTATAGATGGAAAAGCGCTTCTGGAGAAAAACAAACTCGAAGAGGCATTGAAAAAGTTTAAAGCCGTTTTAGAGATTGAGCAAAATAATAAAGAAGCCTCAGATCTGTTGGCGACAACTGAACGCAAACTGCAAGATGAACTCGAAATAGAGAAACTCTTAAACGAAGGAAAAAAATATTTCGAGCAAGACAAATACGAAGATGCGCTTGACGCATTTAACGAAGTGACTACGATTGCACCCAGTCACCCTGAATCCCAGGAGTATATTCAAAAAATTCAAACCAAAACTGCGGAAGAGGGGCAAGATGCGGCACAAATAAAGGCGCCTCATGAAACCTCTAAAACGTTCGGCAAGGGGTTGAAGTTTGCTATAATAGCTCTCATTGTTCTGGCATTAGGAGCAGGCGGTTGGTACTACTTTGGCAGTTTAAGCAAAGCCACTAAGAAGGAGCTCGCAGGGTCCGCTTCTTCAGAAAGGGAATTGATGTTAGGCACCAAAACCGAGGCTCAGGAAGTTCAGGCTAAAACATGGGCCGAGGCCACCTTTAAGTTAGCATTGGTTGCGGAGCGAAAAGCAGAAATAGAATTCGAAGAAGAAACGTTCCCGGCAGCAAGGCAAAACTTCATCGAAGCCGGTAATTTATTTCGAACATCAATTGCAGAAGCAAAAACGAATTCTGAAGCCGCGGTCGCCAGCGCCGATATCGAAAGTTTAAAAGAGATGGTTGCATCAGTAAGAAAAAGTATGTTAAAGGAAAAATCGGCTGCAGAGAAGGCCGGGGCGCCGACGACTGCAAAAAAAATATTTAATTCAGCATTAGCAACGGAACAGGAAGCTGACCAGGCATCGAAAACGGAGAACAGAGAGAGTCTTTTGGCTTCCAGAAATAGTTTTTTAGGAGCGACCACGGAATACAAGAATGCTAAGGTCAAAGCGCGAGCCACTGCAAAAGTAAAAAAAGATTCCCAGAAAGCGAAAACCGCCATGACCAGGATAAAACGGCAGGTGCCCAAGAGCGCAAGAACCACGAATGCATCTTACCAAAAAGCTTTCACTCTGGAATCTGCGGCTAATAAACAATTCAAAGCGGGTCATTACAGCAATGCTAAAAAATCGTTTCAACAAGCAAGAGGATTGTACGCACAGGTTAGTAAAGATATATTAACACAGGGCGCTGATGATTCGAAGAAATCCATGTTACAAACGAAATCGCAAATTACCGGGACGCTGATTTCGGACAGCGATTATCAATTGTCGCTTCAAATTGAAGCACAAGGTGATGACGCCTACCGAACGAGGAACTTTAGCAAGGCGAAAGAACACTACACCAGGGCAGAAACATTATATAGCAACGTCTTGAAAAATCCCCGCAGTGAGAAATTTCAGGCTACTCAACCGACTGGCAGGGATGATCGAGAAGAAAGCATAGAGAGTGATATTCAAAACCTTCTGACCGTCTACAAAACAAGTATTGAAAAGGGTGAAATTAAAAGTCTGGCAACATTACTTGGATTTACCAAAAAAGAGGAAAAGAACTGGTCGGGTTTCTTTCGGCAAGTCGAGAAGATCAAAGTGGATTTTGAAATAAGAAACCAACAAATAAACGGCGACAAGGTTACACTCGACCTCCTAGTAAGGATGTCTTATCACAATACTTCAAACAATAGCAGCGAAACGCAAAATTTTTCTAAAAGTTTGGAATTGGAAGACAGAAACGGTAACTGGCAATTTATTTTAAAAAAATAATCTTATCAATTAATTATCTCAGGAGGGAGATACAATGAAAACCAAACACATCAGAAAGTTTATATTATGTAGTACACTTGCTTTCCTGGTTCTGGCTAATACGGCCCATGCCCAGCTTAACAAAGTGTTCGAGAATGTGTTCACGGACATTTTAGGCGAGCAATTACAGAATAGCGGTAGTCCCGGAGAACACGGCATGCATTTTCTCGAAGCCGCTGATTTAGCAAACAAGTCGCTCAGCCCAGCCTTGAATAGTCTCATCGCGAGCAATGTTTCCTCTTTCCCCCTCAGCTCAACCAGCGCTGGTGTAACGTTTGACTTTTCAACGGGTCAACCGGTCAGCATTACCGAGAGTATGGGACCTATTTTTGCCGAGACCGGCAAAACATTAGGCAAGGGCAAATTTAATATTGGTGTTAACTACAATTACTTAAGTTTTGAAAAATTTCGCGGTATAGACACGAAAGACATGCGGTTCACTTTTACGCATCAGGATGTTACCGGTGACGGCACGCTGGGTGAAAGCCGGAATGAAAGCGATACCATCGATTTGAATTTGAATATGGATGTCAATGCGAATATATTTGCAATTTTCGCCACTTTTGGTTTAACGAACAATTTTGACATCGGAATTGCGATACCCTTTATAAACATAAGCCTAAGTGGTATTGCGCAGGCAACAGTCAACAGCTTTACTTATGCCCGCTCGGATACGGCATTCCATAACTTTGGGCTAGATGTAAGGAATCCTAAACTTCAAACAATTTCCCCATATAATGAAAGTGTAAGTGGATTGGGGGACGTCGCTATTAAACTAAAATATAGTTTTGTCCGCGGAGCGGATATGGATATGGCGGTCCTCGTTGATGTCCGTTTGCCCACCGGCGAGGATGCTGATTTTCTTGGCACCGGCAAAACGAACATTCGGTTCGCCGGCATCATTTCAAAAAAGATCGGAGATTTTACGCCCCATCTTAACGTCGGATATGACAAAAGATCGGCAAAGCTTGATAGCGATGAATTTGAATTTGCTGTCGGATTCGATCAAAAGATTGTCTCAGGACTCACCTTTGCATTTGATATTTTGGGAGAGATTGATGTTAATAGTGATGATGCCATCGTGCTCTTCCCGGGCACACGAACTATTGTAGACCGGCCTGAAAGTGGTCAAGGTCAGGCCGTTCGCGAAATAGACTTGAGCAACATTCCGGAAAGAGATAATGATAATGTCTTAAACGCTTCTTTTGGATTCAGATATGCCCCGTCAGCCAGCGTTATCTTACTCGGAAATATTCTAGTGCCATTGAACAATGGTGGGTTGAGGTCTACCGTCGTACCAACGATTGGATTAACTTTCAGCCTCTGACAATCTTTATCTGACACAATAAATGCTTAGAAAAACTAACGCTCAAAGAACGCGGCAAAAATCTGGCTTTCTTCTATTTAAATCCATATTTTAATTAACATTCGGATGGGAGTCCTTCGTGCAAAAAGATCCATTGATCGGCAAAACCGTTTCCCATTATAAAATCGTTGATTATCTCGGTGGGGGAGGAATGGGCATGGTCTATAAAGCCGAGGACATCAAATTGAAACGGACGGTTGCGCTCAAATTTTTGCCGCTTGAATTCACCCGTAATCCCGAAGCCAAAACCAGGTTTATGAAGGAAGCCCACGCCGCCGCTTCTCTTGACCACCCTCGCATCGGCACAATCTACGAAGTCGATGAAACGGATGACGGTCACATGTATATCGCCATGGCTTTTTATGAAGGCGAAACTCTTAAAGATGTACATGCGCGCGGCCCTATTCCACTTAAACGGGTGATTGAGCTGGTACTGCAAATTGCCAACGGACTCGCGTCTGCGCACGAGAAGGAGATTACTCACCGCGACATCAAACCGGCAAACATCATGATCACCGAAGATGGTTTTGTTAAGATTGTCGATTTCGGGCTGGCCAAGTTAGGCGACTCTACTAAAATAACCAAATCCGGCATGGCCATGGGAACGCCGGCTTATATGTCTCCGGAGCAAGTCAAGGGCACGCAAGTTGACCACAGAAGTGACATTTGGTCTCTCGGCATCATCCTTTATGAATTGTTAACCAGGCGACTGCCTTTCCGGGGTGACAATGAGATGGCCATGCTTTACAATATTGTCAATGAAGAGCCTGCTCCCGCCG
>SMXC01000146.1 GCA_004356825.1 Caldithrix sp.
GAACCTATTGGAAGGATTTGCGCTTGAAGCGGCTCCCACACGAGACGATAGAGCGGCTCCGTCGGCTTAAAACCGAGGACATAAAAAAAACGCTTGGGGTTGTGGCACAGTTTGAAATTAAAGAAGGTCTGCTTGTGCCCGCTGAACCCGGGGAAAATCTCGATAAAGGCAAAGGTGTCCGCCAAAAGGGCAATGTCATCCAATTCGGACTTACCGAACGCGAGATAAGGGGGGTCCTGGTTCGACTTGAGAATCTGTTAAAAAGAGTTGACTCCGGGAAGATCAAGACTTTTTGAAACAAAATTGGCGGATGTTAGCAAGCCACAGTCCTCAGAACCCAAAGATCGGCGGTTCGAATCCTCTCCCCGCTACAAAACAAATTTCTATAAGGTGCATATAAACGAGGCTGTCCAAAAAGCGATAACGACGCTGACCTTTTTTTAAAAGGTTGGCGTCTTCTTGACTCCGGACACAAACGCTAACCTTCTCCGAGAGGTCAGCGTTTCCTGAAAGTTCGCGCAACAGAAAACAATGTTACTTTGAAGGTCGGCAATGCTGATAGGGTCCAGGCATGCCTGAACCCCTACACAAGAGGAGCGTTTCCTGAAAGCCCGGAAAAGGTCTTTGCGGATCAGTCAACTGACTGATGAAGCAATCTCATGCCTGTGCCAGAGATTGCTTCGCAAAAACTTGTCCTGAGCAAGGTCGAAGGAACGCTCGCAAAAACGTCTCTTTATCCTTTTTGGGACAGCCTCTTGGTTGTTTTTGTATTGCTCAAGTCTCCTCTGCGTCGGGTTGGTATCTGACTTGTCTAAAAAAAACCTTGACAAAATCATTTTTTATTAAGTCTGTTGAACTAGTTAAACTAAAATAAATAAGCGTAAAGGATTATTTCGAAATACTCAGGAGAAAAACTCATTTGAACAAGGTCAACCTGGCGATTGGCATCCACAATCATCAACCGGTTGGGAATTTTGATTTTGTTTTTGAAGAAGCTTACCAAAAGGCTTATGTGCCGTTTTTAGAACTTCTTGAAAGACATCCAAAGATTCACATCACTCTGCATTATACCGGTATTCTTTTCAAATGGCTTAAGGAGCACAAACCGGGGTTTATTCCACGACTGAAAAAGTTGGTTGATGCCGGCCAGATTGAGATGATGAGCGGCGGGTTTTACGAACCGATCATGTCGGTGATCCCTTATCGCGATAAAATCGGTCAAATTAAAAAGCTCACTGATTTTATTAAGACGGAAACAGGTTACAGTGCCAGGGGAATGTGGCTTGCCGAAAGAATTTGGGAGCCCCATTTGGCTAAACCGTGTGCAGAAGCAGGTGCTAAATACGTTGTTTTGGACGACTCGCATTTTAAGAATGCCGGTTTAAAGAATGAAGAATTGTTGGGATATTATATTACTGAAGAAGAGGGTTGCACCCTTTGTCTGTTTCCAATAACCGAGATGCTGCGCTATACCATTCCTTTTCAACCCCCTGAAAAAACCATAGAATATCTTCGTTCCATCGCAGAAAAGGGTGAAGACAGATTGGTTGTTTTTGCCGATGATGGGGAAAAGTTTGGAATCTGGCCCGGCACCTACGAACATTGTTATGAAAAGGGCTGGCTTGAAAGTTTTTTCCAGGAATTGGAAGCGAACGCCGACTGGATCAATCTGATTCATTTGTCCGAAGTCCTGGAACAGACTCCGCCTTTGGGGCGCATTTATTTACCGGCCGCCTCATACCGGGAAATGATGGAATGGGCTATGCCAACAACGGCAATTCATCAATATGATAAATTCGAAAATATTTTAAAAGAACAAGACCTGCATGACAAATATAAAGTTTTCGTTCGCGGTGGATTCTGGCGCAATTTTATGGTGAAATACCCCGAATCAAACAATATGCATAAGAAAATGATGCATGTCAGCCAGAAACTGGCACAGTTGGAGGCAGCGCATGGCAATGATAATAAATTCAAGCAAGCTCAAGATCATCTTTGGGCCGGCCAATGTAATTGCCCTTATTGGCATGGGGTTTTCGGGGGACTTTATCTACCCCATTTAAGATTTGCAATCTACCGTGAATTAATTCAGGCTGAAAACCTCCTCGATGAAATAGAAAGAAGCCCTGAAGAACAACGCAGAGGTTGGCTTGATTGTCAAGTTAAGGACTTTGATGCTGATGACGCTGAGGAACTGCTTGCATCTAATTCAAAGATGAATCTATATTTTTCCCCGCAAAACGGGGGCAGTTTATTTGAGTGGGATTTTAAACCGAAGGCCATCAATTTGCTGGATACTTTAGCGCGCCGAGAAGAGAGTTATCATGAAGAATTAAAACAGCTTAGTCATCAATCTATCAATGAAGGACAAAACCCAAAAGAGGGAGTGCCAAGTATTCACGAAATGACGGTGACAAAGGAAGAAGGCTTGCAGAATCTTCTGTTTTATGATTGGTATCGGCGAACATCGCTTTTAGATCATTTTCTGGATCAGAAAACTTCGCTTTTAAATTTTTCCCGGTGTCAATACCAGGAAGCCGGCGACTTTGTTAACACAGCTTATGAATATTCTTTTGAAAGTAATGATAAGATCATGATTGTCAAGCTCTGGCGTTACGGAAATGTGCGTTCAGGGAGTAAATTAATCCCGGTTTATTTAGAAAAGAAAATTTCCCTTAAGCGAGCTGAACCGGAGTTTAAAATTGACTATGTAATTAAAAATCTCACGGAGTCTAAACACTCTTTCTGGTTTGGTTCTGAGTTTGACTTTGCCCTTTTAGCCGGAGATGCCCCTGACCGGTATTTTGTTTTTCCCGGGCACACCCTGGAAGATGCCAGGCTTAGAAGCATGGGCGAAATTGCAAATGCGAAAGAAGTACAACTCAAGGATGAGTGGTTGGGAATTTCAGTCTCTGTGAAAGTTGATGGCCCGGCAACTTTTTGGCGTTTTCCCATCGAGACAGTATCCCAATCCGAATCCGGCTTTGAGCGAGTTTACCAGAGTTCCGTTGTATTTCCAAATTGGAAATTCGATTTAGAGTCAAATGAAACATGGCAAAATAGGCTTGTTTTAAGAGTGGATGAGCTCTAGTCCCGGTACGGCCCAGCCACACGTATTTAAATACTTGCTTTGTCGTGGTCCGAACCATGGTATATTATCAGAAGTCATTGATGCTTGGCTGTCATACACAGAGCTGCATTTTTACTGCTGTGTAAATGACACGGAAGGCAAAATGACTAATAACCGGCCGGGTCATTCGCTTGGCGGAGTAACGGGATAAAAAGAGGTTTGAGCAATGAGTTTCGTGATGAAAAGTAAAGCTCAATTGCAATTCTACGATTTTTCAACCAGCTCCAGATTAGAGTCAACTTCTTGTTGCAGACGCCCACAAACCAAAGTACAAATGCCGTGAATGCTGGGATCATTAATTCTGTAATATACTTTCTGACCTTCTTTACGTCTCACTAATATTCCTTCACGCGCCATTAACGTCAAGTGTTTACTTACATTGGCCTGCTGCTGTCCGGTCTCTTCTACCAATTGCATGACACTCATTTCGTCGCTGGTCACCATCATTTGATTGAGCAACTGTAAGCGAATAGGTTCACTTAATGTTTTAAAACGCTGAGCGACCCGTTCGAGTAGTTCTTCTGGAATAAGTTGGCTTGCCATAATTTTGAATCGTGAGACTTATTTCCCCCGAAAATGAATCAATCCCTTCCAGGCGAACAAAGACGCAGTAAGAGATCCCAACTTCTCAATCGAGATTTTGATCAAATTGGAATTTGCTAATATATTCCTTTACTGGAATTTATGCAACTATTTTTTTATGTTTCGGTAGCACCTCATCGATAGGTGGACTCGAATGGGATAATTTTATTACAAGTATCTGTTATTTTAAATATTTACATAGCATTTGGCCAGTTGAATTGAATGAGTCTGTAAAATCGTTTGAATTTTTTATTGCATTTTGAAATGAATATGTTATATATTCCTGCTTAGTTATTTACTGCATTCTGATTTTAAAAGGAATTACCTTTTGAAAAAGCCGGCAACTAAAGCCTCTTCTGAATTTTTCTCCATTAATCTGTTCAAAAGTTGGCTGCCATTCTTGGAAACGGTTCAGACCTATAACGGGACAAAATTTCGCTTAGATCTGCTCGCGGGTCTTACTGTTGCTTTGGTGGCACTTCCCCAGGCCATGGCCTATGCTTTCATTGCAGGGGTCGAGCCCCAATACGGTATTTATGCCCTCATTGTAGGAAGTATTGTTGCCGCTTTGTTTGGTTCGTCTCGCCACTTGCATACAGGCCCTGTCAACGCCAGTTCAATTGTTATTGCCGCTACCATGACTCCTTATATCCATCAGGAAAATTATATGGCCATGGTGTTTTTACTTGCATTACTGGCGGGCGTATTTCAATTGGGAGCGGGGCTTTTTAAGCTCGGCAATCTTGCCCAATTTATCTCCAGCTCCGTATTGATAGGTTTTATGGCTGGCGCAGCTTTGTTAATTATCATTAACCAGGTGCCGAACCTATTGGGATTACCTCAATCTTCAGGACTTACTTTTTTGAACAATATTTCCGGCATTGGGGAAAACATCGCCCGTGTGGATACCGCAGCCATTTGCATAGGCGTCGGGACGGTACTGCTCGTTTTGACTATAAATCGCTTGAGTCCAAAGTCTCCTGCCGGGATTCCTTATATACCTTCCTATTTGTTGGCGCTCCTTGCAGCGGCCGGTTTGGTGGTTTTGTTTGGCCTGATAGACAAGGGGATTGTTGTTGTTGGGAATATACCGGCGCAGCTGCCACCCCTGAGTGCTCCCGCACTTGATTTGACAACCATTAACCTTCTTGCAGCCAGTGCATTGGCTTTGACTGTCATTTCTATATCAGAAACGATCGCAAGCGCGAAATCAATTGGGTCTCTGGCTGGAGACAAGATCGATGCGAACCAGGAATTGGTTGGACAGGGTTTAGCAAAAATAGCCGTGGCTTTTTTTAGTGGCATGCCGGTTTCAGGCTCTTTTACCAGAACTGCACTCAACTTTCGCGCGGGTGCGCAAACTCGATTTGCTGCTGTCTTTTCCGGCATTTTGATCTTTATAATCGTTATCATTTTTAGTCCAATTGCTCGATACATACCGGTTGCCGCTCTGGCGGGAGTCATCATGGTCCTTGTCACAAATATGGTGAATTGGGACCATGTCGTCATCACGCTTAAAACCACCAAATCCGATGCAGTGGTGATGCTGGCAACTTTTACTGCGACGCTTTTGTTTTCTTTGGATACTGCCATTTACATTGGCGTCGGCCTTTCCCTGGTTCTGTTTTTGAGAAAAGCCGGCCACCCTCGCTTGATAGAGTTGGAATACGATCAAACCAACGGTTTTCAGGAAATGAAACCCGCCGATAAGCGGCGTATCCCCGAAATCTCTATTGTTCATATAGAAGGCGATATTTTCTTTGGCGCCGCAGAATTCTTCGAAAATGAAATCGGCCGGATCGCCAGCCGTCCCGGATTGAAAGTGCTTATTTTACGCGTGAAGAGCGCTTCTTGCTTAGATGCTACTTCCATCATGGGATTAATGCGATTTGCCGAAAACATGAAAAAGACGGATAAATTGTTAGTCGTCTCCGGGGTAACCGGAGAGGTAGAAAGAGTATTCCGGCGTTCAGGCTTAGATAAAGTAGTGGGCAAGGAAAATATTTTCTTCTCCGATGTAGCTGTTCTAAAATCTACAAAAAAGGCGCTCCACAGGGCTTTGGAATATGTAAATAGTAAAGGGGAGGGAGAATATCGGGTTAGTTTATTTTATGATCGTCCTGACAAAGCAAAAGTTAACAAATAAAATTCCCAACCACCCTCAAAATTAATGAGGGAGCTTTGGACGCAAATAACCGTAGAGCCAGGCGCCCAAAAGCGCGCTCAGAATAGCGACAATCATGACTGAAGTACCGGCGCCTAGATGTGTATAAAGCGGCCCGGGACATGCCCCGGTCAATGCCCATCCCATACCGAACAGTGTGCCGCCGATAATATAGCCGACATTGAACTTTTTATCGGGAATCTCAATCGGTTCATTGTTTATGGCTTTGGCATGGAGGCTTTTAATCAAAAAGATAGACAAAGCCCCTACCGCGACCGCCGACCCCATTACACCGTACATATGAAATGATTGGAACCGGAACATCTCCTGAATTCTGAACCAGGAAATAACCTCACTCTTATAAAGAAGTGTCCCGAAAAAAAATCCCATGATTAAGTATTTTATATTCTGCATTATCTTTCCCAAAGTAAGTTTATGACGAATTTTTTAAAACAGCACCGGATAAATCAGGTGGGTTATGATCAAGCCGCCGGCAAAAAAGGCACACACGGCAACGAGGGAGGGCCACTGTAAATTAGCCAAACCCATGATGCCGTGACCGGATGTGCAGCCGTCAGCGTAACGGGTCCCAAATCCGACTAAAAATCCGCCAACTACGATTAGCACAAATCCCGGCAGCGTCAAAAGATTAGTCCAATTGAAAATCTCGGCTGGTACGATCCCGCTTTGATCGGTTATTCCGAGGGCATTTAAATCCGCGCTGGTTGCGGAAGAAATTAAAATAATTTCAGGATTTGGAATAAAGTTAACTGCAACAAAAGCCCCAATGATAATGCCTGCCACAAAAAATAAATTCCAGATTTCTTTTTTCCAGTCATAGGCCAGGTAGGAGACTTTTGCCGGGAAAGTTGCAGCACAGATATGCCGCAGCGAAGACGAAACACCAAACTTTTTATTGCCAAGCAACAGCAGCGTCGGGATCATGAGTCCGATTAACGGCCCGGCTACATACCAGGGCCACGGTTGAGAAATAAATTCATGCATGATTTTCTTTCCTGGTTTTTGAGTTCGAATGGAGCAAAGATCGTTATATTTTAAATCAAATTCAAGGCAAACTTTTGGAATTTCAAAGAGAATTTGGTGTTTTATTGTCGTAATTATTGTAAAATAAGTTGAAGTTACTCCAAGTTGGGTCTCGTAATAATTTTAATTATGCTTGCATTGAGTTCAAAACGATTTTATGTTGAATTTTTAAATTATGTTGTCTAACTGAGAACCATACTTAAAAATAGCCATATCTTCCCAGCCGAAGCTGGCGCCGCCATCGTTCCCAAGTTGGGAGAATTGCAGAACTGGGTCTTATATATTGCTCATACGCAACTGCTTTAGATTTTAACGGACGGCTTAGCCTGCATTATTCATAAAATTTTACCACAGCGGCACTTAGCCTGTCCTGAGTCGTGCCGAAGGGACACAGAGAATAAAAGATTTATAACGTGAGTGTGTTCAAAGCAAAGTTTTTTGAAATCGAAATTGATTACGCTGACAAATGTTCAATATCTCCAAATATAATCAAACCTCTGTGCCTTTGCGTCTCTCTGGTTCATGAATTATTCAAGTTAGTACAATCGTAATTAGTTTTAACGATTTCTTGGAATAATTTATTAGGAAGTTTGTATTAATATTAGAAGCCTGACGATAGGCGAGCATGCAAGCTTCCTCCTCCTCGAGATTTGTGAGCATGTTCGCCTTTTTTATTGTTCGTTGCGATAATTCGGAACTCCTGGCGGTTTAAGTGGTAAGAATAAATCAGGAACGAAAGTTCCTATCCTATTCCTCCCTCCGGAAACCGTCTGCTCAATGGGCAGACGGTTTTCTTTTTACTCCTACATTTCCCCTAAGAGCAAAGTATCCCGATAAACCACGGTTGTCCGATAAGCGATGTCTGCCAACTCGGCGCTTACCTTTATTGGGATGGGCATGCAGGTATATCTGCCCGTGAGTGTTCTGATCAGATTTGCTCCGCGAGCTAAAGTGAATTCGGCTGCAAATCGGATCGTATCGGAAGGTTGACCGGTCCAGGAAAAACTCACTTGATTTTTTCGGTGGTTAAATGCATGCTCTGAAAATACGTCGATTATTTCTAACGAATCCGTTTGTATTCTTAAGGTTGCCAGGTACCAGGGCTGAGTGCTGGTGAGCAGCCAATTCACATTCACCGTATCTTTCTCCCCCCGTATGATCAGTTCCTCTCCGGTTAGATCTATCCACTCCGCCGTGAATGGAATAGCTAAATCATCTTTATGAATTCGTACGTCATATTGCCGGGTTAAGGAATCACCCTGCACCGAAACATTTCGAAAGTACTCGTTTCCGAGTAATTGCAAACGATTCTCACCGCTTCTTACATTATAATCCGCATTGACTCTGATTCGCGCCGTCCATTCCTCATTATACGAAGGTAGTGAATAGAGGTAACCTCCGAACCCAACAGCAGCTAATAAAATCATTAACCCGAAAAGAGGTCTCCTTAAAGTTTTTACTAGATCGCGAACAAAACGGCTGCTGACAACAGCATTAGAATATGCATAAATCCCGGGAAGATACCAGAGGACCAAAAGGAGCGTTATCGCCGTACTGAATAAAAGAGATTCCGCAGTGGAGTCGATGCCGGCGCCGCCCTGAGTTAAGCTGCGGGCTAAAAAGGGTAGCTCTTCCATAAACATCAGCTTGAACATTGGATAAGGCGCGAGAAAGGATAAAATTAACTTGACGATTGGATTTGGAATAAGAATAGCGAGGCTGATAAATATCATCGTGAGAGCCGGGTAGAGGGCTAACCGCATGCTGGCCATTCCCAGGAACGCAATAAAAACAGACAGCCCGATAAAAGCCCGTTTGGTGTAGACATAAGAATCCGGACTAAAGCGCCATCTTTTTGTCAGTTGCAGGGTAACCCAAATGCCGCCGATTGTACAAATTGCCGCCAGCCACATATATTTATCGAAATGCACCAGCCAGGGGTAACGGAGTCCTTTTATGAACTGCAGAGCCGCCTCACCTAATTGGGTGAAAACTGCCATTATTATCAACATCAGGAATAGCTTTGTTCCCGAGAAACGGACTCGCTCCGGCTTGTCAATTCGCAGGCGGTTTTTTCGGCTGTGCATAAAAGCCAAGATGCCCAGCAACAATGCTAAGATATTTATTGCCGGGATTGTCCACGATGGCAAAAAGAATTGGCTGCCAAATGCTGGCCAGAGTAGGTAATTCCCGCCGCGTGGGGCCGGGATGCCCTCGGTTTCATATTTTTGAAGCATGCTGTTGACAATTTGCCCGCTGCGGTTTAATGCACTTTTGCTGATGAAATCAAACTTATCTCTTGAGGTGTGGATCGGAGAGCTGTTAACACCGGCGGTGAAATCGATTGCCGGGATATTTTTATCTAAAAAGGGCGCATGATCAGAACTGGCCATTGACAGGGCATTGTTAATTGACATGAAATTTATTTCATATCGAAGACTGTTAAATCCAAGGGCGCGATCGATGGCGAATGCATCTTCAACCAGCCATTGCGGCGCTTTGTGAGTTGGCGTTTCGGACAATATTATAATATCATCCTCGCTGCCGGCCATATCGATTTGCAGCATTAAAGCGACGTTGTCGATGCCAGGGTAGTTGTCGACAAAATGTTTGGCAGCGAGCAATCCATTTTCCTCGGCGCCAAAAGCGGCAAAAAGAAACGTATAGTGCTTTGAGGCCTGGCTCCAAATTCGGGCAAGTTCAATAACACAGGCGGTACCGGAAGCGTTATCATTAGCCCCGGGAATTTCCGGTCCTGATGAATCGATATGCCCGCCAATCACAATTGTCGAATCGGTCTCGCCGCGAAAAATGCCAACGGAAGTTCCACTGTTGGTATTCACCATGCCGGCACGAGTTTTTGTTTTGGTAAATTTCATCACATAAGCGGAGTCGGCGCCAAAGCCGGCAAATTTGTTTTTAGCCCAGAGCAAAGCAGCTTGCTCGTTTGCCGATCCCATCGGCCGCGGACCGATTGTAACGCTTAAGTGTTTGGTGGAGACATAAGCGCTGTCTGCGTTAAAGCTTTCAGTCTGGGCAGGCAAAAATGTTGGTAAGAAAATAAGTAGAGCAAATAAAACTGCGATTAGCTGACGCATTTCTTTTCCTCCGGGAATGATTTAAGTAGTGCCTGACCGAAATTCTAGATAGGGCCGTCTTTGCGAGGCGCTTTTTTTGCCGAAGTAATCTCACACCTGCCTAATCAGGAGATTGCTTCGCTGCCAAACGCTTGCAAAGACAGTACTAATTATGCTTCCGCTCAATTACTAACTCAACTAAAGCATTTGGGTTAGGCAGTTAGAATCTGGTGAATTTATTTAACGCAAACAAGGAGTGGTTGTTGCGCTTATGACTTCATTCGTCAATATTTGTAATTGGCTGGCCATTAAATTCATATCGGGGAACATAATTCTCCAGCGGTATCGAGATATCGAGAAGCGTCATAAGATCTTTGAGTTCATCTTGGGTGTAAACAATATCAAAGTGAGTTTCGCCATCATCGCAGGTCGGAATAATCTCTTTGGTGATTTCAGTTTCAGTAACTCGCATCATGATAAGCGCCGGTGTGTGGCTGGTCTGGTATTTTTCCAGCCAAACATGAGTCGCAACAACATCATGAAATTGACCATCCGGTGTGACTCGGTAGAGCAGGGAAGGGGATTGCGTGCTCATTCGTATGAGTTTATTATTCCCACGACCCTCAACACCAATTTCTCCTACAATCTCTTTGTAATGCGGAATAATCGCCAGCCATTTAACGTTTCACAACCGCATTCGGGTTGATAATAAAATCCCGGAATACAGTCTGTTTTTTCGTAGGTTGGTTCAACGTATACAACCGTGCACAGTCCTGTAGGGTCGGTCAGTTTTTTTGACCCACCTATTCCCCGAACGTTTGTTTTTCGAGAAAATCTAAGTCTACGCACCCCCAGCCGTGAGGATAATAACCGAGACGTTGATACCGATGAAAGCTCGTCCACATCTAATCTTGCGGCTTGCGTACAAGAGCATGTTTGACCGGCTTAAAATGAATATCGTCAAAATGCTTTTCAAAGTCCTCATCATCTCTTATCAGGTGTTCCCAATATCGGCGCTGCCAAATAGCAGCTTCCCGCTTTCGGAGATGGGATTTATTTCGAGCGCCTTCTTTACCACCAGCTTTCAAATAACGTCTTGCAAACATGCCTTTTATCAAGCGCCAGCGTTTGGGATAATCGCTATCGTCCTCAGGCAAGCGCCAGATGCAATGCAGATCTTCCGGCAGAAGACAGACCGCCTCAACTGTAAATGGATGCTTGTTTTGCACATCCTGCCAGACTTCTCTGAGAATCCGCCGGGCCAGGTTGGAGGTGAGGAATTTACGGCGATCAAACGGAATCAAAGTAAAAAAATATAGACCTCCAGGTGTTTTTGCGCGAATGTATTGTGACATTTGTTTTAGAGGCTGGGAATGTTGGGATAGCAGAAATTTAGAGAGCGGCAGTTTAAAAAGCAAGCGATGGGGGAGGTGGTGGGTCAAAAAAAACTGACCCACCCTGCCTGTGTCTTTAGCGTTCGGGGTTTCTGGGTGTGGCAAGGACAGAGTTATCGCTGCTTGTTGATCGTAAATCGTAGATCGTCAATCTTATATCGTATATAAAATTTCCGCGACTTGAAATGCGATCTAAGATATTCCATTTTTAAAAGAAGCGCAATTTCTCCAATCGTAGATTGTCAATCAAATTATCGGCAAAGTTTTTGTCGATATAGGGTGCTTAAGGCCTAACCCACCACGACCTCACCCCCCGCTTTTTGCCACGCCTCATACCCGCCATCAAGCTGGGTCGCATCAAAACCGTGGCTTTGCAGCATGCCGGTCGCATGAGCGGAGCGCCCGCCCGAAAGACAGTGCACGAGCAAAGGCTTGTCTCTCGGAATTTTGTCGA
>SMXC01000147.1 GCA_004356825.1 Caldithrix sp.
GGCGATTTGCAATTCATTTTTGATTTGAGCTGCAATTTTTAGAGATTTGATTTCTTCCAGGTCCAGTCCGTTTGCGACTTCTCTGATTTTGTTTTCAGGGGCGCCAAACTTTTCGCTTAAGATTTTTTTGTCTATCTTGTTTACCGTTATCGTCATATCTACAAATTTAGCTTTGTTTTTGTTAATTAGAGATCTCAAAAAATTGACCTTATCGAGTTGATCGAAATTTAAGTACAACCCGTGGCGTGTCTCGATCAAATAAGGAACTCCGGCTAACTTAGCAATTATGCAGGCAAATTGACCACAGTGACTATGTAATAAATCAAACTTATACTCTTTGATTAAACTATATAATCGTTTAGCGGTTGGATAATCTAAGAAACGTTCTCGTTTCAATGACCAGGCTTTTATACCTTGTTTTCTTAGTAGTTCAATTAAGGGACCGTCAGAAAAACAAACCACAGCCGGATCAAACAAATCTCGATTTAAATTTCTTAGAAGTATCAATAAATGTTTTTCTGTTCCGGCAACTCTGGCTTGATTTAGAGTGCACAAAATCTTGTATTTTGCCATAAAAAAAAAGCTTATCAAAAGTAAAGTCTTTTTAAATGTATTCCGATTGAATTGTGCTTGGGATACTTTGATTTTCTAACAGCTTCTCATATAAATCTTCGAGTTGTCTAACGGCCTTATCCAAATTAAAAAAATCTACAACTTTTCTTCTTGCATTTCGGCCCATTTCTTTTCTTTTGCGTTCATCTTGAATGAGGGAAACAATTGCTTCATTTAATTCAGTCACATTGGCGGCAGCTACTAATATGCCGTCTGAGCCGTTATCAACAACTTCAGGAATTCCGCCGACTTTTGTTGCTACTATAGGTTTTCCCGCCGCCATTGCTTCCAATAAACCTAATGGAATGCCTTCTTGTATTGAAGATAAAACAAAGATATCGAGTTTATTTAAAAATGTGGGAATGTCGTCTAGAACTCCCATAAATTCTGTGTCAGACGAAACGCCTAACTCATAAGCAAGTTTTTCTAATTCTGCTCGCAAAGGCCCATCGCCAGCTATTAATAATTTCAAATTAGGATGTTGATTTTGTGCTTTCTTGAATGCTCTTAACAAATATCCAAATCCCTTCTCTTCAAATAAACGGCCGACACAGCCAAGAACAATGGTCTCTTGTTTATGCTTATCAATAGAGGGCTTTTTGTTTTTTTGTATTTCAATTCCATTTTTGATTACATGAATTTTTTTTGGATCGGTTTTCTCGTGCTCGATGAGATAGTTTTTGATATAATCTGAGACCGTGATAATAGCGTTTGAATGCTTATCAGCAATTCTATTTAAAAACAATCTAAACTTTGTTCTAAATCTTCTGTTGTTTAGTTTCCAGCTATCTACGCTGTGAGTTGTTGTAATAATGATGGGTACTTTAGCCCATATCGCTGCAAATCTGCCAAAGGTGTCCGCTTCTAAAAGATGAGTGTGAACGATATCTATTTTGTGGGATTTAAAGAATTGATACAGTTTGAACAGCCCGCGGATATCTCTTTTGTTGTACATATTTAAACAGCGTACTTTTACCCCTGTCCGCTGAAAATCATTTAGAAGCGCATTTTCTTTGAACATCGGACATACGGTAATGTCATATTTTTCTTTATTTAATTTTTTAACTGTTGAAAGTAATAATTTTTCTGCACCCCCTACAGTTAAATTATTTATGATATATGCTATTTGGGCAGCCACTTTTACATTACCTATTTTAACGTCGGGATGATAAGATTATGTTACTTATAATAGCACTTAAAGCAAATACTATAAATAATGAGACATTGTATTGTTCAGATAAGAATAGGGCATGTACCATGAATCCGATCAGACCAATCATTATTCCCAATGGGTAATAATAATATTTGGAGTTTATGGATTCTAAATATTTCCAACAAGTCCTTAATTTTTTTAATGTCATAAACAATAAAGCCAAAAAGAATGTGATTCCGAGTATGCCTGTTTCGGCCGCAACCTCCAAGTAAGAGTTGTGCGCGACTCGATGTATCAACGTGTTAGTATAAATCTTAGAGTGAGTTAAAAAATTACCCACTCCTACACCGAAAAGTGGATGGTCGAAAAACATTGCAACACCACCTTTTAAGATTTTTAGTCTTTGAATAATTGAAACGTCCGAAGTTAGCTTTGAAATACTTTTGATTCGTGGTAAAAATAAATCCCAGGGTACAATTAGGATCGCAAGCATAATTACGCCGAGTATTATGACAAAATTTTTGCGATTTTGGCCTTCTTTTAGTCCAATTAAAAATAGGACCGTAAATAAGGCTAACAAGCCGCCTCGCGAAAGCGTGAACAGGATCGCAGTTGCCATTGAGATTAGAAACAGAAAACTCAAAATTTTTAAAATCAAACGGTGTTCTGTTTTTATTAGAATGTACGAAAAAGCCACAAGGGGAACCAGTTTAATCGCAAGAGAGTTTGGATCTTCCACAAAACTGATCAATCGAAAATTCTGGCCCACGGAATCCGAAAAAAGGTAGGTATAGATGCCATATAGTATCATCAGAAATCCGGTAGCCGTCGCTATCCAAATAAATTGTCTAATTGAGTTCCATGAATTGATTAAGTTAATAATTAGGAAATAGAAAAATAGATATTTTGCAAAGCCGTACAAGGAATTCATGCTCATTTCGATATCGACTGCATACAGTGAAGAAAAAAGCATGATCGCTCCCCACAATATCAACAGCTTGTTTTGGGGCGCACTGACCAGTTGTTCATCTTTGCTACTTAAAAAATTTAGAATCCAGGCAAATGTTGTAAATAGGATAAGTGGGAGAAATAAACCTTGTAAAACACTCGAAGCAATACCTGAATACGCCGCGGCAGTGGAAAGATATAACCCCCAAATTGGCTTTAAAACAACCAGGGCCAAACCAACTAATAGAATCCCTAAGAGCAAAAAAATAAATTTCTCGAACAAAACCAGATATAGGATAAAAGCTTCACTCACAAAAATTAAGAACAATATTATTTTTGTAATAGCTTTATTCTCTAACGGATTAACGATCGCATTGAAATTTAAAATATTGTTTTTCATTTGACACTTTAGTCAATCATCAACTAAAAATCATTTTATCGGAATGTTCAAAATAGATATCTAAATATTGCCTGTAGTTTTCAACAATTTCTTGCTTGGCAGGGTTTGAACTAAACATATTATGAAATGTGATTAAATATAATGGAAAACACAATTTAATAAATTCTTTAGCAATATTCAATTGCTCACAATAATTTCCTATAAAATATCTTATAAAGTTTGTCAACTCTGATTGCTCGAAATAACTCCTTTTGAAAATAGTCTGCGTACTTATTTCTTTCACCCGTAGAAAAGGCATCAATGAAGTTGTTAGAATATGAAAAAGATCAAATAATGGTAAGTAAGTAAGTGTATAATTTTCCCAATCGATAACCTGAACATGTTCTTTATCCATTAGAATATTGCAGGCACAAAAATCACCATGTTGCGGAATTTTCGGAATAGATAAGTCATTTAGGTTTCTTGCTTGACGAAAAATATTTTCCATTTCATTTGTTAGAGTCTTCCCATTACTATTATCAAAAAATTGTTTAAAAGGTTTAGTTATTTTGAGTTCAAGTTCATCGGGGGTGAAATTAAAATATCCATTTTGAACTGATCGGTGAAATTTTATTAAAAAAGTCTTAACTAAATCTAATTTATGAAACCAAATTTTTTGTTCTTTCTCTTTGTGTGGATGCTTACATGCATTAAACAGTTCGTCTAACCGGATGCCGGGTAGGGTGTTTTGAATTAATATTTGAAATCCATCAAACTCATCGAATAGTAAGAAGCTAATGATTGAGTTTTTTAATTGTACGCTTATTTGATTTTTGATAATTTTTAGATTCTCATATTCTTGTTTTAAAGTGTTCTCGTTGTCTGTTTTTGAGCTTAATTTTATATGAAACAATGATTGGTTTTTGTGAAGTAATAGAAAGGATATTCCGGAAGCATAATTATGACCCAAAAGACTTATATTTTTTAAATGTTTTTTATTAAGATTTAATTTTGTCCAGTTGTTTTTTATATAGTTAATGATTTTATTGTCTGGGATTGGGTCGCTTTTCTGTGTAAAGATGATATAATCTCCGACAACATATTTAAACAAACCAAGGTTTGATAAAGCTTTTGTTAAAAAATAAATTACTCTTTTTTTGAAGTATTTTGACACGATAAATTGTTTTATATAATAATTTACTGCATTTTTCTTTAACTCGAAAATCAAGTTTTGTTTGTTATACCCCGGAAATGGACAATAGAAGTTGGTGTCTTGAAAACCGGCTTGCTTCAACAGCTTTTGATAACCGGAATAGGAGTAAGTATAGGTTCTGTAATCTTCATTCTTCTTTCTGCGAGTGTAAAGATTGGCAAGTCGCCGTGGCAGCAGGGAAGAGTATTTTAAATAACTGTGATCGACCCGTCCCAGGAAATAACTGTAGCCAATTCGGTTTTCGATTCCGATGTAAAGAGTCCCGGTGTTTTTAAGCACCCGATGAATATTTCGCAGCGCCAGTAGCTGCAGGTCCCGCGGATTTTTGCTTTGCTCCGAAAGTCCGACCCATTCGAGCACGCCGTTCATCACCACTAAATCAAAACTGTTCTCTGGAAACGGCAAATCAAGTAAATTGGCACGCACCAATTCCACGTTTTGGATGTTTTCCTGCTGAAAGCGAATTTTACTAAAAAAGAGCCGCTCCGGTACAGTTTCGATTGAGACGATTTTTTCATAATGCCTCGAAAGAGAATGCGAAATTGTCCCCAATCCGCAGCCAATATCCAGTACATGGGCGTTACTTGGCAGCGGTAGAAACAAATGCCAGTTCGCCCGCTTTAAATCGGTGACAAAATCATAAGTTTCTTCTTGATTGTGTTCACCAAGTGTTCTCTTAAGGACATCTTTCCAATTTTCTTTTTGAATTTGCTTGTTTATCTGTTGCATTAAATCCTGGGAGATTTCACCCCAGTAATGATGCTCCTCAGTAAATTGCGGAATGCCATCGATAATCGGCCACTGCTTTTCACATTTTTCACAAGTTAGACAATCATTATGCTTTTTAAGCAGGTGACCGCAGGTGGTGCAAACGTATGAAATATCTTGATTCATCATTTATCCGATTAACTGCTGGGAGATAATTTTATCCAGGCTTTTGATAAGAAATCGGCGATTATTTTTTTGTCGTTATCCGCCAGCAATTGGTAACGATAAGCGACGGTAATGTAAATTGCAAAGAAGAGTAATGAAGAAAGGAGGATGCTTAACAAAGGAGAGAGCGAAATAGATAAGATTGCAAAATAAACGATTAAGCCGATGAGTGCAGCGGCCGTAAAGTTTCTTAGAAAGTCGTTCCAGGGAAGCAGTTTCAACCAGGTCACTTGCAAAAGTTTTTTCGTTTTTGAGAGTTGCAGGTATGCCGTCAAGTACAGTGAAAACACGACAACCATTGGCGGCCCGGTGATGCCAAAAGCTTTGATCGACGGGAACATCAAAGCCGCCGCTACTGCTAAACTTGCAAAACAGGTTTTCGAAATATATTTTGTCTCTCCATATGCTCTTAAAATGACGCCGTAATTAGTCATTTGACGCGGCAGCAACAGTAAGTAAATCATTAAGATTGGAACGCTGTCTTGGTAGTTTTCTGTAAACAGGAAGACAACGATCTGGTTCGCGAGAATTAAAAACAAAACAAAAAGTGGAAAACCGATGAGACTCAATTTACTTGCAGCTTTTTGCCAAAGATTGTGCATTTTGGGAATATCAGATTCCTGGTGCAGTTTGGAAATCTTTGGTAGAATAATGTGAATAACCGGATCAAATATTAAAGCAACGATCGGCACTTGAAAGCACCCGATCGCATAAATTGCATAAATTTTTGAGTCATAAAAATAGGAAATAAAATACTTGTCAATTGTAGTCGTGAGAATAACGAAAATGCCTGCCAGCCCAAACGGCAGGCTGTATTTTAATTGAGTAAAAAAATAGCTTCTGCTGAAGTTACCAAATGACAGTTTATAATTTTTGGATAAATAAAAAATCAGGATGGCGACTCTTAAAACGGCAATTCCAGTGAGCGCAGAAAGTAAAACAAATACGTCGCGCAGAATAAGAGACGCTCCAATTAAAAAACAGAATCTAAAAAATCCGGTAAAAAAAGTCAGCAAAGATGCCTTCAGGGCGTTTTCTTCGACGATAAACAAAATTTCCAGGAAGGATGAAACCAGCATTAGCAGAAGGTAAATCCCCAATAATGGCAAAAGCGGCCCAATTTGAGGATTGTTAAAATAATCGGCGATTAGATTTTGAAAAAAGAAGAGACTGATTCCAAATAAAGTTCCTGCGGCGAGAAGAAAGAATAAAGTCTGGCTTAAAAGCGCTTGCCGTTTTTCAATATCCCGCGGGTAGAAATACAGCAGGCTATTGACCATCCCCAATTGCAGGACGGCAAAGAACGTGTTGAAGATCAATAAAACTTGCTGAAATAAACCGTATTGTTCCTGGGAGTAAAGTCTAACCAAGGCAATCGGTACAAAAAATGAAAACGTAAATGCGGATATTTTTCCAGCTATTAATATGAGGGCTTGGTTGGATAAAGAGGTTTGTTTCATTATTTAAAATATTAACTCTTGAGCTGGTTGAGGTTGGCTCGAAAGGGCAAAAGTGTTATTCAGGTTCTAAATATTGAGCCTTTCGATAGATTCAACATAAAACTTTCGTCAAAGCATATCGTTTTACACAGCCGTCGCGCGCCCCTTCGACTTTGCTCGGGGTGAAGAACGTTTTTAGACAGTTCCAATGAAGAAGCCTTACTTTCTCCTCAACAATTTCCGAAGGTCGCTTCTAAAACTTTGCAAAATGTTCTCAACCTTGCGGTAGTCTTCTTGCCGGTTTTCTTCAAGATACCTGATATATTCAACAAAGAAAACACCGGTGACGCTGAAAACGATGCTTAACAAACCCGCAAGCAGAACCATAATTGCTCGTTTCGGTTTTTTGCGCTTAACGGGTGTGACTGCTTTATCCAGCACCTGTACAGTGGGCGTATCTTTTGCTTCTTGAATTTTCGCCTGTTCATACTGCGGCAACAGAAATTCAAGAATTTTTTGCTGTAGAGACACTTCGCGATAGCGTCTTATATATTTTAGGCCTAAATCCGGGACATCATTTAGCGGGATAAATAATCGAGTATTTTGCGTTCCATTGTTATTTAAAATGTCCCCGTTTCTGCCCGTTTTCATTTCATTGAATTTTTTTCTTAACTCAGTCAGCTCACTTTTAGCCCGCGTGAGTTCACTGTGTGATTCACTTACATATCCGCTCAGTACCGAAACTTCGACTTCTTTGGCAATAATATTTGCGTTGATTTCAGCGGCGGTTTCGATGGTAATTGCGGTTTGCTGGGGCAAAGCAATGACGCCATGAGTTTTTTGAAATGTTTTAAGTTCTTCTTCCGCATTCTTGAGATCGTTGATATTTTGCTCATACCTCTTTTCTATAAAAACGCGGTTATTGTGGGCTTTTTCAGTTTTTAGTCGTGCATTTACTCTGTCTAATTCTTCGATAAAGGCGTTCGCCATGTCTCGTGCCAGAGTTCTTGCTTCGTTTTCTTCTTCATCATCAGGTAGAAATTTTGTACTTGCCATTGAAGAGAGTGTGATGGTGCCGTCTTCATTGATTTCTATTATAACATTTTGTCTGAGCTCCTTGACAGTGTATTCCATGTTGTCATAATCGTACCTTTGCATTAAATCAAATTTTTCGGCAATTGCTTCCATAACTGTGCGACTGTGTAAAATCGCCATAAATGTGTAAGTCTCTTCCGAGACGCCGCCGAATCCTAATGCACCGAGAGGTAAATTTCCAATTAGAGATGACAGCCCGAACGCATCAGCTTCGTTGGTTGGCGGGAGAATCGTTGAATTTGCCGAAAAGGTTTTTGGAAGAATCAGAGAAATGATTGCAGTGATAATACAGACAACAATAAAATTAACGAAAATAAGTTTCCGCCATTTCACAACGACCGAGAAATAATCTATGATGTTCGACTTCGTGCCTTCCATACAAATTCCTAAATTATTTTTTAAAACAGGAAACTGGCAAAATTGCTATTTAAAAGGCTGGGTCTTTAAATACGGACGGAAAATAAATTTAAACGATCTGAGAAATTCGTTGAATTTTCTTATAAAAAATTCAACGCTTTCATCGTGAGTAAAACATTGGTCACTGTGACAATTAGAGTAGTCACGTCTCTGAGGCCAAAAGTATATTTTTGTGGAACGTAAACCGTATCACCCGGCTTAATGATTAAACCTTTCGCCTTTAGGGTTTTCTCCGAATTACTGCGGATGAGCTGAACCTTTGACGGTTTCGCTGCTCTTTCGGTGCTGCCGGCGAAACCCATATAATCGAGGGCGGTTAGATTTGGATAATAGGCATACGGCCCGGGACTTCTAACCGCGCCAATGACATAAACTTCCTCGTTTCTTTGCGGAACCATAATGACGTCACCATCCTGCAAATATAATTCCGAGTGGCTGTTCCCCTGGTTTTTCAGGTATGGGTAAATCGGGATGGTTTCCGAGCCGCCGTTAGAAGCGGTTAGTCTCTGAATGTAAGCGTTGGTCAAGTCAGCACGCCGGTTGTAAGCGTCAACTCTAAGTAGGAAACTCTGCACGGTTTCATTTTCGGACAATTGATAAATACCGGGGTCGTTTACGGGCCCTTCAACGCGCACGGTTGCCCTGGAGAGGTTAATATGAGGGACGTAAATAACGTCACCACCTTTTAGAGTCAAATTTGCGTCTAAGTCTCCGAGTTTTGAGTACCGGTACAAATCCGCAATGTCCACGGTGCCGTCCAGGTGCCGAACCTCGATGGCGCTTTCGGAACCCCAGTTAGTTATGCCGTCGGCTGCTTCGATGAGGTTCGATACCCGGTCAACAGCCAGCGCTTCATAGGAGCCCGGTTTCATAATTTGTCCGGTAACATGCACCCGGAATTGCCGCAGGATTGCCAGGTTGGCGGTTATTTCAGAATTAAGGTATTTATCTGCCGCTGCCTCTTTAACCATAGTTTGAACGTCAGACAGCGTTTTCCCATCGACATCGAGGACAGCGACGGTCGGTATGACAAGCTTGCCGTCAGAGATCACCTGAACTCGAAAAACGATTTCTTCACTTGAGGAAATTACTATTTGAAAAACGTCACCCGGCCCGACAATGTAAGATTCAGGATCGATTGCCGCTTCCAGGGGTTGCTGTAGAAATTCGGGTTGAGGGCGAAAATCTGATTCCGATTTGTCAGTCGGTTTGTTTTTGTCGAACGCTGATTTTAGCGGGCTCCTGAAATTCTGCTGCTGTTTTTTCTTCAGCCGTTTATCGAGTCTTTGCGCGGTCAAGTTCTGCCAACTGGAGAATATCAGGATGAGCAGGATTAAGAAGAGCTGAATTTTTGCTTTAAAATGCATTACTTAATTCGTTGTATTATTGCTTCCCAGGCGAATAATTTTTCGGTCTTTATTTTGGGCGGACTTGGTAGCGTTGCGAGTATCGATAATCAGGTTAGCGTGCTTAACAATATTCTCGAAATCGTATTTGTTGTGGTCCGTGGTAATAATGACACAATCGACTTGAGAAATAAGCTCATCGGTCAGTTTCTGACTCTTCATCGTGGTGCCGTTAAGACGCACTTCGTCTACATGTGGATCGTTAAAAGTAAGGTTTTGCGCGCCTCTTTTTAACAGGAGTTCCATAATTTTAAGCGCAGGTGAGTTGCGGATGTCGTCCACATTTTTTTTGAAAGCGACGCCTAAGAAAAGCAAGCTGCCGGTTTTAACCTGGACTCCGTTCAGGCTGAGTGAACGGATGATTAAATCCAAAACGTAGTACGGCATGTTTTCATTGGTTCTCGCGGCCAACTCAATGAAGTCGGTATGAAAATCATATTCTTTTGCTTTCCAGGAAAGATAGTAAGGATCGACCAGAATACAGTGTCCGCCGATTCCGGGGCCGGGATAAAATGGCATAAATCCGAACGGCTTGGTCGCTGCAGCTTGAACCACTTCCCAGACATCGATATTTTCCATGCGATCGCAAAGTTGGGCCAGTTCATTAACCAGCGCTATGTTTACACTTCTAAAAATATTTTCCAGAAGTTTGGCCATTTCAGCAACTCGCGGCGACGAAACCGTAACAATCTCGTTTATGATTTGCTGGCAGGAAAAAGTCGCGAGTTCGGTGCATTTCTTCGTAACACCGCCGACAATAATGGGCGTAGTCGCTGTTGTGAAATCCTTGCGGCCCGGATCAATTCGTTCGGGCGAGAAAGCTAAGTAGAAATCTTTACCCACTTTGAGGCCGGTTGATTCTAAAATAGGCAGGACCACTTTTTCTGTGGTTTCGGGAAAAGTAGTACTTTTAAGAATAACTAACTGTTCTTTTCGTAGATGTGCAGAAATGTTTTCCGTAGCCTGGCGGATGTATGAAATATCCGGTTCTTTGTTTGGCGTAAATGGAGTCGGGACGCAGATAAAAATTATATCAAGCTCGCCGACGCGCCCGTACATGGTCGTGCCTTCGAGCAAGCCGTCTCCCACCAGCGATCTCATTTTTTCACTGTCAATATCGTCGATGTAGTTTTCACCGCTATTGATCTTTTCAATCTTATTTCTATCGGTATCAATACCCAGCACATAGAAACCTTTGCTCGCGAACTCTACCGCTAACGGCAGCCCAACATAACCTAAACCAATAATGCCTATTTTGGCACTTTTATCTTTGACTTTTTGTTCTAATGTAATAGCGGCCACTTAAACTACCTCCTTGTATTGTTGTTTATAGTACTCCATGTACTCTCCATTTTTTAATTTTTTCCACCACCAGTTATTTTCCATAAACCAGCTGATGGTTTTATCCAAGGCTTCTTCAAAATTATCTTTCGGCTTCCAGCCTAAGTCGGCAATTTTGCTGCAATCAACTGAATACCGCCGGTCGTGCCCAAGCCTGTCTTTGACAAAGGTCATCAGACTTTGTGGCTTCTCCAATTTTTTCAGGATTCGGTCCGTTATTTCCAAATTGGTTCTTTCGTTGCCGCCGCCAATATTGTAAACTTCGCCAAGTCTTCCATTCTGACAAACGAAGTCGACCCCGTCGCAGTGGTCTTCAACATAAATCCAATCACGGACGTTTTTACCGTCTCCATAGATTGGCAAATTTTTGTTTTCGATGGCATTCGTAACGAATAGCGGAATGAGTTTTTCCGGATAATGGAACGGCCCGAAATTATTTGAGCAGCGAGTTATGATAACAGGCAAATCGTAAGTTACGAAATATGAAAATGCCAGTCGATCCGCTCCGGTTTTCGAAGCGGAATAAGGACTCGAAGGCATGAGCGGGTCATTTTCAGTAAACGAGCCTTTGTCGATGCTGCCGTAAACTTCGTCGGTGCTGATTTGAATGAATTTTTCTATCTTGTTTGTGCGGGCTGCCTCCAGCAATACAAACGTCCCAAAAACATCCGTTCTGATAAAATCATCAGGCGCCCCGATAGAACGGTCGACGTGACTTTCAGCCGCAAAGTTGACCACAAAGTCAATCTCGGTCATGATTTTGTTCACCAGAACTTCATCGCATATATCCCCTTTGATGAATTTATAGCGTGAATCTGTTTGGATGTCTTTGAGGTTGTCGGGGTTGCCTGCGTAGGTGAGTTTGTCCAGGTTAATAATTTCAACATCCCTGTGTTTTTTAAGCATATACCGGATGTAATTACTTCCGATAAAGCCGGCCCCTCCTGTGACCAAGTATCTTTTCATTGATGTTTCCCTTTCGATGTGTCGCTAACTGGTTAATTCTATTTAACAAGGTATGATTCTACGAACGTTTAAACTAACAAATCCAAACTTAAAAATCAATGATTTTGTTGGATTGGTTACTCTTTTGAATCGGCAGAATAGCGTTCTTATTTACATTCAAAAGTAAAGAATTAGCAAAGATAAAGAAACCGAATATTTTTGCACTGTTCAGCCTGAAAAAATAAAAATCTTGACTATTTGAGAAACATTTCATAAATTAGCTGCGTTAAAAATTCCTCGGTAGCTCAATCGGCAGAGCGGGTGGCTGTTAACCACTAGGTTGTAGGTTCAAGTCCTACCCGAGGAGCCATTCCGTGCAATAGGCAGAACTCCATCATCTGGGGGCTCTGCTTTTTTTTGTCGAAAGATATTGTATATTCAACGGTTATGTTAGGATGTTCGTAGTCGACGCGGTTAACAAAAGTTTTGATAAAAGTTCCTTGTTCGACTATTGTGCCTTGGCTCAATACCTCTCTCAGGTCGGAGACATATAACTTGATTACTTCGTCATCAGCCAATTGGATTTCTTCTTGACCTAGATTTTCGTTTAGCTCGTCCTGTTTATTTTCCAGCCCATCTATCTTGCTCTTGACTTCCTTGATTCTAGGGGCCAAATCCCCAATTTCAAGTTGCCCGCTCTCTAACGCGTCATAAAGTTTGTCAAGTCGTCCCTTTTACTTATTGATTTGATGTTCCCGGACTTTTAGCTCCTCGTCATATTGACGCTTGGATTTCCCAGGTTCTGCATTCGTCAGTTTCATGAGTTTAGTTAAGTTTTGCTCGGTAAGAATATTGTCTTTAATTTTCACGACTAGAACTTCTCAATCTTAGCTCGATTGACCATTTTAGCGGAGCAAATTTGCTCGCGTGTTGAGTAATTCTGACAAGCGTAATAGAAGTGCTGCAACGATTTGGCTGCGCTTCCAACCATAGAAGGCTCACATCTTGCACAAAAAAGTAACCCACTCAACAAATATTTACTATTAGTGGTTCGTGGGTGAGGTATCTTTGGACTTCGATTTTTTAAAAATTCTTCGACTTTGCTAAACGATTTTTTGTTCACCAAGGCTGGATGATTATCTTCAACTCTAATTACCTCATCGTGAGATTTGGTCTTAACGCACACACCTGATTTGTTTTTTTGATTCCAAAGCATCGTTCCCGTATAAACTTCGTTCTTTAGAATGTAGAAAAAAAGAAATTCTAAGGCTTGTGGCTATCGGTGCATTTTCTCTGCAATGTAATTTTCTCAATATGAACATGTGATGACGAAAATAAAACTCAAACTTCTCTAACAACGCACCTCGATCTCTCGACCACGATCTGCTGAGCGGATGATACTGTCGCCCAAACACTTGTCGAATAGAAAAGTTTCATTTTTTCCTTGACTATTATGGGCCGACCTTGTTAAATTATTGGAGTTCTTCCCGCTAAACATGTTGGGAAGGGATGGAATGATGGCGACGCAACTGAACAACACTCCGCACTTTTTTGGAGACAGTTTCAAAATTGTCTGCAGCCAACGAAAACAAATCTCTTTTTATTTACCCTCACCTCAGCATTTTTTGTGCAATTCAATGGCCTTGTATTTATTTATTAATGAATTTTGAATTTGTTTAACAACTTGGGCCAATGATTTTTTTCCTGAACACCTCGCTCCGCACCGGCTCGCTAAAACACGGGTTAAACCACGACCTATCCGCGGCTCTTTTGTAGGTTTTAATCGAACTATGGTAGGATTGAAATCCAGATGAACCGTTGAAAGCAGCATTGTTTGAAAATGAATGGCAAAGCAGGTTATACGTAGGGGTTATGCTGTAAGGAGAGTTGATGATAAAGGCAATCGATTTTCTTTGACTGCAAGAAAATGAAATAAGACAATTGACGTTCAGCTTTTTCCAAACGTAACATGGATTCCAGTTGATTCCACATCTCTCAATCTTGTTTTTGAAATGCACATGGTAAGACATTCACAACAATAACCACAAAAATCGGCAGGCAAAAATGAAACGTATTAACGCCTTTTTCGCAATCCTACTAACCATGCTTCTGATGTCCGGCCTGGTATTTGCGCAGGACACTACGCGGGTACAACCAGTTCCACAATGGGCACAGGATGGGTTGGCAAAGTGGTATGCCGCGTATAACACAGGAGATGCAGCACGACTAGCCCAATTGTACTCTGAAGATGCTGTTGTAAAGTTTCCAGATAGACCAGCACGTGGAAGAACTGCCATTGAGGCGTCTTTTAAAAAGGGCTTTAAAAGTGCGGATATCCAGACAAAAGGTGCAATCGATGTTGTCCGTGTAATGAACGACCTTGCGATTTTCTGGGGGCACGATGAGTTCACGTCCACGCCTAAAGGTGGTGGCAAGTCCACCACCGGAAGATCCAACTGGTTGTCAGTACATGAAAAACAGCCGGATGGATCTTGGCTGATTATCCGGGATACTTATAATATCGCGGAACCCGAAGCGCCGAAAAAAATGAGTGGCAAATAGTCGGCTACGACATACCCTTGAACAGAAAATTAACGTGGTCTACTCAAGGTTGTCATCGCCTAAGGCATTCAGCCGATTGAAACGGCAGGTGGCTTTAGCCCGTGTTGCACAGCTGGTTCTCTAATCACCAAATAGGTGCCGAACGCCAAAATCAAGCCGATGCAAAACACGCACGGCTGATTTTGGCGTTCGGCGGCAACAAAATGGCAGTTAAGAATAAATAATGGCAAAAAGAGCAAAGCGATTCATAAACATCCTGCTATTTAATGTAGTGCTAATCGGCATTGGGATACTCATACTCGACCTTATTTTTGGCAACTGGATTAACCAAGACAACCTTAATAAATTAAATATTATCCGAGATAGAACAATCACATATAAAATAGGTGAACTGTACGAATCACCCCTCAAAAGGGCAACCTACACTCGGGACAAATTTGGTCTTAGAGGTCAGTTTGAAGATCCTTCTGAAATAGTATTATTAACGGTGGGAGGTAGCACTACTGACCAGAGATACATTACGAATGGGCAAACATGGCAAGATGTTCTTCAGCAAGAATTCAAAACCGTTGGCAACAATATTGTAGTTGCAAACGCTGGGGTTGACGGCCAGTCTACCTTTGGACATATTAAGAATTTTGACTATTGGTTTCCCAATATACCAAATTTAAGGCCCCAATATGTGCTTTTCTATATAGGATTAAATGATTGGTATAAAGATGAAGGTTACGGATATGATGCACTACTAACAAAAAATGCCGATAAATCGTTCCGTCAACTGCTGCAGGAGAGGAGTGCCCTATATTACGTAGGCAGGATATTATATGGGATTTATCAAGCCGAGCATATCCGCCATGGGAACAGTGCCTTAAAAAAGGAAAAATGGGTATCAGAACCTTTACAAACCTCATACGACGAAATAATGGCCACACGTTTAAAAGAATATGCTGAGCGACTCGAGTTGCTCATTGAGAGAACCAAAAGGCTTGGCTGGACAGCTATATTTGTGACGCAGCCCTCGCGCTATTATCGATTAAACAAAGGTAGAATTGAAGGTTTTAAAGAATCAATCAATTATAATGGGGTGCCAATCAATGGGGTCGACTATTATTATATGATGAGAAAGTTAGATCGTGTTACCTGTTCAAAAGCCAGAGAGCATAATATTCTTTGCATAGACTTGGCAAAAGAGATGATGCAGGAATGGGAAGATGATGATTATTACGATTTTGCCCACATGACACCGAAAGGAGCTAAAAAACTAGGTCATTATCTATTTATGATTTTAAGAGACCATCTATAAAAAATGGTGAGCGGATATAACGGTTTCGAACCATTAAGTTTGAAATCAGTCCCTCACGGGGGAAGAACCTCAAGATTAGGACACGTTCTTAAAGTCTCTTAGATCACCCTTTCTCTGTTCACCTTTTTTTTCTTTTCTACCGTTAAGTTGTTAATTTTAATTTACTTTAAACATACTCCTAACCCGAGAAACTGGATTCTGCTATCGTAGGGGAAATAGAACCGAAACTAACTCTCGACTTGATTACAAATGAAACCGCAGTTTAGCAAACGGATTTAGATGTAATAACATTGCATTTGGCTCGTTCATTTGATAATTAGACTCCTGAATTAAAAATAAAGGCTGGTGTATTGAAAAATAAGATTTTAGTTCTAATGGCTATAAGTTTAAGTTGCTTCCTCCTTCAAAGCTGTGGGCAAGAAGATACCGTTGATTCAAAGACGCTTCAAAAGTATTCTCTATTTGTCGAAGTGCCTGAGGATGGTAAGTTGACAGATACTAAGGGAGATGTTCGACCCACAACGGCAACTACGAATGTGGCCTTCATCGACTTAACTGAAATGACAGTAAAAGTCACTGAAAATAATATTGCCGTGACTATGACCGTAGCTGACTTACCGGACCAATTCACCTATAACAAGGCAAAATCTAACCAACTTGAATATTGGTGGACGGTTATTTTCGATACTGACAGTAATTCTAAAACAAGCGTAGGGGATTTGGCACTATACCTAGCGTATGGCAGTCGTACGGAAGCTCAGGAAGCAAAAGGAGCTCTGCTTGATTTTGCCAAACCTTCGTTTCGTGTATTTACAAGCGTGACTGATTCGGGGACTTCGGATACTTCTTTTTTGGATGATAAGATAAATACTACTATTTCTGAAAGTACAATTATTTTTTCTGTGGAGAAATCTTCTCACGTAAATTTGAACAAAATTACTTCTTCCACTAAGGTTCGCTTTGAAGCTTACTATATTGATGCTAGCAATAATGGTTTCTCCGACTTCTATCCCAATACCGGGGGGCAGATGAGGTATGACACGTCCGAGGGTCAGTGGCCGACATACGGCGGCGACCTGGGCAACAGCAAGTACTCACCGCTGGACCAGATCAACCGCGACAACGTGAAGGACCTGGCGGTTGCGTGGGTGTGGGACTCGCCCGACCACGCGCTGAAGCCGCGTCTGAAGGGGCCGACCGATCGATTCAAGGGCACGCCGCTGATGATCGACGGCGTGCTGTATGTGCGCACATCGCTGAACATTGCGGTAGCGATCGACGCCGAGACGGGACGCACCCTCTGGGTTTTCGATCCGGAGAGCTACCTGTTCGGGCGCCCGGGCAATTTCGGGTACACGACGCGGGGCCTGGCGTACTGGCGGGACGACGAGGACCAGCGTCTGTTTTTGGCGACGGGGGACTCGAAGCTGTTCGCGCTCAATCCACGCAATGGGACACCGATCAATTCCTTTGGCAACGGCGGCTTCGTGGACCTGAAGAAGGGCCTGCACAGGAGCGTTGAGGGGCAGGACCGGATCATGAATTACTCGGCGCCGCCGGTCGTCTGCCGCGACGTCGTGATCATCGGTTCGATCGTGACGGACGGGCTGGGGTTTTTCCGGGGTAAGAAGGCGCCTGTGGATATGCCGCCGGGAGACGTGCGGGCCTACGACGTGCGCACCGGCGAGATGCGCTGGCGGTTCAACACGATCCCGCAGGCCGGCGAGTTCGGTGTCGAAACCTGGGAGGACGAATCGTGGAAATGGGTCGGCGCCTGCAACGTCTGGTCGATCATCAGCACCGATGAGGAGCTCGGGTACGCATACCTGCCGGTGAGCGCGCCATCGAGCAACTTCTACGGGGGCTTTCGACCGGGGGACAACTTGTACGGCCAGAGCCTGGTGTGTGTCGACGTAACGACGGGCGAGCGGGTGTGGCACTTCCAGACGATCCACCACGCGGCGTGGGACCTAGACCTGCCGGCGGCACCGAACCTGGTCGACATCACCGTCGATGGCCGGGCGATCAAGGCGGTGGCTCAGGTCAGCAAGACGGGCTTCACCTACGTCTTCGACCGGGTCACGGGCGAGCCGGTGTGGCCGATCGAGGAGCGGCCAGTACCGACCGACGGCGTACCCGGCGAGATACTCTCACCGACCCAGCCCTACCCGACCCGCCCGCCTCCCTTCGATCGCCAGGGCTTGAGCGAGGATGACCTGATCGACTTCACGCCCCAGATGAGAGAGCGGGCCAAACAGTTCGTCAGTCAGTTCCGCCTCGGGCCGATGTTCACGCCGATGTCAACACAAGGGACGATCATGCTGCCGGGCATCAACGGTGGGGGCGACTGGATGGGCGGCGCCTTCGATCCCGAGACCGGGATTCTGTACGTGAGCTCCAAGACTCTTCCGACACTGATCAAGCTCGTCGAGCAAAGCCCTGACAGCCCCTGGCCCATCCGGTACCGCGAGGAATTCTCGTTTGCCTTTGTCGGGAACCTGCCGATCGTCAAGCCGCCGTGGGGGCGGTTTACCGCGATCGATCTGAACAAGGGCGAGATCGTCTGGCAGCGGGCGAACAGCGACGGCCCGCGTCACCAGCCCCGCCTCAAACCGCTGAATTTGCCGCCGCTGGGCACTTGGGCGAAGTCCAACCTGATGGTCACCAAGACGCTGCTATTCGCGGCGGTGAGCGGGCATGGCGTGTACGAGCCGGACGGGAAGCCGTCGCCGGCGAAGCTCTGCGCCTACGACAAGGCGACGGGTGACGCTGTGTGGAAGCATCCGATCAGGCCGGGGGTGTACAACGGCGGCGGCGCGCCAATGACCTATCAATGGAAAGGGCGACAGTACATCGTGATCCCGACCGGCGGCGGCCGGGATCAGGCGCACCTGGTGGCGTTTGCCCTGAAGCGTGAGGGCGATACTCAGGTCAAGGTCGCGCCCGCGCTGCCGCCAAGGCTGATCCCCACGGAGGTGCGTGGCAAGGTGGGCGAGTCGGAGGCGAAGGGCCTTGCGGTATTTCAGGCCAAGTGCCTCGGCTGCCACACCATGGGGCACGGCCCGCTGAAAGGCCCCGATCTGCTGGGCGCGCATGAGCGCCCGCGACCGATGCTGGTGCGCTCGATGCTGCTGATGAGGCTGAGCCACGGGGTGGAGGTCAGCGCCGAGGAGATCCAGCAAGTGGTGGACTTTCTGAAGCGCGAGGACGCGCCGGCGCTGTTGTATACGAAGTGAGGGTGAACAAAGAAGCTGAAGATTGTGGTCATCGTCGTGGTCGCTGTATTTGCTACCAGCTTGATCTGCCCGGCCTTGGACTGAGACAACGAACATCAGTGGCCGCCACACACACAACCCGGACGCGGTCGGTCCGATAATTGAAGATTTTAACGTTCGTTTTCTTCCGCAGATTTCAATGTTGAAGGAAAAAGAGCTTAATTTTTTTGTAAAAGAGAAGAATTGGGGAAAGGGACTCGATTGGTACAAGTCCAATTTTAATGCGGAAAAGCCTTTTAGAGGAGAAGCGTCTCCTAACTACACAGCTTTTCCTTTTTTTGAAGGCGTGCCTAAACAGATGCAATTGGAGGATTAACGGAGAGCGTGCAGCATGGGAAAACCGGTTTGATTGTCCCCGCCCGCGGATGAATGAGCGTTAACAGCGGCTCTCATAGAAATCTTATCAAACCGCCAAATGGCCGAACAAATGAGAAGAACAGGGCGAAAAATTACAATAAGTAAATTCGGTGCAACCGCCTTCATTGAGAAAATGCTTGGGGTTGTATCATAAAATCTTAAAAAACAGCGACAAAATGCAAGGAATTAAACACTGGCACAAAAAAGCTCAAAATCAAAACCCGAATTATCAGTCGTCATTGTAACGCCTTATAAATATCAGCTTTATCCGCTCAACGATTCGGCATCTGCGAAAACAGACGGCTACCACAGATGGGAATTGTGATTGTTACATCGAGTAAAGAAGTTCCTGGACTCACTCAACAGGAGCTTGAGGATTTTTTTGCAATTTCAGGTAGTAGAGGCTGGTAAGCTTAGAACCCGCAGCAAAGGAGCTTTCCTTGGCATCCGTAGGGCAAAGGCTCCCCGTTGGTTACGCTTTTAGAAAATCATTGCTACGCGGAACCTGAATGGGCAGAGGCTTTGATTGAAGCCCATAAGCAACTCCTGGGCGGCTGTCCGGTCGTGGCCAATGCGAATCCCCAAACTATAAACAGCAACGTGAACACAATTTTTGAATGGCCGCCTGTTTGCTTCGATACGCATTAAGAAAATGCCGACGGGTTCCAGAATAATTTATATATTTGGCGGTCCTTTGATTCCGTAATACGGCTTTGCTATATTTTTAGAAACGTATCTCAACCCGGCAGGTCCAAAGGACAATTTATGAAAGTTTTGCCTGTCATAATTTTGGGCCTGCTCATGGATGGGTTGGGCCAGTTTACCGGATATGTTTTCGGTGAGGGCGACACAAGCAAAGGCTTTCTCTGTTACGAATTTCATCGTAATCAACATTTGACAAAGAAGGAAAAGGATATCGCAACTTGACCCCGCCGTTCCTTGAGCAACATGTTCTCAGTTTGTGATGGAAGAACTGAGAGCGTATTATGAACAAAATGCTTTAAGTTTAGTAAAAAATGTTCCGAATATCATAGAAACCAGAGTTATGACCAACCAGGCCAGAAAAACAAATGCTCAACATAAAATGCGACTTTCATCTCCATACCCGCGACGATCGGAAAGATTCGATTGGACATTCAGAAATAGAATTGATAGACCATGCAGCCGCTCGAGGTTTTGGTGCGCTTGCAATTACAAATCACGACACTTATACGTTTAACAACGAGTTACAACGTTACGCCCAGGATAAAGGTGTGCTGCTAATCCCCGGCATTGAAAAGAATGTCGAAAAAAAGCATGTGCTTATTTTAAATGCGACACCTGCAGCCGAGAAAATAAACACTTTTGAGGATTTGAGAAAGGCAAAAGATGATGGTCTTTTTCTAATCGCACCCCATCCGTTTTTTAGATACCCTTGTTCTTTGGGAAAGAAACTTTATGAGCATATTGAATTATTTGATGCACTTGAGTTCTGCTTTTTTTATTCAACATTGCTTAACTTCAACCGTAAAATGTTAAAGCTTTCAGAGCAAAAAGGTCTGCCCGTTGTCGGCAACTCCGATTGCCACTTGCTAAAATATATGGGCATCTGTCACTCGATCATCCATGCTGAGGCGCAGTCTATGGAGGCAATTTTTTCAGCCATTCGCAATAACAGTGTCCGGGTGCTGAGCGAACCCATTTTTATGCCGAAGTTACCCTGGATTTTCTTAGATATGAAATTGGCCGCTTTGAGAGAGGCTTTCGGCTCTAAAGAACGAACGCCCATTGTTGTATCCGCAGCAGAAGTTGGAGAGTCTCGAATTCACATTGTCGAAGAATTTCCTGAATAAATCTCCTTTGTCCCTCTCGTTCCAATGGTTCTCCGTTGGAACGTTCCTAATTACCTCAAAACCCTTGCTTCTCAAAAATTTAGTTTTATCTTTTTTCTAACCTGAATAATTCAAAATGTAAAAATTGTCATTCCCGCGAAGGCGGGAATTCATTAATAATCGAGTTAATTTAAGACGTACCGTTTATTATCGCGGCAGGGATTTCAAATCCCGATCGGGGCGAACATTTATCAATTGAAGACTGGGGGGATCTATATTAAAATGAATGAAAGACTCTCGAAATTTCATAACTCGACCAAAACTCAGCTTTATTTGTACCCACTCCTTGCCGGAATCTGCCTCTTTCTCAGTTTCGAGCGTTACAGACTCTTCCCTGTTTTATTTTTATTGCCGTTTTTTCTCAGCGGCATGCGCCAGCTTCCATTAAAAAAGAAAATGCTTGCTTACTGGCTTATGGCAATCGTTGCCAATGCTTGTGGTTTCCACTGGATACACATCGTGGCGCAGGATTACGGCGGGCTGCCTCCTGTTTTTGCCTGGAGCGTTCTTTTACTTTTTAGTTTACTTAATAATTTAAACTTTCCCCTTTGGGCTTATCTTGAACGCTATTTTGGCGAGAAAGCAAGCCCGTTTATTACCGCGGCGCTTTTTTGTGTCGCCGAGCAAGTCAACCCACAGGTTTTTCCATGGTATCTCGGCACAACTTTGGATTCTGTGCTTGTGCTGTACCAGACCGCTGATTTGTTCGGCGTCATCGGTTTAAGTTTTGTCGCCATGGCGGTCATTCATATCCCCTGGTGGGTTTGGCAGCATCGAAGCTATTTGGGGTCGAATATGAAGATGCCGTTTATCCGGCAATTCGCTTTTTTGTTTTTTGTGGTGAGCTATGGCATCGTCGCCTTAAACAAGTATGATAATAATCCGGCGCCGGACAAGAAATCTGTGGGTGTCTCCCTGATCCAGTCAAATACGACCATGGAAAAATTTTACGGTGACAGATTGAGCACTGAGGAAAGACTGCAGGAATTCCAGGATATTGTCGCGCTGTCGAAAGCGGCGATTCAAACCCATCCGGGAAAAACGGATTTGGTCGTCTGGCCGGAAGGTTCCGTGCATTTTCCAATTTTAAACTCCCCGACCATTTTTACTGAAATTTCTAACCTGGCCCGCGAACACCAGGTGTATGTAACGGCCGGCTCCGGCGAGATTGGCACTGACAGGCACCCCAGCGGCAGGCGAACTTATTATAATACTCAGTTTGTCCTCAATCCCGAAGGCGAAATAATGGGGAAATACCGTAAAATTGTTCTTCTCGCTTTTGGTGAATATATTCCCTTTTTAGAGACATTTCCAGTTTTAGAAAAATGGCTGCCACCAAGCATTTCGCATTTTACCCGCGGAACGGAGAAACCGATTTTTGCAATCAATGAAAATCTAAACTGGCTACCTCTGATCTGTTATGAGGACATTATCAGCGGTTTCATCGACGGCTTTGATTACCGCAAGGCGGACTTCATTGTCAATATTACAAATGACGGCTGGTTTGGCAAATCAGACGCCTCGCATCAGCACAAGCAAATGGCCCGCCCGCGAACGGTGGAATACCGCAAACCGCTTGTGCGTGCCCTGAACACCGGCACCTCCCAGATCATCGATGCCGCTGGCCGCATCATTTCGCGGGAAACGGATCAATACACCCGTGAGTACATCAATTTGACTTTGAATGTGCCGGAGAGGCCGCCGGTTACCCTTTACTCAATTATCGGCAACTGGCCGGTTTATTTTCTGATTGGGGTGGTTGTAGTTTTGTGGGGAAGGAGGAAATTTTTCATGAAATGAGTAGATGCGAAATAAATACGAAGGAGATTTAATTGGCAAAACCCCTCGGCTGCATACGAAGCAGCAGAACGCGCCAGAGTTCTTGGCCAACCGACTCGAAGTGTGTCCACTACTGCTACACACAACGCGAGAACATTACTATCCACATTGCGATAATAGTTAAAGCTCACACTACTTACTCAGCACGTACTTCCTTGCGTACCAGGTCAATGTCACCCCCCGCATAATCATAAACAAGGTCAAAGCCAGCCACAAGCTGTGATTACCCAGAGAATCGCGCAACAGTAAATAAGCCGGCAGGAAAATCGCAAACGTGCA
>SMXC01000148.1 GCA_004356825.1 Caldithrix sp.
AAGACCCGACAATGACCATGTCAACTGAACAAATGGGCCTTATCGATGGCATCTATCTTACCGCGTATGCCGCAGGACAATTTATCTGGGGGATATTGGGCGACAAGGTTGGAACACGAAAAATTGTTTTGGGTGGATTATTTACCTCGATTGTTGCCGGATTTGCGATGGGCGTCTCTTCTATCATGCTTGCTTTCGGTGTCTTTGCGCTTGTCCAGGGATTAAGCCAATCTACGGGCTGGGCGCCGCTGGCAAAAAATATTACCACCTGGTTCTCCTTGCACGAACGTGGCGTGGTTATGGGGTGGTGGGCCACCAATTATACAATTGGCGGCTTGGTTGGCGCTCCCCTTGCAGCATTGGCGGCGACCTATTTCCTCGACTGGAGATATGCTTTTTTTATACCCGCAATTATACTTCTTGGTGTTTTGATTCTTTTTTACCTTATCCAAAAAAACAGACCAACAGATGTTGGCCTGCCAACAATTGAAGAATACCACAAAGAAACCGTTTCTAAAATACAAAAGAAAGAAACCAGCGATACCCCGGCCGAAGGGTCCTGGGAAATGACATTTACCGTCATAAAAAACCCCATGGTTCTGCTTCTGGGGGCCATGTATTTCTTTTTAAAACCTACACGTTACTTAATACTACTTTGGGGGCCATTGTATGTCAGTGAATCCCTGGGAACGGACATGGCTGAATCGGCCTTCGTAATTTCCGGATTTTTTTTGGCAGGCCCTTTATCTGTTTTAGCCGGGGGCTATGCATCCGATAAATTGTTCCAATCACGTCGGATGCCTTATTGTGCTATCTCTATGCTGCTGTTGGCCGTTCTGTTATTCTTTTTCATTGACCTTGCATCATCGGCACACAGCAGCATGGTTTCAGCAGGGCTTTTGTTTCTGGTTGGATTTCTGATTTATGGGCCGGATTCACTGGTCAGCGCAACGGCTGCGGTTGATTTTGGGACAAGCAAAGGCGCTTCAACAGCATCAGGAATTATAAATGGTTTAGGTTCGATTGGCGCTATAATCGGGGGGGCGTTGATACCCGGTTATAAGGATATATTGGGATGGGACGGGGTTTTTACTTTAATGGCTGGATCCGTTTTTATTGCTGGTGTTCTCATGGTGACAAAATGGAATGCGCTTCCGGATACTGCTGCCAGGGAGGGATAAGAATTAGAGAGGAGGGCGAACGATTAAAGATGTGAATGCAAGCGGCCGGTTGATGGTTGATTGGCCGGATGGAAATTTAGATGCGGCGGTGCGATTCGATGAAGATCCATACGATGTTATCATTGTGGGCGCGGGTGTTGTCGGGTGTGCTTTGGCATACAAACTGTCGCAATACAGACTGCGGGTTCTTTTGCTCGATAAAAATTATGATGTCGGCGAGGCTACCAGCAAAGGCAATAGCGCCATTGTTCATACCGGGTTTGATGCCGCGCCGGGAACTTTAGAGTCGCAGTTGGTCACGCAAGCTTCCAGGCAGTGGCCGGAGTTGGCTGAGAAACTCAAAATTCCTTTTGAAAAATGTGGCGCCATGGTGTTGGCGATCACTGATGAGCAGAACAAGCAACTGGATACGATTCATGCCAAAGCCGTAAGCAATGGCGTCGATGACGTCCGGTTGTTGAGCGCAGCTCAGACGCGGGAACTGGAGCCCAGTGTTCCACAGGATGTTCTGGGGGGATTGCTGATTCCGAGAGAATCCATTGCCGACCCCTTTACGACTTCGATAGCTTATGCGGAAGTTGCGTTAGCCAACGGCATCGATATACTGTTTGGCGCAGAAATTGTGGAAATTGAAGATGCCGACAAGACGATCAAGAAACTTGTCACCGCCCGCAATGATCGAATCGCAACCCGGATAATTGTCAACGTTGCAGGTCTCGGAAGTCGGAGGTTGGCTGACCTCTACGGTGGCGACGAATTTGACATCAATCCCCGGCGCGGCCAGTTTCTGATTTTTGACAAGTACAGCCGTTCAGCCATTAAACGGATTCTGCTGCCAATCCCCACGGCGCAGACCAAAGGCGTCCTGGTTATTCCAACCATTTTCGGCAACTTGATCGCTGGGCCCACCGCCGAAGATTTTTCACTCGATGATGAAGAAGTGACGGACACCACGCTTGAAATGCTGCAATCCCTGTTGTCCGGTGCGTCGCGTTTGTTTCCAGGTTTGGTTGACCAGCCCGTTATCGGAACATTTTCCGGGGTACGTTGCAATTGCAGCCAGGGCAGTTATTGGATTCGCAGCAATGATGGTCACCAGGGAATCGTGACGGTGACGGGAATTCGATCCACCGGCTTCACCTCATCGCCAACTTTAGCCGAATATCTGATAAAAGAATTACATGAAAAATGTGGTTTAAATCTTGAAAAGAACCCGAATGCTGTGGATTCCCGGCCAGAGAGCAATTGGCCCGGCTGGTGGCAGAGACCGTTTGCGAATGGCGAGTTGGTTAAACAAAATCCGGACTTGGGCAAGATCATCTGCTATTGTGAAAACATTTCACGCGGCGAAATAATCCAGCATCTGGATTCTCCTCTGAAGCCGCGCACCTTGGATGCGATCAAACGCAGAACTCGTGCACAAATGGGACGATGCCAGGGTTTTGACTGTCAAATAAAAGTAGCAGAAATTATTTCGGAACATTGTGGCATCCCGCTCAGCAAGATTACCAAACGTGGGCCAGAAAGTGAAATAGTACCTGCTCCAACAGCTGCGGGAAACGAAGGCAAGGGATGAATTCGACAAAACATTTTAGTGTTGTTATCATAGGAGCCGGCCCGGCCGGCATTGGGGCTGCAATTGCATTGTACAAGCGCGGAGTAAAATCGGTGGCTCTGGTGGAGCGCAGCGATAAAATCGGTGGTATCCCTTCTTTATACAAAAAAAAGAAAGGTGGCGTCCGTACTTTTATCAGATGGTCACGTGGCGGCATTCCTTTCTTTGGAGAAGACTATGCTCATTGGCTTGGCGAACAGTTATCAAAAACGGATGTACAGCTTTGGCTGCAAAGTCAGGTTATCGAGATTGAGGCAAAGGAAAATAGGATAACTCTCGTGAACCCCGATGAAGGCCGGGTGAGCCTGACAGCGGCTGCGATAATAATGGCTTGCGGCTCAAGGGAGGAGACTGCCTCGGAACGCGGATGGCTGACAGGTGCCAGGCCGATGAGGGTTTTCTTCACCAAACAATTATTGCAATTGATAGATGGAAACGGTCTATTGCCAATGCGTAATCCTGTCATTATTGGTTCCGATTTAATCGCCTACGCCGCCGCCGCAAAATTAAAAGTTGCCGGTGCCGCAGATGCGATTATTGTGGACAACCGCCGGCGCCCAAAATGCTCATACTTTGAACGGCTCTACTTCCGGCGATGGAGCCAACCGAATTTTCGCGGGGTGGCCGCGAAATCGGTTGAGGTGGTTGGTTCAAAAACAGCCTCAGGAATCAGGTTGTCCAGGGAGGATGAGCTTATCCCATGTGATGGTATCGTGCTTTGTGGAGAGCTGATTCCCAATAGTGAACTGGCTTTGCAGGGAAATTTGAAAGTCGAGCTGCCTTCCCGAAAACCTGTTGTCGGAAGGGATTCTCAACTGTCTGAACCAGGCTGGTTTGCAGCCGGCAATATTCTGGGCGGCTTTCATGGCGCAGAATGGTGCTATTTTAACGGTCGGCGTGTTGCCCGGGCGGTGATAAATCATCTTTCCCAATCCTCGTAATATAGTGGGTTGTTTATTTTTGCGCATCGGTAGTCAAATTTGAAAATTCAATTATCGAATCTTCCATAGACCCGAGAGAGCTGGAATTTGAAAAATGAAAAAAGATGATGCCGCCAGCGAAGACGTAAAGATCCTCGAAGCATTCAACTATAAGCAGGAATTGAAACGAAGCCTGAAATTATTCAGTTCCTTTGCTGTGGCCTTCTCATTTATTTCAATTACGACTGGTATTTTCACAAATTTCAAGTTTGTTATTCAGACCGGTGGACCGGCAGGAATATGGTCATGGATAATTGCTGTTGCTGGCCAATTATTGGTTGCATTAATTTTTGCTGAACTTGCCGGAATCATTCCGGTCAGTGGTTATTCTTATCAATGGATGAAAAGGTTATCGACCCCGTTTGTCAGTTGGATTAGCGGGTGGATCTCATTCTGTTTTCTTATTTTGGTCATTCCGGCTGTCGATTGGGGGCTTGCTCCGGTTTTAGCAGGATTATTAGATATTCCGATTTCAGACCAAAATATCATGATTATTGTCATGTGTATAATCACCCTGCAGGTAACCTTGAACATAATGGGTGTAAAATTAGCAGCTCTTATTAATAACGGTGCTGTATTTACTGAAGCAATTGGAATGATTGGTTTAACGATATTTTTGTTCGTTGCCGCGTTTAAAAATGATGCAGATCCTTCCATTCTGCTAAGCACTGGCAATACTGCAACAGGAACATCTTATATCGTTCCTTTCATTATGACGATGTTGATGGGTTCTTTTACGCTTGTGGGATTTGAAGCATCAGCAAATTTGAGCGAAGAAACAGTAAATGCGCATAAAACAGTCCCCAAGGCAATTATTGCCTCAGTTGCATTGAGTGGAATTTTTGGCATGTTCTTTTTGATAGCCTCAACGATGGCAATTCCAAACTTGAATGATGTGCTGAGTTCAAATAATCCTCTTCCTTATATTATAGAAACAACTCTTGGTGATGTCGTCGGTAAATTATTTTTAGTATTGGTTTGCGTTTCCATTTTTGCCTGCGGGTTAGTGATTACTACTTCTGCGGGACGCTTGATATATGCCATGTCCCGGGACGACGCCTTTTTCTTCAGCCAGTACTTTAAAAAAATCTCACCCAAAACAAATTCGCCTGTGGCAGCAACTCTCCTGATTCTCGTTTTATGTTTAATTTCAACCTATTTTGCTGAATCCCTGACACTACTCGTTGGCGCGACGGCCGTTTTGCCGGCATTAATTTATCTCATTACGGTTATCTCATATGGCCTTGCCAGAAAAGATGTCGAGTTCAGGGTGGGCAGTTTTACACTTGGTAAATTTGCAAAGCCTGTGTTTTCCCTTGCTGTATTATGGCTGATTGTCGAAATTGGCATCCTCACAATACCGAAAGATTTTCGCAATGCGACCATTGTTTCCGGTTTAATGGTGCTTGTTGGTGTGATCTGTTATTTTCTATTTTTCAGAATAAGAATGGCCAGTCTCCAAACGCATAAATAGGTGATAAAGTGTCAAAGAGATATTATCTGGGGGTTGATCAGGGAACAACCGGCACTACAGCTTTGATATTTGATCAAGAATGGGATATCTGCGGGAAAGGCTATACCGAACATACGCAATATTACCCCAAGCCGGGATGGGTTGAACATGACCCCATAGAAATATGGCATAAAACCAAAGAGTCCGTAGCCATGGCCCTGGATAAAGCAGGGCTAAAGGCGCAAGATTTGAGAGTGATGGGGTTAGATAATCAGGGCGAAACCTGTATGGTTTGGGATAAGAATACCGGTGAGCCCATATACAATGCCATCGTTTGGCAGGACAGAAGGACGGCCAGGGCGGCGGATAAGCTGAAAGAAGAATGTGGAAACCTTATCACCCAGAAAACCGGCTTGCCGGTTGATGCTTATTTTTCAGCCTTAAAAATTAAATGGATATTGGATAACGTAGAGAATGCGTGGAAAAAAGTTGAAAAGGGAGAGTTATTGGTTGGCACACTGGATACGTGGTTGCTGTGGAAAATGACCGGGAGGGAAATATACGTCACTGATCCCTCTACCGCTTCCAGAACCATGTTGTTCAATCTTCATACAAGCCAATGGGATGACGAAATTCTGGAAATCATCGGAATCCCCAGGTCGATTCTGCCGGAGATCAGGGAGAGTGTTGAGATCTATGGATATACCTGCACCGATTTTTTCGAAGCCAGGATTCCGATTGCAGGGGGTGTTGTTGATCAGGCCGCAGCTCTCTTTGGACAGGCCTGCTTCGGGAAAGGTTCGGTAAAAACCACCTATGGCACCGGTTGCTTCATGCTGATGAATACCGGAAACAAGCCCGTTTTCTCTCAGAATGGGCTCATTACGACCGCAGTCTGGAGCATGGATAAAAGCATTACATTTGCATTGGATGGGGGCGTCTATATTGCCGGCGCTGCTATTCAATGGCTTAGAGATGGCCTCGGGATTATTGACGAAGCTGCTGAAACTGAAGCCTTGGCACAATCGGTTCCGGATACAGGCGGTGTACTTTTTGTTCCGGCTTTCACAGGTTTGGCTGCGCCCTATTGGGATCAATATGCCAGAGGTATGATGATTGGAATTACCGGCGGGACGACCCGGGCACACATTGTCAGAGCTACTTTGGAAGCAATTGCCTTTCAAGTTGCGGAGAATTTGGCGGTTATGCGCAAAGACTCCGGTATGCCCATTGATTTAATGCGGGCAGATGGCGGCGCAGTTGTCAATCAGTTCCTAATGCAATTCCAGGCTGATATTTTGGGCATACCCGTGGATGTGCCGGTTATCCACGAGACCACAGCCCTTGGAGTTGCCTATTTAGCGGCTTTAGGAATTGGGGATTTTGATAATCTGGACGAGATAAGCAGCAAGTGGAAGCTATCCCAAAGATATGAACCGGCAATTACTGAAGACCACAGGCATCAGTTAATGCATCAATGGCAAAGAGCAGTCGCACGGTCGCAAAAATGGATTGAGTAGACCGAAAACGGCCGCCCCCGTCATTCCTGCGGATTGTTACAGGCTGTTGCAAACTAAGATTTAAGCCACGGATTGACACGGATTTCCACTGATTCTCTGAATATTATTAAGCAAAGGTTTCTTTTTCGTCAAACAATCTGTGAGAATCCGTGAAGTGGTAAAAAAATGAATCTGCAACAGCCTGGGATTGTTAGCAGGAATCTTCTGCTTAGAATCAAATAAATTCCGGCCTACAGATTGCTGGCATGACGAAAAAAGCCAGTTTTCGCTCAGAAACTAACTAACTTATGAATAATTTCAAGCGCCTTCGAGCTGATTTTCTATTTTATGTTATTCTCATTTTTTTAATTCAAAATTGTAGTCTTAAAAAAGATGAAATCTGGGTCATATCCGCGCCAGCGGGTGAATCTTATACGGCGATCCATCCGGACGGCATTACCGTTATTCCAAACGGAAAACTTCTCACACCCCGTGGTCGGCAAATTAGGGTAGCACCCCATCCATACGGTCTCACCCTGAGCCCTGATGGAACTATTGCTGTCACGGCCAATTCTGGCGTTAAACCTTTTTCAATTTCTATTATTCGAAATATATTAAGCGGCAGGCCTGAAGTACAACAAATCCCACCCGGCGCAGAGACTGACGAAGGTATTTTAGCAGCAGTTTTCATGGGACTTGCCATCTCGCCTGATAATCGACTATTGTATGTAGGCGGCGGACAGGAAGGGGAAATATTAGTCTTTGATCTCACCAGCGGCAAAAAAATAAACACTTTGGATTGTAATATCAACTTTAGTGGCAAGCAGTATGAGGACAGTTATATCGGTGACCTCGTACTCAGCGCTGCTGGAAATCTTATATATGCCGTTGATCAAACAAACTTTAGAGTTGTTATTTTTGATACGGAGAAAAGGCAATTGGTCGCGAGTGTTGGTGTCGGGCGCTATCCCTTCGGTATCACATTGTCGCCGGATGGAAAACGAGCTTACGTGGCAAATGTCGGTATGTTCGAGTATAGTAAAATCGTCGGTGCGGATCCGGATGACCCGGAACGTACTGGCCTGAAGTTCCCGCCTTTTGCCTATCTGTCTAAAGAAGCTGAAAAAGGAATGGAGATTGATGGTTTTAAAGTTCCGGGACTGGGTGATCCAAATGTGCCGGAATCCTTTTCTGTGTGGGCGATCGATGTGGAAAATCCAGAGAGAGCAAACGTTACCGCCAAAATTAAAACCGGCAATCTTGTCGGTCAAAAAGTTGAAGATTTCCCGGCTGTTGGTGGCGCGAGTCCTAATTCCCTTGTGGCTACGGAAGATCGAGTATTTGTGAGCAATGGCAATAATGATCTTATTTCAGTTATCGATTCTCAAAAAGACACAGTTATTGCAAATATTAAACTGATTCTTGACCCCCGATTAGAAAAATTGCGTGGCGCTATCCCATTTGGGCTGGCGCTTTCACCCAACGGTGAGCGATTATATGTGGCCGAGGCTGGACTAAATGCGGTGGCGGTAATTGATGTCAATAGGAGCGAAGTACTGGGACATATTCCTGTAGGATGGTTTCCTTCAAAACTTGCTGTCAGCAAAGATGGACGGAAACTCATCGTGGCTAATGCGAAAGGGTTTGGCAGTGGGCCGAATGGCGGACCGAATTTTGAACCCGGTCAAACCGGCAGCTTTATTGGAAACTTGATGAATGGCACGATTTCGGTTTTCGATATTCCGGCAGATGACAAGTTGCACGACGAGACGAAAAAGACCGTCGAAAACAATTTTAAATTCACTAAAGCTATTTCCGAAGAATTTGAGTGGCGTAAAGAAAACCCAATCCCATTATTTTCCGGTGAAAAAGTTTCTCCAATTAAACACATCGTCTTCATCGTAAAGGAGAACCGCACTTTTGATGAAGTATTTGGCGGCATAGATGGAGTTATCGGTGATCCAACACTTGCGCGTTACGGCTCAGGAGTTAGCTTTAGCAATAAAGATAACAGCAGAAAAGTTGAAAATGCCACGGTTATGGTTAACCATTTGGCGCTCGCTGAAATATTCAGTATTTCGGACAACTTTTATTGTGATTCAGATGTCTCGGCAGACGGACATCGTTGGGTCGTAGGGGTTTATCCTAATGAGTGGGTTGAAACAGGTGTTGCGGCGAGTTACGGCGGGGGCAGGGATTTTAAATTTGATTCTGATGCACCGGGAATACTGTCGTTTGTCGGCTCTTCCGGTGCGATATACCCGGAGGATTATAACGAGGCTGGATCGATTTGGGATCATTTCGATCGCAACGGTATAGATTTTTTTAACTTCGGTCTGGGTTTTGAGTTTGCTCCCGGAATTGAAACAATCCAATATAAATACAGTGGTATCCGGATTATTGTTAATTACCCAATGCCAGCAACTCTTATCGAGAAAACATCTAAAATATTTGCTACCTATAATACCAGCATTCCAGATCAATTCCGTGTTGACATGTTCATAAAAGAATTCAACGAGCGTTGGCTTGGAGAGGATAAAACCCTGCCGCAAGTTCTCACTGTTTTCCTGCCAAACGATCACGGCGCCAGTGAACGCTCAGATTACGGCTACCCTTTCCGTGAGAGTTATATGGCGGATAACGATTTAGCGTTGGGAAGAATAGTGGAGTTTCTTACTCATACGCCTTATTGGAAGAATATGGCGGTGTTCGTAACCGAAGATGATCCGCAAGGGGGTGTTGACCATATAGATGCGCATCGCAGCATATTAATGGTAATTTCCCCCTATGCTAAAAAGAATTATGTGAGTCATACACATTCCAGTTTTGGCAGTCTGATGAAAACGTTCTGGCATATTCTCGGCATCCCGTATCTTAACCAATTCGATGCCGGTGCAACAGACCTTGCTGATATTTTTATGCAAGAACCTGATTACGCGCCCTACAATGCACGACCGGTCGACTCGCGCATTTTTGATCCACAAACAGCCTTGTCTCCTTTAGACGAAAATTTTAATTGGCAAGCCCTTGAGGAGTCGCCGGAAATGGATAAGCCCGAAATCATGCAGCAATGGATGCGGGAAGACGACAAAATACGGGAAGGACAAATAAAGTCATCCAATCTGAAATGAAAAAACCCATGAGGAAAAAACCCATGAGGAAAAAACCAGGCATTTACTTCGCCCTGTTGTTGGCCATTCTCACAATTAGTCATGCCAATGAGAAATTCGCGTTTGGCAGAGAAGGCCATCCGAACGGGACTCTTCTTCGCAGCCCGATAGTTGGTGTTATGCAAGACAATCAAATTTCGGTATCAGTGAAAGGTACTCAAACGGGTCGTGTAAGGATCAAATATCATACTGCAGGAGATACCATCGGGTCAGTCACTGAATGGGCCAGACTTTCATTTTCAACAGATCTTTCCGTATCTTTTTTCCTCACAAACCTTGAATACAATCAACTCTACCAGTACCGGGTGGAGTTTGATGATGAAACTTACACACAGTGGTTTACTTTTAAGACCTTTCCCCGGCCTTTTCAACCTGGAGAATTCAGTTTTGTTTTTTCTGCTTGCGTGAGAGACAAGTATGCTCCCCACAATGTTTTTGCAACTATTTCGGAACTGTCGCCAACGTTCGTGGCTCTTTTAGGAGACCAGATGTATGCAGATTATGACGGCGACATCAATAGCGGGCCGGCAGCTTCTGTACTAGCGGCTCTGCGGGCTAAATATAATCGAAATTTCGACGAATATTTTCAGACTATGAGCAGTCAGGTTCCGGTTGTCGCCATTTGGGACGACCACGACTATGGCCGGGATAATTCCGACCGCACCTACCGTTACAAAGCTGAAGCCAAAAAAGTATTTAAGGAGACTTATCCCATTTATCCTTTTCGGGTGGAGGATGGCGGCCTGGATTATAAGTTTACGATCGCAGGGGTAGATATTTTTGTTCTGGACACGCGTTGGTACCGGTCGCCCATGCAAGACGGCGACATCGAAGGAAAAACCATGCTGGGCGAGGAACAGCTTTCGTGGCTGCTGAATGGCTTGAAGCAGTCCGCAGCTCCATTCAAGCTTGTCTTTTCAAGTGTTTCTTTGAATGACTATGGCGGCGATACTTCCTCCGGCAGGACGGGATTCGACAGTTGGATGGGATACAAATCTGAGCGCAACAAAATTTTATCCTTTATCGAGGAGAATCAGATTCAGGGTGTCCTGGTGTTTTCCGGCGACCAGCATTATCCCAGTGCGCATATTTTGAATTGGCAAGCCCCTCTGAATTCAGTCTCCCAGACCGACACCTCTATCGTCTATTCGCTGTCAGATTTAGGTTCTGTTGTTTTTGATTTTTCTGCATCGCCGCTGCATTATACCAGGGCAGCAGGCCATCGCCTCCTTTCAGGAAATCAGGAAAACCCATTTTACTCCTTTGAAGTATTTCGCAAGGAGTGGAGCAACAGATCGTTGACTTCCGTTTATGGTTTCGTAGAAGTTGATACTAAAAGCTCTGAGAAAAGTGTTTCTGTCAAATTCTACGAGCTGGATTCTGAAACTACCCGGATGATTGAGCTTTACAAAATCACTGTCATCAATGCCAATGTGACCGATGTGCAGACACAACCTTCAGCAGTCCCTGAATTTTACTTAACCACACAAAACTATCCGAATCCCTTCAACGGACCGACGATCATTGAGTATAGGCTTGCGGAGACGAGTGAGGTTGAGTTAGTGATTTATGACCTGCATGGCCGCGAGGTCGTTACCCTCCTGCATGGCATACGGAAGGCAGGTAGACACAGGATCAACTGGGATGGCACTGGCCACGGGGGCGTTCAGGTCTCCAGTGGCATCTACTTTTATAGAATAACTGCGTTTTCCAGCCAATTGCCAAGCCAGTTATTTAGCGTGACGAAACGAATGATTTACCTGAAATGACTGAGATTAAATCAAGCATTATGAATGGACTTTTTTTAAGTAAGGAATAAATTAAATGAATAGAACATTTTTGCGACTCTCAATATTGGCTATGGTTTTGAGCATCTTGGGGTGTGACAAACC
>SMXC01000149.1 GCA_004356825.1 Caldithrix sp.
CTCAGTTTAACTATTGACGGAGAGACAAAACGAATGCGCAAGGGCGACTCATATTATATCCCGGCCGGCGTCGTACACTCGGCAAAATTTGATCAGGCGTGCAAAGTATTGGACTTATTTGAGGATGCAGAGCGGTATCAGCCGAAGTGAAAAATAAAATTCGTTCCAAAAGTCAACTTTAGATGAATTCATTCGTTATTAGTTTGGAACTTTTTGGACTAATTCTTTTCTTGTTTCAGTTAAAAAAGATTGAGTTTCTTTAGCAAATGTTCTATATTTAAAATTGTTATTTTTTAAATAAAAATGAGTACGGCATGACATTCGTTTTTGGATTTTTGGCCAACCGCATCTATCAATTTTTCTATCATCTCGGCCAGTTTGGAGATCTGCTCTGGCAAACCATGAAGGCCTTGAAAGACGGCGGCACTTATGGCAGCTTGGTCGGCATTCAAATGAATCGAATCGGAATTCAATCGATTCCAATCGTGGTTTATGTAGCCGCTTTTGCCGGCATGGTAACCGCCATTCAAAGCTCCGAAAATTTTGACGAGTTTATCCCGGCTTATCTGATCGGATTTGTGGTAGAAAAAAGTATCTTGCGCGAGCTCTGTGCGGTACTCACGGCCCTGGTCCTCGCCGGACGGGTCGGCGCTTCTATCGCAGCGGAAATCGGCACCATGAGAGTCACTGAGCAAATCGATGCGCTGGAGACGCTGGCTTTTAATCCGGTCTCTTATTTGGTGGTCCCAAGGGTCATAGCCGGCACAGTGATGTTTCCGGTCCTAACTGTTTTTGCCGCTTTGATCGGAGTTATCACCGGCTGGTTAACCTCTATTCTTGTCATGGATATCAGCTCATTCGAGTTTTTTAAAGGCGCCCGGCAGTACTTTGACACCAAAGATGTGGTTCTGCCATTGGTTAAGTCTATCTTATTCGGATTGTCAATCACCCTGATTGCATGCTACCAGGGGTTTAACTCGAAAGGCGGCGCTGAGGGAGTTGGGGCGGCGGCAACAAAAGCAGCGGTTACTTCATGCTTGATGGTTCTGTTTTTAGATTTCTTAATTGCCGCGCTTATTTTATTTAAATATTAACAGATTGTGAAATAGTATGCAGGATAAAAACGGAAACAAGCAAGACTCGAAGATGATCGAGATTGTTAAGTTGTGGAAAGTCTTCGAAGACAACGAAGTCTTGCGTGGGGTTAATTTATCAATAGGCAAGGGACATACAACCGCGATTATCGGCAGCAGTGGTTCCGGAAAAAGCGTCCTTCTAAAACATATCATGGGACTCATGAAACCGGAGAGCGGGTGTGTTTTTTTGAACGGCACCTGTGTCACAGACTTATCTTACGAACAGCTTAAAACCATACGAAAAAAAATGGCCATGGTTTTTCAAGGATCGGCGTTGTTTGACTCGATGACTGTCGCGGAAAATGTCGGCATTGGGTTATACCGGCACACCGACCTCAAGTCGAAAGAAATCCAGAAAAGGATCACAGAGTGCCTTGAAATGGTCGGCTTGCATAACATTGAAAAATTATTCCCGGCGGAATTAAGCGGCGGCATGAAAAAAAGAGTTGCGATTGCCCGCGCTATCGCCATGAGGCCGAAGATTCTTCTTTACGATGAACCGACAACCGGTCTCGACCCTATTCGCGCCAACTCAATAAACGACTTAATTGTGAATTTGCAAAACCACTTAGACGTCACATCCATTGTAGTGACACATGATATGAACAGCGTCGAAAGAGTGGCTGATTTTGTGGCCTTTCTATACAACGGTACCATTCACTTCGAAGGCACGGTTAAAGAACTAGAAAATTCAGACGACATTGTTTTACACAACTTCGTGAAAGGGATCGATGAAGTTGAAGAAGTTCAAACTTAGGAGCAAGAAATGAGAAAAATTGGAGCGGAAGTCGCATCCGGTGTAGCGATTTTTCTGGCCTTTATTATTTTGATTGCAGGATTCCTTTTCTTGAAAAATACTGTTTTTGAAGCCGGTACCTATACCCTTTTAATTGAATTCGACGATGTTACCGGACTGGAGCCGGGCGACATCGTCAGTGTGTCCGGATTGAGGATTGGCAAAGTCAATGACTTGGAACTTAAGGAGCTCAAAGTATTCATCACAATATCAATTAGTCCGGATGTTCAGTTACCCAGCGACTCCCATGCGCAAATAAAAAGTCTTGGCATGGTCGGAGAGAAATTTATCGATATTAGACCGGGTACTTCTCCCAACTTTTTAAAAGCTGGCGATACCCTGCAAGGTAAAAGTGTGAGCGATTTCTCAGATCTAACCGGTTCCGCGGAAGGGCTGATGCGGCAGGCAAAAGAACTTCTCGGCAATATTAAAATTGCATTTGAAAACATTTTTGACGCCCGGGGACAGGCGGACTTCAAAGAAACCCTGGCCCATTTAAGAGGCCTTGCTGCGATGCTGGATAATAATTCAGGCCATATTGCAAACACTCTGATCAACATCGACAGCCTCTCCACGAGTTTGAATGAAATTCTTACCGCTCACCGGGCCGAGGTGGAATCTTCCATTAAAAATTTCTCCGAGGCTTCAAACCGCTTGGAAGGTCTGACCAATAAGATGGACCAATCGATGACAAGCGTGCAAAGTTTACTTGCAAAAATCGAAAACGAGGAAGGTTCGGTAGGAAAAGTTATCGCCAGTGACGATCTTTATAATGACCTTCGCCACCTCACGGCAGAGTTAGATACGTTGGTTCAGGATTTAAAAAAACGTCCACAAAAATATCTGAATTTTGGTTTCATTAAAGTATTTTAGTTGCTAGCTAAAGTGTTTTAGTTTACAAAAAAAAATAGTGCGAAGGCATCCCGCCGAGCATTCAGAATTTAAGTCAAGATGCCAATTTCAGGCTTCCCGCTAATTTAAATTACCAAAACTTGATTCTATGAAAATCGCTTACTTCGACTGCTTCTCAGGAATCAGCGGAGACATGATTCTCGCCGCACTTCTCGACTCCGGACTGAATTTTGATAAACTTCAGTCCGAGCTAACCAAGCTAAATCTTCTGAACTATGAATTAAAACAGCAAACGGTTACAAAGCAGAATTTAAGAGCGACAAAATTTGATGTTGTTGACCGGGAGAAAAAAACTTACCGTCATCTCAAAGATTTAAATCACATTGTTGAGCATTCTGGATTTGATGAAGCGTTTAAAACCAAGGCCAGTGAAATTTTCCTGAAACTTGCCGAAGCGGAATCCAAAATTCACAACCAGCCAGTCGAAAAAGTGCACTTCCACGAAATCAGTGCAGTGGATACCATCATCGATGTGGTGGGCGCTTTGGCGGGTCTGAAGCTATTGCAGATTGAAAGAGTTTACTGCTCGAAACTAAACGTCGGGTCCGGGTTTGTGGAGTTCTCCCACGGAAAATGGCCGGTTCCCGCTCCTGCTACCGCGGAGATTTTGAAAGGCATACCTATTTATTCAACCGATTGTAGAGCGGAGTTGGTTACGCCAACCGGGGCTGCTATCATTTCCACCATCACTGGCAACTTTGGCGAGATGCCGGAAATGATAACCGAAAGTATAGGTTACGGAGCCGGCTCAATTGATCTCGAACATCCGAATGTCCTGCGGTTATTTGTTGGAGAAAGTGTTGATGCGCCTCTTTTCGAGGAAGATACGATTTCAATTCTTGAGACAAACATCGATGACATGAGCCCGCAGCTTTATGAGCACGTTTTCGAGGAGCTTCTACAGCAGGGCGCGCTCGATGTGTACTTAACCAATGTTTCGATGAAAAAAAACCGGCCGGGCGTTCAATTAACCGTGCTCACAAATCCCGAAGATGAGGATAAATTCGCCCGGATGATTTTTAAAAACACGACCAGCATTGGCATTCGCATCCGCCAGCAAAAACGCAAGAAATTAAAGAGAACAACCGAAGAAGTGGACACGAAATTTGGTAAAGTGAAAATTAAAGTCTCAAGCTTGAACGGAGAGGTCTTCAATCGTACACTGGAATATGAAGACTGTAAACGTATCTCAAAAAGTCAGAATATTCCGTTAAAAGAAATTTATAAAGAGTTGGAAGGAAAATGAGAGTTTTTGTTTATTTTATTTGGTTTTTATTTTTTGCTCTTTCAACTACTTGTGGTAAAGCAGAAAACCAAAAAGCGATATCAGCAGAAGAGAGAAATATTCAGCCGTTCATCAAGGTTGATGGCATTTCTTTGGAAATCGAAATTGTTCAGGATGCAGAATCACGTCAGCTTGGCTTGATGTATCGGGATGAGCTGGCCGAAAACCTCGGAATGCTTTTTGTTTTTGAAACAACGCGGGTTTTGTCCTTTTGGATGCGCAATACATTTATCCCACTCGACATCGCCTTTATTGATGCCGCCGGTCTGATTGTCGATATCCAGCGCATGGAGCCCCTGGATGAGTCAAAGCAATATATCTCTGCCGTGCCGGCTCTTTATGCCCTGGAAGTTAACGCGGGCTGGTTTGAGAAGAATGGGGTGAAACAGGGGAGTAAAGTTCAGTTTTAGACAAAATTTAAAACTGAGAACAAATTGCAGGGTGAAATTTGTTATCCTGCAAAATAGCCAAAAGTTTGGTGGCGGATTTTCGTGAAAGATGGAGCCCTAAATAAATTAAAGAATCTATTCATTGAGTTGACTGCCCATTCGATTCGTCTCCTAATTTCAATTTCCATTCTTCAGCCTTTAACAAAGCCTCTTGCCCTTTTTCATTTTCACCGGAGTTAACGTATGCGACACCTAAATTAATCCACAGTGTGGGATGATGGGGTTGCATTTCCAGGGCTTTTTTAAAATATGGGATAACTTTCATGTAAGTCAGAATCGCCTCAGTTTTTAACTGCTGAATCTCACCTGCGGTCAAAGTGCTATTTGCCAAGGACTTAATTTTGGTTCGCAAATCTTCGGCGATACTTAAGTAAGCGTTTCCGATATTCGAGGTTGATTCAAATTCCCCGGGACTCAATTCAAGCACTTGTTTGAAAAGCTCAATTGCTTTGGTGAAATGACTACGATTGTAGTGGTGGACCCCAAGTAGAAAGATTAAATCCTTATCGAGAGGATTGGCCTTCACTGCTTTTTGGTAAGCTGTCAGGGCTTCGTCTGTCTTGCCAAGCGAATCGTAGGAAAGAGCAAGGTTTGCCATGGCATCCCGGTGATCTGGTTCGATTTCAAGCACTTTTTTCAAGACCCTGACAACATCGTCGAATCGTTTTTGAATATAGAATAAATTACCGGTAGCGATCAGCAGGTTTATATCGTCGGGTGTTTCTTTTAATAACTTTTCGTAAATCAGCAAAGCCTGTCTCGGTTGGTTTGCTTCTATATAATTCGCCGCGAGTGTGTTATAAGCTTCCCTTTTGCTCGGATCAATTAGGATCGCAGTTTTTAACAGGTTCTCCGCCAATTTGAAATTTCTGTCATTTTGGGCTTTGATGCCCTTATTGTAAAGAGTTATCCAGTGATTTTCAATTGTTTGTAAGATGGCTGGCTGAAATTTTGGCGAAATTCCTAACGATTCTCCAAATTGTTTTTTCATCTCCCTGTATCTTGATTGGTCACCATAAGCTTGGCCAAGCAAGAAGTGCCCTTCAGGATTATTGGGATGGGTGACGACAGCCTGCTCCAACAATTCAATGGCCTTCTGCCAATTCCTTTTCTGGATATAAATCTTCGCTGAAGTAATTTCTTTTGGCTGGCATCCCAGGAGCAGAATCGGCAATAAGGTTAGCAAAATAGTTCGGCGAATTTTGTTCATTTGAGTCGGGACAGATTTAAAGTTTTGCATGTTTTTTCAAGTTAATTTCATAGGGTGGTTCGATGACGCCTTCTTCAGTAATAATGCTCGCGATGAGCTCGTTCGGCGTGATATCGAAGGCGGGACTGTAAACTTTAGTATTTAGCGGGGCCGTTCTTTTGCCAAAGCCCTCGGTGATTTCTTCGGCGGCTCTTTCTTCAATCGGGATTTGTGAACCGTTTCTTAAATTAAAATCGATAGTTGAATACGGCGCGGCAACATAAAACGGCACACCATGCTTCTCGCATAAGACCGCAACATTGTACGTACCGATTTTGTTTGCGGTGTCGCCATTCGCGGCAATCCGGTCAGCACCGACGATGGCGCAATCGATTTTCTTTTGCTGCATAACAAACGCTGCGGTGTTATCACAAATCAAAGTCACATCGATACTTTCGTTCATGAGTTCCCAAACATTTAGCCGTGCGCCTTGCAAAAGCGGCCGGGTCTCGTCGGCGTAAACGTGCAGTTTCTTACCTTCTTCATTGGCGGCAAAAACCACCCCGAGTGCCGTGCCGTAGTCGACGGTCGCCAGGGCGCCCGTGTTGCAATGGGTCAGCACATTGAACCCGTCTTTGAGAAGTTTGGCTCCGTGTTTGCCCAGCCGGCGGCAGATTTTCCGGTCTTCTTCCCAGATGGTCTGCGCTTCTTTGAGTAATTGTTCTTTAATTTCAGCAACCGGTTTGTCTTTGTTTTGTTCGGCGACTCCGTTCATACGCTGAATCGCCCAGGAGAGATTCACAGCGGTAGGACGGGTGGCATTTAGATATTCTGAAGTCTCTTTAAGTTGTTTAAAAAACACTTCTTTCTCTTCGCCCGCAAAGTTCTGCACGCCCAGAACCATGCCGAACGCCCCTGCGATGCCAATGGCCGGAGCGCCTCTAATCCGCAACGATTTAATGGCCTCCGCCAGGACCTCTGTATCGCTGATCTCCAAATAGGTCAGCTCTTCCGGTAGCTTGGTCTGGTCGATCATGCGGATTTGATTATTTGTCCATTCGATGGTGGTAACGGGCATGGGTTTTCCTCGGGTTGCCTATGAATTTTATTTAAAGTTTCTTTTCAATCTGTTGGCACATTATCAAAAATTTTCGAAATGTCTCATTTATCCTCGACCCAGTCCAAAAACTAAGAATACTCAGTAGACTGCCGGTTATGAGAATGGGGAAGGTTTTAAAAATAGTGCTGGGCTGTTTGCAAGCAAAAAAACAACCGTCGAAGTTGCTAACGCTGCCAATAACGTTGCGGCAGGTGTTGTCGGTTCACGCACCCAAGAAACATTCTGAATTGCAATTTTAATGTTAGCCCCCCATGTTTTAGGTAGTTTAGGACGTATCAATACCGAAATAAAAATCCTGGAACAAATACGGCAAGAGACCTTGATAGACGTATTCGTGAACGCAAATACTCCATCCATTCTGCAGTGCCGTTGCCTCTATCAAGGATTTTGGCTCTCAACATTCCCTCGGGAAAAGGGTCAGATTCACGTTTTTTGTTATCTTTATCATTTTTGTTCAGTTTGGCAGCAAAATTTAAGTCGGTGGTACTGGTCGCACCGGGAAAGAATCGTATCTGTGAAGCGGTCAAAAATGATACCAAGAAGATAAGCCGATCGCAACGATGCCTATACCTTTGCCAAGGTTGATTAAGGTTGAGTCCAATAGGTTCCAGTTGATAAAGGGAAGAGCGCCGATGGCAAGCACAATCAGACCGACAAAAACCTGCTCTACAAAAATTGCTGTCGTTTTCATTTTAAGTTTAAGCTTACGGACTCGTGAGCGATTTTAAGAAGCCTCTTCGTGTCTTCAAATGAAAGTACTTCCGAAGCTATTTGATAAGTGCACCATTTCGTTTCTCTGTCTTCATCTGAATCAGTGAGATTTTTGTAACGCATTAAGAAATATATGACTTTCACACTTTCGCCCCCCTTGATGAATTCGCTCTCTCCAATGCTCGAAATAATCTCGGCTTTCACACCAGCCTCCTCACGAACTTCCCGTAAGGCAGTCGTTTCTGACGATTCACCTGGCTCAATATGACCTTTTGGGAAAACCCAATGCGTCTTGTCTGTACTCGAGCGAACAATCAGGTAATCGGGATTATTGCCATCAAGTCTGCTTACAATTCCACCGGCATGCGTGTATGAAGTAATATCCATTTTGCCGACAGGCCAAAATAAATTTAGAAATATTTTGGATAGTATTTTTCAGAAAAACTTAACATATCAAAAAATAAAAAACAAGCAGTTTTGTAAATTGATGAAAAAAGTGAGATTGGGAGACTGACTAAGTCTAATTTTGAAGCTCTCTGTAAATTTTCAATTTCTTATAATCCCTGCCAATGATTACGGTGACCATCAGCTGCAGAGATTTTTCAAGAGTGGGGGTAACTAGCTTTTCGTTGACGCCCAGCGCCTTGGCCACTTTTTTGGCGTATTTGCTCTCAAGGGAAACCCGGTCTAAAACTAACGTTTGGTCGAGATATCCGCCTTCGTAATTGCCAACGTCGACCACGTCAAAGTTTTTATTACGGAGATACTGGGTAATTTCGTTGGCCAGGCCCTGCACGCCGCAGCCGTTCAAAACTTGCACGGTAATGATTTTTACGGGCGGTCCCTCGGGAGTGACTCGTGCGCTGAGCGCGGTTTCACCCTCGGAGGCAAAAAAATTTGAAAGGAGAGAAAAGATAAGAGTGATATTGATGAGACTGAGTCCCCAAATCGCCGTGGTTAGAAAACGCTCTTTGAGGGTTTTGTTTTGGGATCTTTTGACGGGTCGCCTTGGGGAACTTTTACCCCTTGTGTTTTTACGAACGGCACGTCGTCTTCTTGCCATCCTCCTCCTCTCCTTAAAAAAAGACCGAGCTGAAAAACAGTCTCGGTCAACTAAAATTGCTGCAGTTTTAAATCATTCACTCATTCGAATTTTGATTCGTTTTCTTTATTCAAAGGCGAGTTGATTGGGCTGAACCGGCTTCTGTTATAATAGGGCGAATAAAAACTGTTCGGCTGTTGACTGAATTCAAATTGAACTTTGAAATTGTCTGAAGGCTTGTACTCAAAACCGGCGCCGGCAACGAAAGCTTTGCTCTGGTTCTGGAATTCATTTTGCCCAAACGGCTGATGTTGAACGCCTAATTGAAAGTACATTTTAATTGGATTTGATAGCTGGTACATCAGGGTGTTTAAATAGAGCCCTTGATTGTAACTCTGGCCACCAAATGAAGTGAACGACAAAGAGTAGCTGTGGCTCATGGAAAATTTACTAGGATCGAGACCGATCAAACCGACCAGGGTCTGGGGCTTTGTCAGGGCTTGTGCCATATTGATTTTGCCGTTCTGCTTGAGTTGTCCAAAAACAAGCGTGGGTAAAAGGAACAGGCAAACAATCAAGCCGGTTAGTTTTTTTCTGTTCATTTGACTACCTCGAGGCGTTAAGTTCTTTTTGGTATATCTACAATGCAAAAGCTGGTTTTATTCCTCAAAAGAGTATATAGCAAAATTAATTTTAAAAATCAATAACTTTTTAAGTTATATTGTTCAACTTACTATTTAGAAGTATGTGAAGTTTGTGTAAATCTGTATGTTGGAATTTGTTCTTTGTCTAAAGCTATTATCAAATCTGATAGTTTGTTAATTATGTCAACTTGCTTAGCACCATAAATTCCTTCTAAAGGAATCGGTTCTTCATCGGAAAGGTTAAGCGACTGGGGGCTGATTTCTCCATCGCTTCTTATAAAACGCAAGATGGGCGGGACTCTATCAGACTTATTTTTTTGGGTCCACTTATGCGTTCTAACCGCACTATTCAGTTCTCCATCAAACGTCAAATTATAGTAGAGCCCAAATCTTGTCCGATCCTATTCATAATTACTTTTTTATCACCTCGAACTTCTTTTCCAATGTAAGGCGAGTACCAGGATGGATGTGCAATCGCCATCCATTAAGAGAGCCACAGGGGCATTCAGGTTTGAAATAAAATCCCGGCACACAAAAAGTCTTTTCTTTTCAGGTTGTATGAGCATTACCGTGCCAAAACTAAAATCATTATTAATGTCCAATTCATTGGCCACTAATTTAGCAAGATTATTATTTGCAGCAGCAAGCACGATATCCGTAAAAACCGTCATCATTATAAATCTTCGACAATAATATCATAGAATCTGCCCCAACTCCATAGAGAATAGACAGGCTTTCCGGTATAAGGATAACGATTTAGACCTACTCCCGCACTGCAAGACTCAGTCGCTTGTTCAGAACGGTGACGTCAGGCCCATGTCAACCAAATTAGTTCTAAATGGACAAAGATTTGATCGTGTTTCGATAATAAGGAAGCGAGGTGATAAAAATTGTTCCTTAGCATTCTGAATGATGGCAGGATGTAAATCTAATATCGATTCCATCGCTTCAAGGCGATGGAATCGATATTTAAAGATTAGTCGCCTACAAAACTTCTTGACCCAAGCTAATGACCACGTCGATTCTGCGGTTTTTTGATCTGCCTTCACTGGTTTCATTAGTTGCGATGGGTTTGCTTTCACCATAGCCGAGCGCAGTGATACGGCTTTGTTCTAATCCCATATTTGCCAGTAAATATTGTTTGACGGCCATGGCTCTTTCGTAAGAAAGATTTTCGTTGAATCTGGCATCCCCTCTGGAGTCGGTATGGCCTTCGATAGTGATCGGTGAGCTCGGAAATTTTCGGATGGCGCGTTGAACTGTGGATAAAAGCCTGAAAAGCTCAGGCTCGATTGTAGACTTTCCTGAACCAAACGTCAGGCCGATAAGCCTAATAATAATGTCGTCTCCCTGGCGGAGCATAACCGCTTCCTGAGCGGCGAACATCTCCTCAACAGATCTAATACGGTCTTCTCGCCGTTTTTTCATTTCAAGCTTGTACCGTTTTTCCTGAAGTTCAGCCTGCAAGCCCTGTTCTTTTTCACGGTAAGCCAGGATATCCTTGTCAAGCTTTCGCAACTCGGCATTTTTTTCCTCGACTTCTTTTATAAGTTCTTTTTTCTCGTTTTGTAAATTTCTTGAGATTTGTGCGATTCTTTTTAAGGGCTTATCGAGGCCGTCATCAAAGGTCGGCGTAAATCCAAGCTCCCGGGCGATAGCTTCAATTATAATCTCGCGATCGAGCATGAAATTTTCCCATTCCTTGTCGTTCTTTTTTAGCCATTTGGTTTGCCTGGTGATAAAAATCGCGTGTTTTGCTTCAGCTTCCGCAGCTTCGGCTTTTTCTTTGGCGCTGGTTTCCGAACGGCGATTAGTGTTCAATATTGCCTCTGCCTCGTTTAATAACTTTCTTGCGTTTGCATAAATGATGGGGGAATATTTGTTCGCTTCAACTTCTTTGGCTTGTTTCATCAAATTTCGAACATTACCGATGATGCTGATTTTAATTGCATTTAATTCGGCAGCCCGGTATTTCTGGTCAATTCCGGGCACTCTTCTCCTGGCGTTTTTAATATCGCCTTTTTCCAATTTTTTAGCTGTTGAAAGGAATGCTTGTTCAGCCAGGTTGAACTGCTCCTCGGCATATTGCGGGGCGTTGGCTTTGAGGGCATCCTCTCTGGCTTTCAGGGTTGATTCAAAAGTTATTTTGCCCAATTTCGCGGCATCAAGGCATTTGTTTAAATAGGTGCGAACTTCCGATAACTTCTTCTCTATTTTTTTTAATTGCTTGCCATTTTTAAAGTCTCTTTGTGCTTGATTATATTTATCGAGTGCGTTTTTAAAATTTGAAGGCGAAAGGATAGAGACCTGCTCCGAGCGGGCCAGAGCGAGCAGTTTGTCCGTGTTTCTAAATATTGTTTCTTGAAGGTCACCGCGGTTTTGTGCGAATACAGTCGCCGAAAATAAAAATGCGGTTGCTAAAAATACTAGGGCCCAATTTTTCAAGTTTGCTTTAATTAAAGCAGTCATTTTTTCACCTTATGCATCGATTGATTAAGATTCGCTTAAAATTTAACATAATTATTTTTTAAAGATTAATCAAGCGTAATTTATTAATCTGGGATTATTTATAACTTTTCACTGCAGAGGCACTAAGACTCTGTGACTCCGTGATTTCTCTGTGGTTTATGAATTATTCAGTTTAAGCGCTGACATGAACCGTGAATTGAAACTTGTTTCCAGAAAAAATGTTTCCCTAAATGTTATCAATTTGTATAAAGAATTTATCGACCAACATTTTTTATTCACTTTAAGGCTATTATTTTTAAAGGTTTAATCGTTCTTTGACGATAAAAAAATTGAGGGGGTACGCAAAGATCGTTTTATCCGGAAAATACATTTGGGTAACATTTGGGTTTGATGGAACTCAGACCCTCCTCAAATGTGACAGAAAGTAACACAATCCGAGAAGGAAAGTGAGGGGAACGCGCCGTTTTCCTCTCTGAACATCGGGATGTCTATTACCTAAATTTCTCTTTGTCTATCTGCAAATACTCGGGTTTTGAATGATTGGAATAGAGCTTAACAATCCGTCCGGCTCTTTCGATAACTTTAGATTTATTCTTGACTTTAACATGATTTTACAGTATCTTAAAATCTTTTCGATTACGACATAGGACGATGCGTCATGGACGAAGAAGAGCTTAAACAGCGAATTCAAAATTGCGGAAATTTTCCAGGTCATGTTGCAATAATTATGGATGGGAATGGCCGCTGGGCCAAGCGCCAGGCGCTTCCGCGGGTAGAGGGTCATCGTGAAGGCATTAACTCGGTTCGTGAGATTGTCAGGGCGTGCGGTGAGTTGGATATAAAATATTTGACTTTATATACCTTCTCGACAGAAAACTGGAATCGGCCACGTGGTGAAGTGACGGCACTTATGCGGTTACTTTTAAAAACTATTCGCTCTGAAGTTAACGATCTAAATAAGAACAATGTTAGATTGAAAGTTTTAGGAAATCTTCACGACTTACCTCTGCCGGCTCGCAAAGGGATGGAAGGCGCGATGGCGCGTTTGAGAAACAATACCGGACTAACTTTAAATTTAGCTATTAGTTACAGTAGTCGGTCTGAAATCACGGAGGCTGCCAAAAAAATAGCCCGCGGAGTTCAATCCGGGGAAATTGATCCGGATGATATCACCGAAGATTTGATATCAAAAAATTTATATACTGCAGACATCGCTGACCCTGATCTGTTGATTAGAACCAGTGGCGAATTAAGAATAAGTAATTTCTTGCTTTGGCAGCTGGCTTATACTGAGATTTATGTAACCGATGTGCTTTGGCCTGATTTTCGGCGACACGAGTTTTTTGAGGCGATCGAGAATTATCAGAATCGCGAGCGTAGATTTGGTAAAGTGAGTGAACAAATTCAGTCAAAAAAATCACTCGTGCAATCGTAAGTACTAATTTATAGACGATGTTTAAGAAAACGCTGGTAACCCTTACACTGGTAATCTTATTTGTTCTGGTCATTCTTTTTAATGGCTGGGACTTTTTTGATTTAAACGGCCGGTTCAAGAATATCCTGGTCGGCAAAATGCGTTCGATGGTTGGGACTGAATGCAGTATTGGGGAGTTAAGCTTCGGTTTCGGTACCATCAACTTAGAGAAGGTAGAACTTGTATTTAGAGATCCCCGTTACCGGCTTTCCATCGAGGAGCTTCGATTTGGTTACAGTTTTTCAAGTCTTTTACGAGGCACTATAACACCGGAAAAATCAGCAGAAGAGATAACTATTTATCGTCCCAGTTTAACCCTGACATATAGTTCTCAAAAAAATGTTGAGTCCGATGTTAGCCTTTCTTTGGAAATTTCAACTGAGGCAGAAGAGGCTTACAGATCGATTCTTAGAGAGACAGACTTTATTAAGAAAATCACTGTCTCCGAAGGTGAAATTAATTTTTTGGATACCTATTCATCCGAAACGATTTCATTTGCTAAAAATATAAATGGCTGGGTTTCCATAGATGCCCATGACCAAGCCTGGTTAAGAATGGCGGGCCATATATACGAAACCGATGAGATAAATATGATCATGTATGGCCAGGTTGATTTGGAGCGAGGTGGAATTGAGTCGATCAACCTGGAGTTGCGCGAGTACAAAATCGGTAACGAAATCCTCTTTTTCCTTCCTCATTATTTCGAGATTCTTTCTGGGGTGGTGAATGGCAATTTAACTATTACTGAAAGAAAGGAATCGCCGCGCGGTTTTAATATCGAGGGGTCAATTGAGTTGAGAGACGGTCAGGCAATGTTGAAATCGGAGAACCTCATATTTTTAGATGAAATTTATGTGGACGCCGAGATCAAGAATTGGAATTTGGAAATTAAAAAAGCCTCGCAAATGATCAATGGGTCACCGGTCAAGTTAGAAGGGGGATTCAGGAATCTTTTGAATCCTGAATTTGATCTGCGTATCAGTTCCCGGCATTTGGACGTCGATAAGTTTTTTACTCAATTCCTCCCGGAAAAGAAATTACCTTTTACCGGACTTACGCAATTAGATTTTTCAATAACCGGCCACGCCGCCAACCTTGTCATTCAGGGGACCCTGAAATCGGATTCACTCGGCTTTTATGTTAAGGCTCTGAAAAATATCGATGTTGAATTTACCTTCAAAGACTTGTCTTTGGAGTTTCCAAAAATCAGCGCAAGCCTGGGCGAAGGTAAGATAAATGGCAAAGGCAATATTGATTTTATCTCTCCTGAAATGTTAATAGATTTTGAACTCGATGTCTACGGTAACCTTTCAAAAGAACTGTACAATTTCGGGCTTGTGTCTGCCGACCATGGTATCGGCAGCGCTGAAGTTAAAATTTTTGGACCGCTTAAACACCCGGTAACTAGAGGAAATTTCAATTTAGGTTTCACGAAAGAGTCAAAAGAGTCGCTTTCTTTCAATGGGTTTTTTCGATATCGACAAGGAAGCGGTTTCGTGAGCGCATCCTCATCTGACGAGGAGTTTCACCTGAATGCAAACGTGGACAGCGTTTTCAGTAAACCAAATTTTACGATTGAAGCGACCAATGTCGAGAAACTTTTCGTCTTTATTAATGATCCGAGATTGGATTTTATTAGAAATCGCTACGATCTGCGCCTCGATTTAGAGGGTACTGCTGACTCTTTTAATTCCGTCATTAAAGGTTATAGTCGTGGAAATTATGAAAAACTTTTTCAGATAAATGCTTTCTCCAAGCCCGGAGATAAAGTGTCCGGAAACATCGTCTTGCTTCCAAATGCAAGTCAAAGTATGACCGGAGAATTTGCAGCGGATTTAAGCGCAGGCCATTTCAGGCTGACTCAACTTGAAATTGGTAATTGGCTGAGTGGCGAATTTGATACTGCAAAATCGAAGGTGCCCTGGGATGCCAGGTTCACACTTACCGGATTTAAACTTTCCACATTTCTTTTACTTTTAGGCAACCAAGATCCAAAGTTTGACGGAAATGTTCATGGGCAGATCACCTTTAGCGGCTCTGGTGATTCTCCGGAATATTCCGGTAACCTCTGGCTGCTGGATGGGTTTGTGGGCAACTTTGGGCCCATCAAGGGGGAGTTGGCTTTCAAGGCGACGCCCGAAAGAATAGATGTCAGCACCCTTTCATTTGAAAATTCCGAATCCCTTTTTGTGAGAACCGTGGGTAGTTATGATTTAAAGTCTAAAGAAGTCATTGGAAGCGTGACCGGCTCCAATGTTCACATCGAGGATATTATTGGATTATTTACCCGTCAAGAGGATATTGTACAGGGCAACAGCATTTTCCAGGTTTCTTTTAAAGGGAAATATCCGAAAATTCCTCTCTATGGAAATATTGCCGTCCACGATGCAAAGATACTCATGCTGACATTTGATAAAATTAATTTCGAATTGAGTGACGAAAACGGTACGAATTCTTACTTTTCGGGCGGAGCTTTCCATTTTGGGAATGCCACAATTGAAAAGCAAGATGAATTTATTCTCAATGGCACCGCCCACCTGCCTTTGAGTGACAACTCATCTCTTAATATACAAGTGGCAGGCGATGGTAATTTCCTTGCTTTGCTTCCCGATGTTGCAGAAATTTTTGAAGACTCCGAAAGTCAAGGACATTTGGCTTTGAGCTTCACTGGGAGTTATAAAAATCCGGACTTTACCGGAACCCAACTTCAGTTTGACCACGGCACCTTAAGGCTAGGTTCGGTTGCAAACAAAATCGATAACTTGGAAGGCAGCTTTAGCATTTTAGCGGATGATTACTTTCTCGATATCAGAAAACTTAGCGGCACGATTCAGGGTGAGCCGTTTTCTATTTCAAATACAAATAACCTGGCCCGATTAGGTGCAGATCTGGAGTCATTAAGGATCGGGGGTAATGATCTAAGCCTCGGGGCTCTTATTTTCCAAACCTCGCCGAAGGGTCTGCGGTTAAATATTCCCGGCCTGATGGAAAGAGGTGAGTTAGGTTGGTACTCACTTTTTGGCAAGGAACCTGCCCCTGTTTTTTTTGCCGCCGGACCCTGGCTGCGGCCAAGGGTTCGGGGAAGAGTGAAAATCCGCAACGCAAATGTGACGTTCCCATTTGATGAAAGCGGTGAAGGGAATCCGGTCGTGCTGAATATTATCGATAACATAGATTGGGATGTAGAGGCGGTTTCCGAAACGGATACCCGTTATGTAGCGCAATTCCCGGCAGGCGTTTACGTAAACATGGAAATTGACAAAGAAGATACGCTCAGGTTTACGGGAATTCTCAAAGACTCAACATTCGGAATTAGCGGCAAAATCGAATCCACCCGCGGTGACTTTGAATATTGGGATTCTAACTTTCGGGTTGAGAAGTTCGGTGCGGAATTCAACCCCGGGTCACTTTACCCAAATGTTTACGGCAAAGCCTGGACGGTAATTCGTGATTCTCTAAATGTGCCGTCTGATGTCTATTTAACTCTTGTTACCAGAGATGACTTAAATCGAGACGTTGTAAAAGGCCGCTGGGATCGGATTAATATTAAACTCAGTTCAGAACATCCCCGCTGGGAAGAGACCCGGGGCGACGTTATAGCCAGCTTAGGATACACATCGACAACGATAGATGAAAAGGCCAGAAAAGCAGTCGGCCATAGCACAGACAGTTTTATTTTCAGGCCGCTTATGCGTCCAGTCGAAAGGCAGCTCGAGCGCAGCCTGGGCCTTGATGTGGTGCGGTTTAGTTATGCCTTCACCCAGAACTTTCTCGACTCGAACTTTAGTAATGAGCAGTTGCGATCTTCACTCGCTTTTCTCAAGAGCAGCCGCTTGATTCTTGGGAAATATCTGACGGAAGATATCTACCTGCTTTACTCCGGAGAACTAAAATCAGGGATCGATTATCAATTTCAGGATAAAGGGGTTGGACTGCAGCATATTTTCGGACTTGAGTACCGTTTGAACCCTCGTTGGCTGCTGCAAATGGAATACGATTATAATAC
>SMXC01000150.1 GCA_004356825.1 Caldithrix sp.
CGGTCAGCAAGTGGCTCAAACGAAGAGCAGCTATCGAGCCAGTCTTTGGTCATCTCAAATCAGATAACCGAATGTCGAGAAATCATCTAAAAGGTACGGAAGGTGACAAAATTAATGCTTTGCTGTGCGCATGCGGCTTTAATTTCAGAAAGCTACTAAGGGCTTTCTTGTTTTGGTTGCAAAAAACGTTTGGAAGGCCTGAAAAGTGTGATTAATTCATGAATTGCAAAACCTGAAGCTACAAAGTATATAAGGAATAAGGGAATAGGAAATATTGAAGAATGCGTTCTTATACACAAAACTCTCTATTCCCTTATATCTCTATTTCCTTTTCTACCAATGACATAGAAGAACTCATAGCTATGATTTGTGAATAATCCAGGTTAGGTCATTAAATCGTTTGCCCCTGAACGGGTCAGGGACTGGCGCTTCGGCGTCATTATTGACAGCGGCTTCGCCCGCGCTAGGTTTAGATAAAAAATGAACAAAAAAGTAATTGAAGTAAAAAACCTGCGAAAAACGTACGGTTCGGTGGTGGCGGTAGACGAAATCTCCTTTGAGGTTTATGAAGGTGAAATCTTCGGAATGGTGGGCCCGAATGGCGCCGGTAAAACCACCACCGTTGAATGTGTTGAAGGATTAAGAAAGCCGGATAACGGCCAATTAAAGGTCTTAGGTCTGGATCCGCAAAACGATGGATATTCGTTACGCAACCGAATTGGCGTGCAGCTGCAGGAAACCGCTCTTCAAGATCACTTAAAAGTTTGGGAAGCCCTGGATTTGTTCGCTTCCTTCTATTCAAACCCCGTGGATTGGCAGTCACTGCTCGAAAAAATGAATCTGGCAGAGAAGAGAAATGCAGCCTTTAACAAACTCTCCGGCGGACAAAAGCAGCGCTTGTTTATCGCTTTGTCGCTGGTTAATAATCCCGAATGGGTCTTCTTCGATGAGCTCACCACCGGCTTGGATCCGCAGGCGCGCCGTAATATGTGGGACCTGGTGCGGGATATTCAGAAACAAGGCAAAACCGTTGTGCTCACGACTCACTTCATGGAAGAAGCCGAACGACTTTGCGACCGGGTAGCCATCGTTGACCAGGGACGCATCGTGGCTCTGGACACGCCGGAGAATTTAATTCGCGACTTGGGTGCTGAAAACCGTGTGGTGTTCACACTCAATGGCGAGTTTGAAGCTGAGAAGCTGAATGAATTGCCCAGCGTGAGCCGAGTTGAACAGAATGGCGACCGCTGTCAGGTTTACGGCAATGATGAAAGGCTTGTGGTGGATATTGTCAACACCCTTTCCAAAAACGGCTATCCGTTCCGGGACCTGCGGACCGAACAGGCAACTTTGGAAGATGTCTTTCTGACTTTGACGGGGAAAAAAATTAGAAATTAAGAATTATGAATTATGAATTGGAGAAAACAAAATACGCGGCATATTAAAACTATCCCTGATAGAAATGAAATTATTTTTGCGCGAGCCAATGGCAGCTTTTTTTACTTTGGCTTTTCCATTGATGATGTTGTTTCTGTTTGGCAGTATTTATGGCAACAAGCCCACACCATTTTTTGGCGGCTACGGCTCGGTGGATATATCCGTTCCGGCTTACACAGCCATGATTATCGCCACAAGTGGGCTGCTCGGGCTTACGATCACTCTAGCAACTTATCGGGAAAAGGGCATCTTGAGACGTCTGAAGGCCACACCGCTTTATCCGCAAACGATTTTAACCGCACAGGTTTCGGTCATCTTTTTGATGACTGCATTAGGGATGGCCTTGTTGATCATAGCGGCCAAGGTATTTTATAATTTAAAATTTGACGGCAATCCTTTGAATGTTTTCTTAGCCTTCGTTCTCAGCAGCATGAGTTTTTTCTCTCTCGGGTTCATCCTCTCGGGACTCCTGCCGACAGCAAGAAGCGCCCAGGCGGTCGCCATGGTGCTTTTTTATCCCATGCTTTTTCTTTCCGGCGCTGCTATCTCCGAGTGAAGTCATGTCCGAAACGATTCGGAATTATGCTCAGTTCCTGCCCTTGACACATGTGGTCAATCTTTTGCGCGGGTTGTGGATCGGACACGGCTGGGCTGAACATTTAAAGGAGGTGGCGGTTCTTTCCGGAATGCTGGTTTTTGGTGTGGCAATATCGGCTAAGACCTTTCGCTGGGAGTAAGTAGCTAAGTTCGAAGGTATAGCGTCCCTAACAAACACCTCAATATATTCGCTAATCTGGATGGCATAATCTTCCATTGCTTCGAATGCCCGATATGGCCGGATTCGAATGCGGGCTGAGCTATCGATGATCAACAAAGTCGGCAAATGGTTAATCTCAAACCGATCGGAGATTCTTGAATCTTCATCATAAGCTATCGGGAAAGACTAGCTCGTCGGCCATTCAGCTGCCGACCCTCACAAAGGTTTGTTTTTTGTAAATCAGACTTTGCGCCTGGCCCCCATCAAATGAGAATCCAACGACTTCCCCACCTCCGGTAAGCTCCAATCTGAATTTGTTTGCGGCTGCGTTATATAGATTTTTGACCTGATAAATCGCCGCAAGGTTTAGTGTGAAAATCTTGGAATACCCGGGAAGGTTAGTCCGCATTCTGGCTCAGCAAAGATCTTTCACGGTATTGTGAGGGCGGCGTCCCTGAGTGCTCTTTGAAGGCCGCATTACCGAGAAGATAGAATTGAACCCTACATCGGAAGCCGATTTCCGCCAGATTTGAGGTTTTGGCTCGCCGGGTCATCGATCTTCTCTTTAGCCTCCTCAACCCTATTTGAGTTGACAACCTCGAAGAAGTTTTGTTGCAACTTGTGATTGATAATTTGCGAAAGATGATGCACCGATACTTATCGTCGGTTGGGGGCTTTACTCGAATAAATGGGGTTGCAATACTATTTATACATTTGGAGAAAGAGAATTTGGTGACTAAAATTAATCCGGATGATGGTGGAGTAGAAAATACAGCTCAAATCAAAAGTCAATAACCATTATTGCATAAGGCTAACAACTTTATAGAACAATGAAACGTCTTACTAAATGATCAAGTCTGAGCTTTTACTAAATTCAAATTATCTTATTTCGGAGGAGGTGTTTATGAAAAGAAAATCAACCCTGTTCGCTGTAACCATTTTATTTCTTGTTTACAACCACTCCCTGGCAATCAGTCAGGAGCAAAAAGCGAATCTCAGTGCTGAAGAACGGCAGGCTGTTGTTGACAGGATCTCGAATCTAATTACTGAAAATTATGTTTTCTTGGAAGTAGCAGAGAAAAGCGCTGAACACATCCAGGGACAACTGAAAGCCGGTCATTATGACGAATTTACGGAGCCTGAAGGTTTTGCAAAGAAGTTAACCGAGGATTTACAAAGCGTCAACCACGATAAACACATGCGGGTCCGCTTTAGACAACCCCAGACCTTGGCAGGCCAGCCGGAAGACCCGGAATCTGCACGCGCACGGATGCTGCGCCGAATGCGTGCAGGAAATTATGGCTTTCGCAAAGTTGAAATCCTGGATGGCAACATTGGTTATATTGACATGAGAAGCTTCTCAGATGTCGACCTGGGACGACAAGCGGCCGTTTCGGCTATGAGGTTCGTCACTAACTCGGATGCTCTGATCTTTGATATGCGCAAAAACGGCGGTGGCAGCCCGGCAATGGTGCAACTGGTTTGCAGCTACTTATTTGGCAAAAAAACGCATCTCAATAGTCTCTACTGGCGCCGTGGCGATCGGACGCAAGAATTCTGGACACTCGATGAAATCGACGGCAAACGCATGCCGGATGTTCCGGTTTTCGTTCTCACCAGTAAACGTACTTTTTCGGGCGCCGAAGAATTCACTTATAATCTTAAGACCCGCAAACGCGCGAAGATCGTCGGGGAGACAACCGGTGGCGGCGCGAACCCCGGCGGGACACTCCGCATCAACGAACGCTTTGGAATTTTTGTGCCGACCGGCAGAGCAATCAATCCGGTGACCGGCACCAACTGGGAAGGAGTGGGGGTGGAACCGGACATAAAAGTTGAAGCGGACAGCGCTCTGGCGGTCGCACAGAAACTTGCTATTGAAGCCGCTAAGGAATATCGCGAAACCCAAATCGCCAAAGCGACCCAACGCAGTGAAGAGAGGAATCAAACACTCGTCAAGGCAAATGCCCTCTTTGACAAAAATAAACATGCTGAGGCAGAGAGTCTTATCAATACAGCGCTGAACCAGGCAGTTTTGTCAGGTGATCTGAATGAAGGGTTGATTAACGGCATGGGCTACCAGCATTTGCAAAGTGGTGCGCCAGATCTCGCAGTTGCAATTTTCAAGTTTAATGCTTCGAGATATGCTGATTCACCAAATGTTTATGACAGTCTCGGCGATGGCTACGATAAAAACAATCAGCTTGAGCTGGCAAAACAAAGCTATGAAACAGCCTACAAAAAGGGACTTGAGATGCACGATGATAATGTTCAGGCCTACAAAGCAAACTTAGAGAGAGTTTTGAAAAAAATAAGTCTAAAGTAAGTCCTGGTTTGAATAAAAAAGCGGTGCACGCCCTTTGCAGCCGGCTTTTTGTTTTACTAAATCGTTCGCCAAAACTCCTAATTTACTTGAAAATCTTCGAAATAAGTTTAGATTCAACTATAAACTTAAAATAGGCTCTTAACTTATGCCAATCTATGCCCAATACTATTTCTGGCTAACCGGAATTTCTCTTTTCTGTTTTGTTCTCGAACGCATTTCGCCCTGGCGGCCGCAGCAAAAAGCCTTTCGGAAAGGATTCTCGCAGGATGTGCTTTGGCTTGTTTTTAATGGTCATTATCTCGGACTCCTCATGGCGATCTTAACCGGCTATGTTGTGAATCTTTTTAATACCTTCCTGTACCAACTCGGCGTGCCGGTTCCTGAATCTTTGGCTCTTCTGGCCGACATGCCACTCTGGCTGCAGTTCATCCTGTTTTTTATTTTAAAAGATTTTATCGAATGGAACATTCACCGCTTACTGCATAATGTGCCGTGGCTTTGGGAATTTCACAAGCTGCACCACAGCATCGAAGAGCTGGACTGGATCGGCAATTTTCGCTTTCATTGGGCAGAAGTCATTGTCTATAAAACGCTTTCCTATTTGCCGCTCGTTATTCTTGGCATCGACGGCAGTGTTATTCTCATCATTGCAATCATTGGCACACTCATGCAAAACCTCAACCATGCGAATTTGCCGATTAGCTGGGGTCCTTTTAAGTACGTGATCAATTCACCGAAAATGCACGTCTGGCATCACGACGTTGAACTCCATGGTAAAGGCGGCCAGAACTTCGGCATCGTCTTAAGTGTCTGGGACTGGATTTTTAAAACAGTTTATTGGCCGGATGACGAAGAAAAACCCAAGAAATTGGGCTTTAAAGATATGGAGACAACCTACCCGGATGGCGTGCTTCGGCGGTTTATTTATCCTTTTTGGAAGGAGAAACCTTAGTGACAAGTTATGAGTTTCGAGTTCGCAAAGCTAAACTTGAATCGCGAAACCCGAAACCCGGTGGTTTGCGTTACACCATGCTATCTCTTGACAAAAACTCCAAACGAAAATGCCGGCGCAGACAGTACATTTTCAGCTCGGGTGGCACTCTCGATTCCCGCAGAAAGTCCAAACGATTCATTTATTATATAGCTGAATTCAGGCCCGTAGGAGAGATAACTCTGGTTATTTGCAGATAAGCCACCCATGCCGCCGAGCACTGTACTATTGCCGTTCTTGCGGGATTCGACACCGCGAAGTTTAAAGCTAACCAAAAATTTATTGCTGAATGTATAGCCTATTTCTGCAGCGTAATGCCATTCATCTGAATATCCATTCGTCCGATTGTTATACCCGAACTCTGCGGAGAAATAGAGCGGTAAAGGATAGAACGAATGTCCAAACTGCGCTTTAATGAGTTGGTTGAACTCACCATCGCCTGTAAACAATCCATTGGTTTGACTATTGTCTCCGATGGGGAGTCCCAAAATGACTTCAGCGCTGAAAACCGAGCCGCCGCCTCGCAGTAAACCCAGTCTTACACCAACCTCTGAATCAGCAATTCCGGACTTTGAGTCGCCTTCGAAAAAAACAAATCCGCTGTTTTTCCCAACTTGCTTATTCAGGGTGACACGTTTAAACACCGGAACGTTGGCCACCAAAGTCACCCGATCAGTCAATCCGTATTCTCCATAAAAATTCGTCGTATAATCGCTTAAAGTCGGAATATCAATTTTATTACCGGTCGGCTCGTAGAATTGATCGGCGCGAATGAGTCTGAAAGATATTTTGTAAAAACCCTGACCGCGTTTTTGCGTCCAAGCACCTGCCGCCACTTGATTAACCGAGGACAGGAACAAAAATAATAGACAATAACAAATTATACTTTTTCTCACAGGAAACTCCTATCCATTTATTTTAACTCAGCAAAGCCGAACGTGACATTAAATGGCACACAATGAATGACAACCCAATTATACGTCTCAAGTTCAACCGTTCCAGGAATTTGATAACTCTGGGCCCCTGAAGGCATTTTAAGATCACCGAGATCCAAACTGCCAGCGTTGATTCGATTCGCGGTTGATAAAAAGACATGGAGCCCGGGACCATTGCTTGAAGAAAAATCGCTCCCGAATTGCAGCATCAAACTTCCATTTTCCAGCGTTTCCAGAAGCACCGTACCTCTCACAGTGTACGAAGTACCGGATTCCATAAACATCCCTGTGCGGCTTTCACCCAGAATTTCCAGGAACGCGGGAAAACTGTCAATATTATCCGTAGAAGCGATGATATTCACCGTTCCAGGCATCATTGCGCTGAGAAGTCCTGTGTTGTCAATCGTTGCGATGGATGGATCAGAACTACGCCAGCTAAAAACCTTGCCCACCAGTCTATCATTATTTAGATTAAAAGCGGCGGCGAGATATTGTTGAGTCTCCCCTACCCTTATGCTGCCGCTGTCCGGTACCACTGAAACCGTTGCCACTTGGCTGGGATCCGAAACAACTGTTAACAGAGCAGGTTCACTCTCCACGCCATTCGCGGCAGCAACAATCATAACTTGACCGGGCTGATTTCCAACTGCGGAACCATTTGCATCTATGGTGGAAATTGAGGCGTCCGAACTCATCCACTGAAATGACGTGCCGGGAACAATTTCGCCCAGGGTGTCATAATAGGTCGCTTGAAAGCTGATGGCACTCCCTTGTTGAATGGCCGATGTTCTTGGCTCAATTTCAATTCTAGCAGGATTACCCAAAGGTGATTCAGTGATTAGATCTGTGCCGATGCAACTTAGAGCGAAAATCAGAATACCCAGCAGTCCTGAGCATATTTTTGCCATTTTAAACTGATCCTCATTAAAGTTATTTTTGATAAAATAGAGTTAATTTAAATACGTTCAAAGCAAATTTTTCGAATTCGTTTGTTAAAAAATAAAGCCGCTTCATTCTGATTGCAAAAACAAAGCGGCTTTTTAAGCTCTATTTTATGGTAGCCGAGCCGGTTGGAAATCCCGCAGCATTGTTACCAATTGAATAAGTAACGTGGTCGACTGCGGGACTCGGAATAGAGCCAACCAACGGCTTTAGAGTAAACGGCCCCGCAGCGTCATCCGGTGATGGTTCAATGGAGATGACTGCGGTGCCGCCGGCAATATCAGTGGGAAAAGTCAGTCCCGGGGGAGCACTCTGGAGAAAATCTTCTCCCGGGAAAGGAGGTCCGCCTTGAGTACCACTGTACGGTGCGGCATCATCAACAGCGGCGGGATTGGTGAAGGTACCGGTTGTGACCGGAGTACCGCTGATAACCGCCCAGCCTTCATATTTCCAGCCGGCGGGCAAAGCGGGCAGGCTCAAACCCTGGGCAGGACTCCCCGAGGAAAGATCGAGAAACCAGATGCCGCTGTTCTCATTGTTGGCAGCACCGTCTGTAGGGGTTGCTAAAATGTAACTTCCGGAAGCGGAAGTAAAATCATCCCCTAAAGCGGCAGCATCGCCAACAGTCAGATTCGCTGATAAATTGGCAAGGCTTCCGGACAAGTAGTGAGTATCCGCCGGAATGGCATCTGTGTCTCCAGACGGCTCGATGGTCACAATGATTGCGGTGGTGCCGCTGAGATCGATACCAGTGTCGAATTCACCATTTGCAATGGCATTGCCACTCAGGTCAACTATATTACCACTTGCATCTACATTAAACTTTCCGGTCGTAACGGGGGCATCATTGATAATTGCCCACCCTTCGAAATGAAAACCATTTGCCAAAGGTTGTACACCGGTCAGGCTCAATTGAAGCGTGGTTGGCGCCTCCGGGCCATTTTCGTCATTTTCACATCCAAGGCTGATTAGAAAAAAAAGCATTCCGATGATTAGAAATTTGCGTAACATAATTCTACTCCTTCTTTTGTTAATACATGAACCGCTACTTTTGTTTGCGATAAGAAACAAAATGATTATCACAAAACTATCACGAGGAGATCATAAGATTTTAAAATGAGTGGGAGTTGAAGCAATAGCTTAAAAAAAAGGAGTTTCGAGGAGCGAAGAGCGATAAGTCAGGATTGAGGATTGAGGATTGAGAATAGAAGATCGAGGATGGAGCATTGAGGAAGCGATCCGGAGCTAATCGTTAGGAGTCAAAGAAGGTTGTTTATGCTTAAAAAGTTTCTCGTTTCACGAAGCCTAGCAGGAGCTCGTCGAAGGGTTCAGCTCGAAATGGACGATTGTGTTGTTTGATGATTAATTGGCATGAAAAGTCTTTAAATCAAAAGAAAATGTAGTGCCTTCCTGCTCCACACTCTCAACAGATATTGTGCTTTCATGAAGCTCAAGAATTCTTTTGGCGATCGCAAGTCCCAAACCCGTCCCTCCCGAAGATCGGCTGCGACTTTTTTCCACCCGAAAAAAGCGCTCAAAAACTAAGGGGATTTGCTCTTCGGGTATGCCGACACCGGTATCGGAAACAACGACGCGAACTTTGTTATGGTTTTTAGAAAGGCCAACAGTAACCGTGCCCTTTTCCGGCGTGTACTGTAGCGCATTATCAATAAAATTCGATAGCGCTCGCTCGATCATCCCGATGTCAGCTTTTACCATCAGTAAATCTTCGGGCAGCGAAGCTTGTAAATCGACTTTGCGGGATTCGGCTTCGGGTTTAAACTTCATGACGACATCCTGCGTCAGTTCAGCCATGGAAAACGCTTCCGGTTTGGGTTGAACCTGCTTGGCGTCGAGCTTGGAAAGCTCAAATAGCTCGCTAACTAACCTGCTCAGCATGGTGGTATTATCGTAAATAATTTGCAGGTATTTCTTTCTGTCAGGTATACTCAGACTCGAGTCTTTCATCAGGATGGTCTCGAGGTAACCTTGCATTGAGGCCAAGGGACTGCGAAGATCGTGCGAGACATTTGCAATAAGCTCCCGCCGGAGGTGGTCCGTTCGCTTCAGCTCATCCATATTGGCAACAATTGTGTCTGCCATTTGGTTAAAAGCACTGGCTAATTGCCCGATTTCATCATTCGATTTGATATCGATTCGTTCTTCAAATTCACCTTGTTCAAACTTCTTAACGACGGTTGTCATTTTGCGAAATCTTATTGTTAAAAACGCAAACAAAATGAGACCGATGATTCCAGTGGAAAGACAAACGAGACCGAGATTAATCGCAGTGGTTCGGATAATGTAACTTTCTTTGATCATCGCAATTGTAGAATCGTACTTCTCGCCGCCTAAAATAACATAGAGGAATCCGTCGATATCTGAACCGATTTTTAGCGTTGAAGCTGAAAAAGGTTTCTTGCGGCCTATATGCCGCGGATCATCTCCCAAGATGGGGAGTTTATCTTCTCCACTAAGAAAGTCACGAATAGGCTCTAGACAAACGGAATCCCGTTTAACTTTTTTCTTCGGATCGGCAAAAAATGCCAGAATTTGTCCCACTTCATCGAGCAGGTAAATTTCAACTCTTGGATTCATGACCATCAAATGATGAATCGTGTGCTCGATTCCTTCGGTGCCCAAACTGTCTGTGAGAAAGGGTTTAAATTCATTGGCGAGATCCTGAGCCAAATTACGATTGAGATGCTGCTCTGATTCCCAAACAAACTTTAAGGAAGAATTAATCGTAATTAGAATCTGCACCACCCCCACAATCAAAAGCAGAATCAAAAATACCGCAGAAATCCGACCGTAAAGGCTGTTGATAAATTTGTTCATGAGGAAAGCTCCTCCGGTTCGACAAAACTATAGCCGATTCCCCAGACCGTCTTGATGTATTTTGAGTTTGCCGGGTCCTGCTCGATCTTACTGCGAAGTCGATTAATATGTGAGTTAACAGTATGCTCGTAGCCGTCAAATTGGTATCCCCAGACAATGTCCAGCAGCTCCTGCCGGCTGTATGCGCGGCCGGGATTCGAGGCAAAGAGTGCCAGCAAGTCAAATTCTTTTGCGGTCAAATCGATTGGCGTTTTATCCAGGAGTACTTTTCGCTTTTCTAAATAAATTTTCAAATCCCCAAAAATGAGTTCTTTGCTTTTGGAGTCGCCGGTTGCTTTATCTTTATCCGCTTCTATTCTGCGAAAAATCGCCTTAATGCGTGCCATCAACTCACGAATACTGAATGGTTTGGTAATGTAATCATCGGCGCCAAGCTCTAACCCGAGTACTTTATCCAGTTCCTCAGACTTTGAAGTCAGCATTAAAATAGGTGTATATGTATTTTGAGCGCGAATTTGCTTGCAAACCTCAAAACCGTCCAGCTTCGGAAGCATCAGATCTAAAATGACCAAGGCATATTCACCTTCCTCGAACTTTTGAACTCCGGCGACACCGTCCGCGGCTTGATTCAATTGATAACCCAAATCGCCGAGATGAATCTCGAGAAGTTCCGAGATATTCGGATCGTCTTCGATGATCAAGATTTTATTATTTTTCTGCATAAATTTTAGTCACTTAAATTAATTTTTGTGTTCAATATAAGAAAAAAATATCACGAAAATATCACGATAGGCTAAAAAAATAGCCATTAAAAGAGAAAACTTCAACTAATTTTCACCCGGACTTGGCCGGCAAGAGATTAAATAAAATTAATATAATAAGCTGCCGCAGAATTTAAAACAAACATCATCACTTCTGCAGTGGAATTTCCATTTCTGTGGGTAAAATTCATGTCTCCGGTACGTTTCTTTCGACCATTCGGGATTTGCAATCACCGATTCCCCCGTGAGAGGGGAATTTGATTCTCCTAATATTTAGCAATCAAGGATTACAGTTCGATCCCGGTCGAGCAATGAGACCCGTAAAAATCAAAAACATGATTCGGCTCAATATATTATTTTCTTTAAAGTTAGGGCATATAAGAAAATTTTTATTTCACTAATAGCGAAATAAAATTGACTTTAGAAGTTTTTTTTCTATATTTAATACTTAATATAAAAACAGCAACCCGCTGAACTTAATAGACTTAACCTCAAGCCTACAAGGATTTAATGGCAAATTTAACCGAAAAAGAAGTTCTGGCAGCTTTGCAAGGAGTGCAGGATCCGCAAACGGGACAGGATATTGTCGCCAGAAATATGGTCAAGAACATCCGGATTGATAACTCAACCGTTGTGTTTACCTTAGAATTTAAAAGTGACGCCCACCCCGATAAGGAATCTATCCAGGAAAATGCCCGGGCAGCAGTGAAGGCTCTCGCGGGCATCGAGACGGTCAATGTGATCCCGGTAATGAACGATCCTTTGAAGGTCATATCTTCAGCACCTGCACAACCGCCTGCCGGAATGCCTCCGCAGCAACCTGTGCAGCCGCAACCGCAAAAAACTATGCTGAATGCAAAGTACACCATTGCGGTGGCAAGCGGCAAAGGCGGCGTCGGTAAAACGACCGTGTCAGTGAACCTGGCGGTTTCTCTCGCCAAAACAGGTGCGAAAGTAGGCCTGCTCGATGCAGATATTTACGGGCCGAATATCCCGATTATGATGGGCGTAGACGACAAACTCGGCACGCGCAACAACAAAATTGCACCGTTATCCAGATACGGAGTCGAAATGGTTTCCGTGGGATTCATCTCTCAAGGCGACGCGGCTATCATCTGGCGAGGACCGTTGGTCGGGCGAATGATTCAACAATTTCTGCAAGACGTAGATTGGGGCGAATTAGATTATCTGGTTATTGACCTGCCCCCGGGGACCGGTGACGCCGTGCTTACGCTTACGCAATCATTACCCCTCACCGGTGCAATTGTGGTAAGTACGCCGCAAGACGTTGCGATGGCCGATGCCAAGAAAGGCATCAACATGTTTAAGAAAGTAGAAGTTCCCATTCTTGGTATCGTTGAAAATATGAGTTACTTCCTCTGTCCGCATTGTGACAAACGTACTGAAATCTTCGATCATGGCGGTGGCAAAAAGACCAGCCGACAGTTCAAAATCCCATTTCTTGGCGAAATCCCTCTTGATACCAAAGTTAGAGTCGGCGGTGACACCGGAAAACCTATCTCGATATCCGATCCCGATTCTCCAGCCGCAAAAGCATTCAAAACACTTACCGATACGATAATCCAGCAAGTCAGCACAACCAAAGAGGACTCAGGAGTCCTGAAACGCATTTTTAAAATTAGTTAATAGATAACCATAAAGACACGAAGAGCATAAAGTAAAACAAAAAACTTTTTCTGCATTACGGTATTTATTACAACGGTAAACGAAATCATGTAACTATTTATTTCTTCGTGACCTTTGTGCTATTGTGGTTAAATTTTGATTTTGTTTTCAAGCTAGATTTGGTTTAATATATTTTCAACTTCAACGCGCACTGCATCAGCAGGGTTTGGGTCTAAATCAGATAATATTATTAACCTTTCCCTGGGGGTAGTCACGGGGAAAGGAAACGGTAAGATGGAGAAATTCCAGTACCCGGGCACGCAATTATGTGGACAGACCAAGCTGACAAAAGC
>SMXC01000151.1 GCA_004356825.1 Caldithrix sp.
CCGGTTTGGAAGAAATTTCTTCTTTTATACTTCTCTGCACCTTTGCGTTTCACGTCTCTGCGTGACATATTTTATGCTTTGTGAGCAAAAATGTAATCTTGAGGACCTAACTGATGAAATTGATTTGCTGAATCCAGCGCGGTGAGCAGCACGTGCAAATCCTCATAGGCTTTTGAAAATGAACTCACAACTTCCTTCCCGTTTCGAATGGCCTGATAAAAATCCTCAAATTCACTTCGGTAGCTGGTATCCTCTTCAAAAGTTTCTTCAAGATCGGTACCCTGCTCGTTTTTTACAAAAATCCGTTTGTTGGCTTCCACAGCGATACTTCCTTGTTTTCCCAAAACGAGCAATTGATTTTTTGAAACGCCATTCGGACTACGGAAAATATTCAGAACGCCATGTACACGATTTTTTGTTTCGAATTGCAAGCTAAATGTATCGACTTCTCCAATTGCCGGATTAATCGATTTGCTGAACGCATTTCCGGCAGTTATTCGGCCAAACATCAAGCGCAATGCAGCTATATTATGAATGCCACCGTCAGAGATAAAACCACCTTTATGTTTCTGCTCAATCCGCCATTTCGTTTGCGCATATTTGCTATCCAAAGTAACCCGTTGAAAAATATCCCAGAAAATTGCGTAGGGATCGCCAATTCGACCTTCAGCGATTAATTCTTTCACTCGATGAAAAACCGGATGAAAGTACCAATTTTCTCCTACCATTTTAACCTGCGGAAACGGCTGTCCAAATTCAAGCAGGTCGCGGGCTTCCTCAATGTTTGCGGCCAGAGGTTTCTCAACAAAAACGTGCTTTCCGGCAGACAGAACGTCTTTAGTAACCTGGTTATTCAAATAAATCGGCAGCGCTATAATAATTGCTTCGACATCCGGGTTTTGCAATAATTCTCTATAATCGAGTACGTAAGGAACACCGCCAACCAGTTCAGAAAACTCTTTTGCCTTCGGTTCGGTGTTATTGCAAATTGCTGTGATTTTAAATTTATCTCTTAATTTTTGTAAGACCGGCCAATGAAGTTCAGTAGCTGCAATGCCGCATCCGATAATTCCAAGTTTGATAGATTTCATAATAGCTTCATAGTAATTTATGTTAATTTATACACCGATGTTAGGTTCTACTTTTGCAAATATATTTAATTCCAGGACAAGAATCAAGGGAGGAGAAATTTCTGCTCAGAATATTGAAGGACTTTCTGATAAATTTTTGGCCGCCGCAATTTAAGTCCTCGATTACATTTCACCTGCCATGAAAGTTCTCAGGCTGGCGCAGAAAAGCTTCTTTATGGAGCCACAATTTATCCCAACAGACTATAGTGCCCGAGCATTTTTTGCCGACCCAAAAAGCAGTTGACTTATAACGGAAAGTTTAGTACCTTTCAAAGCTTTTTTCAATATCCGGAGGGCTAGTCCTAATTGGTAAGGCGGCGGTCTTGAAAACCGCTGGGTTCACGCCCTTGGGGGTTCGAGTCCCTCGCCCTCCGCTGGGTTGAGAATAGAAGATAGAAAATTAAATCAAAAGTTAAGCGGTTTATTAGCTGTTACGATTGCTAAAGCCTATCTGTGAAATTTTCTTTTTTCGATTCTCCATCCTTTATCTTCAATGTTCGAGATTCGGAGAGGTGGCCGAGTTGGTCGAAGGCACAGGTTTGCTAAACCTGCGTAGGGGCAACTCTACCGTGGGTTCGAATCCCACCCTCTCCGCTTTTTTATTAGCTGAAACGATTCCATTCCGAAGACCGGGATGGAATCGGTATTTTAGGTAATTTTTGTATTCTTTAAATACAAGGCTCACTTAAATTTGGAAAACATAAGAGTACGCTTTGCCCCAAGTCCGACCGGGTATTTGCATGTCGGCGGCGCGCGCACCGCTATTTTCAACTGGCTCTTTGCGAGAAAGCACGGCGGGAAATTCCTATTGAGAATAGAGGATACTGATGTCGCTCGTTCCGGCGAAGAAATGGTGGCAGCAATCATTCAGAGCATGCAGTGGCTCGGCTTAAACTGGGATGGGGAAATCGTTTATCAGTCTGCTCGACTTGAAGTTTACAAAACGCAGGCCGCACAATTGATTGCAGACGGCAAGGCCTACAAATGTTTTTGCTCTAAAGAGGAGCTGGAGTCGAAGCGCCAAAATGCTGCCAGAGAAAAGCTGGATTACAAATACAAACATGACCGTATTTGCCTCAGCCGGAAAACGGAAGAAATAACAGCTTTTGAAAAAGAAGGCAGACCGTTTGTGGTCAGGTTTAAACTTCCTGAGGGTGAAACCGTTTTCAGCGACCGGGTTTACGGCGAGATCAGAGTAAACCACGCTCAGTTAGATGATTTCATCATTCAGCGCTCAGATGGCTACCCGACCTACCATCTGGCAGTGGTTGTCGACGATCACGAAATGGCGATTTCACACATCATCCGCGGCGATGATCACCTGTCAAACACGCCAAAGCACGTTTTGCTTTTTCACGCATTCGGATGGGCTTGTCCGATCTTTGTGCACGTACCACTGATTCTCGGCCCCGACAAACAAAGGTTGAGTAAACGCCACGGCGCCACTGCCGTCGGCGAATATGAAAAATCCGGATATTTAGCGGAAGCCTTTTTGAATTTTCTGTCGCTTTTGGGCTGGTCCTCAGGCGATGACCGAGAGCTGTTTAGCCGTGAGGAACTCATTCAGGAATTCGATCTTTCAGGCATTCAAAAGAAAAGCGCAGGTTTTGATGAAAAAAAACTTGAGTGGCTCAATGGGCAATACTTGATGGCGCTGACTGATCGGAAGCTTTTAGAATTGGTCACGCCCGAGTTCTTAAAAACGGGACTGATTAGTAATGATTATGTCGCCAAGAATGAAGCCTATTTGCTTAAGATAATCGCCCTAATGAAACCGCGATTAAAAAGGCTCGTGGAAATTTCGGAGATGAGTTGCTATTTTTTCAAAGATCCGCAAACCTATGAAGAAAAAGCTGTAAAAAAACACTGGAAAGGTCCGGAGATAATTGAACAACTTAATCGTTTGAAGAATCGGCTTGAGAATTTGGATGATTTCAAGGTTTCTCTTCTGGAACCGGTTATTCGAAGTTTGGCTGAAGAATTGGATAAAGGTGCTGGCAAGGTCATTCATCCTTTAAGGCTCGCTTTGACCGGTGTTTCTTTTAGCCCGGGAATTTTTGAAGTCATGGAACTTCTCGGAAAAGATAGAGTAATTAAACGTCTAAAAACGGCTATTCATTTTTTGGAGAGTCACGCTATCGAACATGCTGAAACGTAATTGAATTGAAACTGGGGTGTGGTCCAATGGCAAGACACGCGACTCTGGCTCGTGTAATCGGGGTTCGAATCCCTGCACCCCAGCAATTTGACGTGAAACGGCAGACGATTTTGGTTTTCCCCGCGTTTCACATTTCACGTCTGGCATCTCGCCTAAAGAGTGCGCGTAGCTCAACCGGATAGATCGGCTGACCGCGCATCTGAGGGTCGCGGGTTCGACTCCATTCTTTGAAGTTCTTCCCAAATCATATCCTTGAGTTCCGACAGCCCGGTACCCGTAACACTTGAAATTTTTAAAACCGGCATCCCTATCGCTTGCTCAAACTCAGTAAAATCTTCATCCGGGCACAAATCGATTTTAGTTAATAAAATAAACCGCGGTCTTTTCAATAAGTTTGGATTATACTGTTTTAGCTCACCCAGCAGGACTGATAATTCTTCATTTAAATTCTCACTGGTGCAGTCAACCAAAATCAGAAGAAGCTTATTTCTTTCGATGTGGCGTAAAAACTCAAGTCCCAGGCCTTTACCAAAATGCGCGCCCTCAATAATGCCGGGTATGTCAGCCATAACAAATGTTCCGATGTCTCTATACCTAACTATGCCGAGGTTTGGTTTGAGCGTAGTAAACGGGTAGTCGGCAATTTTAGGTCTGGCTTCGGAAAACTTGGAAATCAGAGTTGACTTACCGGCATTTGGCAACCCGACTAACCCGACGTCTGCGATCAACTTGAGCTCCAATTCCAGGGTCTTTTCCTCTCCAAATTCGCCGGGCTCCCAGTCGCGCGGCGCTTGAGTTGTTGAGGTGACAAAACGTGCGTTTCCGCGGCCACCGCGGCCGCCTTTAGCTACTATAATACTTTGCCCCTCCTCAACCAGATCTGAAATTATCTTGCCATTTTCTTTTATGCTTGTCCCCAGCGGTACTTTAACGATCAGATCTTTTCCACCCTTACCGTGTTTGTCGCTCCCCTTGCCGTGCGTTGCTCTTGCCGCTTTGAAGTTAGGACGATAGCGAAAATCAAGAAGCGTTGACAATTGCGAGGCTGCCTGAATCACAACGTCTCCACCTTTGCCGCCATCACCGCCATTGGGACCGCCTTTAGGCACATGTTTTTCACGACGAAAACTCACACACCCACTGCCGCCGTTACCGCCCTTAACACTGATTGTTGCGTGATCTATAAACATACTTCAAAAAATAATATAGAGATAAGTGAACCATGTTAAAGTTTAGCCAGTTCTGCAAAATTGTTTTAAAACATGCGGGAGTTGGCGTTTTGTGCACAAATGCACCGATGTCGAGGGTATCTAATGAGATTCCGTGCGAAAAATCTGAAAGACGAGATGTTTCACGCTTGAATCTTTGTCTTTGCTAGGTATCTTAGACGAATCTGCACTCAACATGATGGGTGAGTTTAATTATTTAGAAAAGGAAAGTCAAATTTATTTTGGAGACCCAAAGTGGGTAGTTGGGGATTAACGAATTTCAGGAAGCATCAAAGTCACTTTTCCCAAGCCGGAATTAGCCGAACGTCTGCTGTTTAAAAAAAGAGACTCTTTTTTTCTTAGAATCAAGGTTGAGTTGTTTCAGGTGCTGTCTGATTTTAAAATAGCCGACTTTTAAATTGCCATACCTGGGGGTATTTAAAGTTTTGATTATTTGAAAAGTGCCCGAGTCCGGTTGCTCTATTATAATTTGGCGTAATTTTTCTTCAATGCTGCCAAGATTGCGTCCGGAATCAACTCCGGGATTAACCTCCAAAACATCCGGCTCTGAATAAGAAACTGGTTGGGCTGCGTTTTCATGATTAGACTCAGGTTTTTCAGGCGCTTGCAGGGTAGTTCTTTGAGGTGCAAGCTGATCAAAATCGGAAATGGCTTCCTCTACCGTATCGAAGGCTTTTAATATGTAATGAAACTCGAGAAGTTCAAATACCTCAAATACTTCAGGTATCATGCGTACCAATTTTAGGTCGCCGCTTTTTTCACGAATCCCCTTAATCTCGCTGATAAAAATTCCCCATCCGGCACTACTTATATAGTCCACATTACCCAAATCAATGATAATGTTATGACTATTTGTCTTTAAAGTTGATGCGAGAGAATGTTCAAGTTCAGCAGAAGTAGTCGTGTCAATGTACCCACCTACTTTGATGACTGAGATGCTCTGCTGTGGACCTGTTTTTTCGACAGACACCTGAATGCCTTCCATGGGATGCTCCTAATATTTAAACAGTATAATTCACCAAGACAATTTGGAATATAATAGAA
>SMXC01000152.1 GCA_004356825.1 Caldithrix sp.
CAACATGCCATCATTCATCATACTAGACCTGATGGTAAACCCTACCCCAGGGAAGAATGCCCCATCTACGCCGCGTTTAAAGACGGGGCTGTTCACCGTGTCGACACCGAGGTCTTTTGGCGCAAAGATGGCTCCAGCTTCCCGGTTGAATATATCAGCACGCCAATTCGGGATGATAAAAATAACCTGCTAGGGGCGGTCGTCACCTTTCGCGACATCACCAAACGCAAACAAGCAGAAAAGGCGTTGCACGATGCCCTTCGTGAGGTTGAACAATTAAAAGACCGGCTGCAGACCGAAAACGTTTACCTGCAGGAAGAGATCAAACTTGAGCACAACTTCGATGAAATTATCAGTACCAGTAAATCGTTTAAGAAAGTCTTGAGAAATGTGGAACAGGTAGCTGTGACCGATGCAACCGTTCTTATATTGGGAGAGACCGGCACCGGCAAGGAACTCATTGCACGGGCTTTGCATACCACAAGCCTTCGGAAAGAAAGGCCGCTGGTAAAAGTTAATTGTGCTGCTTTGCCGGAAAATCTCATTGAGAGTGAACTTTTCGGCCATGAAAAAGGCGCATTTACCGGCGCATTCTCCCGTAAACAAGGCCGTTTTGAACTTGCGGATCGCGGCACCATTTTCCTGGATGAGATTGGTGACTTACCTCTGGACTTACAGGCTAAGCTTCTGCGGGTTTTGCAAGAAGGTGAATTTGAGAGAGTCGGCGGCACGCAGACGATTAAAATAGACGTCAGGGTCATTGCAGCCACAAATCGTAATCTTGAGGAATCCACCCGGTCCGGAGCCTTCCGTGAAGATCTCTTTTACCGGCTGAATGTGTTCCCCATTACACTCCCGCCGCTACGGGAACGTCCTGAAGATATCCCGTTGTTAGTGAACCACTTCATCAAGAAATACGAAGGAAAATTAGGAAAGAAGATTTCTCAAGTACCGCAGAAAGTGATGAAGACTCTGCAAACCTACCACTTTCCCGGGAATGTAAGAGAGGTAGAAAATATCATTGAGCGTGCGATCATCCTGGCAAGAGACGAGACCCTGCAATTGGACGAAAGTTTTGAACTGCTGGAAAGTCCGGCAGCCCCCGCTGAAAACGTGGGCACGCTTGCAGAAATCGAGCGCAGCCATATTGTGTCGGTTCTTCAGGAAACCAACTGGCGCATCGAAGGGACAAAGGGCGCGGCACTGCGTTTGGGGATTAATCCAAATACGCTACGGTCTCGCATGCAGAAACTGGGAATCAAGAGGTCGGCAACCGGCACGATATCAGAACTTTAGTTGGCAGAATAATTGTTCGGCAGATATTTATCGTCGTCGCAGCGTGTGGTCAAATTGATTGACATCAATCTCCAATAAAGAGTGGGTGAGTTGAGTGTTATCTTATCGACAGTGAATAATTATGTTGAAGAAAAAGAAGTGATCGATGGACATCGCTGAAGAAACAATCCGTGAAAGCGAAAAACGCTTTAGAGATATATTTAACGCGGTGAATGATGGCATTTTGATAATTGACCCAGGCGAGTATCGCATCGTTGAAACAAATCAAAAGGCATCTGACCTGTTGGGATATGATGAAGAGGAACTCGTCGGGTTGCTCATAGAAAAAATTCATCCGGAAGAAATGGTCCAACTCAAGAGAACCCTGGACGAGGTTTTGCGGGGCCAACCCGTTCAGACCGATGAATTCTCCTGCCTTAGAAAAGATAAACATCGCCTGCCTGCAGAAATATCGTTTTCGGCCGTCCGATTAAACGATAAAACATGTGTCATGGCAATGGTTAGAGATATTACGGAACGAAATCGCGCCGGGGAAGAGATTAAGAGCCTGGCCAAATTCCCAGCCGAAAACCCAAATCCGATCATGCGGATTTCAAAAGATGGTGAAATCATTTACTCAAACGAAGGCAGTTCGCCATTGCGTAAAACCTGGAAATGTAAGGATGATTGTTTCTTACCGGACGAATTGCGCGACCAGATATCGCACATCTTTAAATCCGGGACCAGCGAAGAAGTAGAGGTTAACTGCGATGAGCAAGTATTCTCGATCTTATTTTCACCGATTGCCGATGCCGGTTACGTTAATGTATATGCCAGTGATATCACCGAACGAAAACATGCAGAAGAAGCGCTCCGCAAAGCGCTTAACGAAATTGAGCAGTTGAAGAACCGTCTGCAAGCAGAGAACATCTATTTGCAAGAAGAGATCAAGATCCAGCATAACTTCGAAGAAATCATCGGGGCCGGAGCAGCGCTAAAAAAATCTCTGCGAAAAGTGGAACAGGTGGCCTCCACCGATTCAACAGTCCTGATTTTGGGAGAAACGGGCACTGGCAAGGAATTACTTGCCCGGGCGGTTCATAACCTGAGCGATCGTAGAGACCGACCGCTGGTCAAAGTAAATTGTGCGGCCTTACCGGCAAACCTCATTGAAAGCGAGCTATTCGGCCATGAAAAAGGCGCCTTTACCGGCGCAGTGGCTCGCAAAATCGGCCGCTTTGAATTGGCGGATGGCGGAACGATTTTCCTGGACGAAATCGGCGACCTGTCGCTGGAATTGCAGTCGAAACTCCTGCGCGTTTTGCAAGAGGGAGAATTCGAGCGCGTGGGAAATCCACAAACTACTAAAGTGGACGTTCGCATCATATCGGCCACCAACCGTGATTTGGAAAAAGCAATTGAGGATGGAAGTTTCCGTGAAGATCTCTATTACCGATTAAATGTCTTTCCCATTCAAAGTCCCCCGCTGCGCGAACGCAAGGAAGATATTCCAATTTTGGCAAGACATTTTATCAAGAAGTTTGCCATCAGGACCGGAAAAAAAATAGAAACCGTTCCACAGAAAGTGATGGATGCTTTGCAGGGGTATCATTGGCCGGGTAACGTACGGGAATTAGAGAACATCATTGAACGAGCTGTGATTATCAGTACGGGAAAACAGCTCAGAATAGAGGATTGGCTTTCGAAGACAGTCATCTCTTCTAAAGTATCACGCATCACCACTCTTGCAGAGCTTGAGCGGGAGCACATTCTTGAGGTTTTGGAGTTGACTCGCTGGCGTGTGAGCGGCGAAAGCGGCGCAGCAAAGGTCCTGGGCTTAAAATCCACGACATTGGAAGCAAGGATGAAAAAGCTCAGCATCCAACGCAAGGCGTAACGTCCCCATTATGTCGTAAAACTCCCATAATATTGGGAATTCCCACCTTCTCTCCACAGTTCGTCAATAACATTTTCAATTAAACTAATTTCTATATAATTAACCATTTGGAACTCCATCCAAATGGCTTTTTTATTTTTGGCACGAAGCTTGAATTAAAGTGCGGTGAACTTCAAACAAAGGAGAGACAAGTTATGAAAAATACAAAATTGGTCTTAGGTTTGGTTCTGGTAACAGGGCTAATAAGTTGTTCCAGTGCTTAAGATTGGTGTGGATTCTGTTACATTCTGGCTCCAATATTGGAAAAACTCGCTGCTGATTTTAAAGGGCAACTGATATAAAAGGAGATTTAAATCATGAAAAAAATAATGTTATTTTTTGGTCTCGTTCTGATAACATGGCTTCTGAGTTGTTCCCCGCGCTTTAGCTTTATAAAAGCAGACTATGATGGTACATAGGGGATATAGTCACAGTGGATATGGTAGCAGTGGATATGGTCACAGTAATCATGGTTACAGAGGATTTGGTCACAGAGGTATACTGTTTCCAATAATGGTAGAATTGGCTGATGATTTTAGTGGTCAAAATTAAAATAGCTAAGCTGGATATTGATGACAATGAGCGAGTGGCCAAAGAATACGGCATCCGGGTTCCCCTAACACTTCTCTTTTTTAAAAATTAGTCAGGTTGTGGATCATATCGATGGGCCAGTTCCAAAGAGAATGATAGAAGACAAATTTAACGCTCTTCTGGAGAATGGAGAGAGAAAATGAAAAAGTACAAAGGAGGTTTCCGATGAAAAGAACTCAAACTAAAGAACCGAGCTTTTTGGGATGGGCGCTTAAGATTGCCGGTGCTTCGGGCTTAACAGGTATCATTTGCTGTGTTGCTCCCGCAGTGCTCTTCATGTTCGGCTTGGTGAGTGGGATTTACGCGATTTCATTTGCCAACTTTTTCTATCACGAAGACGGTTCGGCTGGGTTGGGCGCATGGATACTCCGTGGTTTAGCAGTGGGCATTGGAGTTTTCGGCATAATCCTTTACAGACGGAAACAGAACCAGTGTTCTGTGGATCCCAAACGTAAGCTCCGGAATACCGTCTTGGCCAGCGTTATGATTGCCTTGCTGGCCATTAGCTTTTATTTGTCACTTGAACAGCTTTCAGGGTGGTTCTTCGATAACTACATTGTGCCTGCGCAGCAGGCTGACTACGAAACCCAAAAAACCGCACAATAAAGAAATTGCTCAATTGTGCAAAATGCTGGGCAGGTTGATCGGGATGGCATCTTTTTAAGACGATATTTTAAAACCGAACAGATATAAAAGGAGATTAAATCATGGAAAAAATAATGTTATTCTTTGGCCTTGTTTTGATAACAGGGCTTATGAGTTGTTCCTCGCTCTTTGTAAAATCAGATTATGATCGTGAAGTTAGTTTCGCTAATTACCAAACTTTTGACTTGGTGGCGCAACCCCAAAACCCCAGTTCCTATCCTCCAGCACATTATACACCGTCGGAAAAACGAATAAAAAATGCCGTGGACAGGGAGTTATCAGCTATGGGGTATCAAAAGCAAACAACAGGCGAGCCCGATTTTTTAATTGTTTACATTATCACTTTTGCGGATGAGTCGGAGGATCAGTTGGAGGATAAATTAGAGCAGACATTGCGTGGATATGAATACATGGGATATAGTTACAAGGGATTTTATGATGCAGAGGAGCAGGATGTGCGACAATACAGGGAGGACACCTTAAGTTTAGACTTTCTTGACCTTGAATCAAATGAATTAATCTTGATCTTAGACTTTATTGACCCTGAATCAAAACAACTGATCTGGCAAGGGTGGTACGTCGGCGCGATTGAAGATCGGGAAATAACGGAGGCGGAAATTACCAAGGCTGTAAAGCACGTTCTTGAAGAATTTCACACCCGTCAATAACGATTGCGGGCAGCTGATATGCTTGCCGCTCGTTGAAATGAAACCTAGAAAAAAAGTAATATAAAGATGTTCAAAGTTGTGCCATGAAAGAGAAGATGAGGTGAATCGAAGTGTTTAAGACAACTTCTGCTATATATAAAATGTCCATAATCTCCTTCGTTTTGTTCCTAATCACAGCAGGAACGGTAGGGTTAATCGTATACAAGGCCCACAACGTTGCTCTTGTCAACCAAGAAGTGAAGAACCTCGGGGACGAGGCAATCCTGATGGGTATTCGGCTTGTCTCCGGTATCCAGACACTCCGTCAGGATGTGCTGTTTCTGTCCAAGACACCACCGATCCAAGGCATTCTCCGCGCGCGCATGGCGGGGGGGATCGACCCCTTAGACGGAGACGGCTCCACGGAAAAATTGTGGCGCCAGCGCTTAATGATCATCTTCACAGAATTTCTTCAAGCTAAACCCGGGTACACCCAGATTCGCTACATCGGTGCGGCCGACGAGGGCCGTGAGATTGTTCGCGTCGATCGGAAAAATGATACGCTCGTTGTGGTACCCGACAAGGATCTTCAGAAGAAGTTGGACCAACCTTATATGCAGGGCGCCATTCAGCAGAAACCGGGCGAGGTCCACATATCTGATATCACCTTGAACCGCGAGCACGGCGAAGTGGTCGAGCCACACGTCCCGATGGTCCGGGTCGCCGTACCTGTGTACCCCATAGACGGTGAAATCTTCGGGGTCGTTGTCATCAACATGGATTTCGGCCAGACACTGAAGATGATGGCGGGATCGGCGTCCGAAGGAGTTATCCCGTACGTCACCAATTCCGCCGGGGATTTTCTTTTGCATCCTGACGGTATCCTTGCCTTCGGCTTCGACCTAGGGGAAAGGCACCGGATTCAGAAGGAAATGTTCACTGAGTTGGCGGGGTTGTTCGAGCCAAGTAATCGTGACATTGAAATGTCACTACGTTCCCACGCCCGGGGAGAACCCGAGGTGGTTCATTTCCTCAAGAAACACTTCGATCCGCTTCTACCGGAGCGTTATCTCGGGCTGACGCTGGTGGCTTCCTATCAGGATATTGTGGCTGGATCGGACACCATCGGTAAGCGCAGCGTGATCATAATTTTCCTGCTGATGGCAGGGGGCGTCTTGTTGGTTGGTGTTCTAGCGTACGGCTTTCGGACCATGATCCAACACGTGAATGACCGTAACAAGGCATTACACGAAAGTGTGGAGGAGCATCGCTCCGTTGTAGAGAATATAGCGGATGGCATAATCACGATTAATGAACACGGAATAATCGAGTCGTTTAACCTGGCAGCAGAGAGGGTCTTCGGCTATACTTCTGCAGAAGTCCTGGGCCAGAATGTCAACGTGCTGATGCCTGAACCCTTTCATAGTGAACACGATAGCTATATAGCGGATTACCGGAACCCGGGAATTAAAAAGATCATTGGCATTGAACGTGAAGTAAGCGGTCGGCGCAAAGATGGCACGGTCTTCCCGTTGGAATTATCCATCGGCGAATTTCACATGGACGACCGACGGATGTTCACTGGTGTTGTTCGTGATATCACCGAACGCAAACAATCGGAGGCGGAAAATGAAGCGCAGCTAGTCCAGGTCATGGAACTTTCTGCCAAGGCCCTAGCGGAGGAGCGCCGGGCCAGAGAGCAAGAAATGGCCCTCAGTCTTTGTGAGACGGAAAATGACCGAAAGACCCGCGAATTGGAAAAAGCCCGTCAGCTGCAGCTCTCCATGCTGCCTAAAGACGTTCCGGTTCTTGCCAATCTTGACATTGCTGTTTATATGCAAACGGCGTCCGAAGTCGGCGGCGATTACTATGATTTTAAGCTGGAGGATGACGGCACTTTAACAGCCGCGATCGGCGACGCTACTGGCCACGGTCTCCGGGCAGGCACGATGGTAGCCTCGACAAAAAGCCTGTTCAAGGCACTGGCACACGACCCTGAGCCTGTCCGCATCTTGCAAAAAACCTCAAAAGCGCTCAAGGAGATGGGTTTTCGCAGATTGTATATGGCGATGACGATAGCCAAGTTCAAAGGGCATCAACTGCTGCTGGCTGCGGCAGGTATGCCATATACGCTGGTTTATCGTGCTGCAACGGGTCGCGTTGAGGAAGTGATCCTCAAGGGCATGCCGTTAGGAATGTTTCCTGATTTTCCATACCAGCGGAAAGACCTCAGTCTGAACGAGGGCGACACGGTTCTTTTTATGAGTGACGGATTACCTGAGATGTTTAATGAGCAAAACGACATGCTGGGTGACGAACGGACGAAAACGTTGTTTGAAGAAGTGGCAAAACGGACGCCCGAGCAAATAATTCAGCATCTGGTAAAAGCCGGAAAGACATGGGCGAACGGGCGACCCCAGGATGATGATATGACATTCATGGTAATTAAAATGAAATAGTGTATTGCTGAGAAATGGCACTTAACAGCCGTTGCAGCGGATCCCCACAGTAACAAGTTGGGCCGCTGAGCTGTTTAGAGTAGTCGTGCAAAATTAGAGGAAAAACCATATGAATGAATCAATTAGAATCGTCTATTACGTTGGGGTTTCAACCTTTTCCCTGCTTATCGCCGTACAGCTGCGAGGATTACCTATATTGCTGGTGACTTCGGTGAGGTGCGGATCAAGCTTCCCCTGAATTGGAAGACTCGGAACTATGTGGGTACTATCTTCGGCGGCAGCATGTACGGGGCTGTCGATCCAATCTACATGATTATGTTTATCAAACTTCTCGGGCCAAAGTATATTGTCTGGGATAAAGCAGCCACCATTCGGTTTAGAAAGCCAGGACGGACAACCATGTACGCACGGTTCATATTAGAGCAGGAAGAAGTTGAGGCTATTCAAAAGGGAACTGAGCCATGAGCCGTCGCTGGAACGGACCTATCACATTGACTTAGTTGACAGCGAAGGTGTGGTGCATATTTCTTTTGAGAAAAACATATATATACGCCGTAAGGCAAGCATAAAGAAAGCTTATGAAAATAAAGATAAACGCTGGCAACGTCAACGTAAGAAGACAAAACAATGACGAGTTGGCAAAACGATTCTCTTCAGGAGGTAGAGAATCAAATGTAATGATTTCAATATTTTTGTTCCTGCTACAGTTAAATTATTGTAGTTTTCCACAATAGCAAAGCAGGATGATTATTTCCCTTTTGATTTTTCTCTCCAATAAAGTTACTTGACATCTACCTTCCGCAGCGCTGCCTTTGGTTTTCCCCGGGCTTATTCACATCTAAGCTGAGCTAAAAGATTTATCAAAAAACCTGAAAGGCAGGTGATCCTTGTGAAGCAGAAATCTACAGCCTACATTATAGAGCGCAAATAGGCGCAGGAGGAATTTTATGAGAGAATCGCTACCGAATTCTTGCTGTTAATAAAGCGTTGTTAAATGACTGGATTTACTGATGAACAAATAATTGAAAAACGGTCGATGAGGTTATACCCGGGGAGGAAGCGGAATTTGTAGAAAGGAAAAGCAAGGCAAAATCCTCGGCGGTAGTTAACAGCATTTATTGATTAGTCTGAGTATTTCAGGGGTGTTACCACTATTTCAATCTTATACACAAACGCTTCGTTTTAAAAAGGAGCATTTGTGCGTTTTATTTTTAATTAACGGCTATTGATGCTAAATACTCTATCCGCGATGTACCGATTCCTTCCGATAAAATGGAAAAATCGATGCACATTCTTGAGGTTTTGGAGTTGACTCGCTGGCGTGTGAGCGGCGAAAGCGGCGCAGCAAAGGTCCTGGGCTTAAAACCCACCACTTTGGAAGCACGGATGAAAAAACTCAGCATCCAACGCAAGGCGTAACGTCCCCATTATTTCGTAAAACTCCCAAAATATTAGGAATTTTAATCTTCTCTCCACGACTCGTCAATAACATTTTTAATATAACTAATTTCAATATAATTAGCCATTTGGAACTCCATCCAAATGGCTTTTTTATTTTTGGCACGAAGCTTGAATTAAAGTGCGGTGAACTTTAAACAAAAGGAGAGTCAAGATATGAAAAATACAAAGGTGGTCTTAGGTTTGGTTCTGGTAACGGGACTGATAAGTTGTTCCGGGAGACTGGTCAGATCAGACTACGATCGCGAAATTAATTTCGCAAGGTTAAAAACTTTTGATTGGAAATCTGAATCTGAATATTCCGGTTCAAATGGTCTTGCAAAAAACTCGCTTTTCGAAAAACGATTGAGAAAAGCAGTTGAAGCAGAATTGGCCGCGAAGCGCTTGTCGAAGCAAGCCAACAATCCCGATTTTTTGATTGCTTACTCCATTGCTGTCGAGGACAAAGTGGATGTAAGATCTGACAGATTCGGGTACGGGTATGGACATGGTTACTGGCACGGCTATTCCGGGTTTGGCTACCGGTCGAGATACTACGGCTTTGGTTATGGGTCGGGATACTATAACAATGGTGGGCTGTATGGTTACCAATATAAAGAGGCTACCCTAATCCTGGACTTTATTGACCCTGCATCAAATGAATTGCTCTGGCGTGGGCTCTATATTGATGAAGTTGATGACAGCGGCATCATAACAGAAGACAAAATCCATGAGGCAGTGAAGCATATTTTGGAAAAATTCCCACCCGAGAATAGCAGTGTGGGTACAACTAATTTACTAACATCAAAATAAGAAGTTAGCTTCAACAGAGGTGGTGTCCAATTAAAGAAAGGAGAATCAAAAATGACCTCGGACAAAAAATACGTTACGTTGACTGATGCGAACTTTCAAAAAGAGGTACTCGATAATTCCCAGCCGGTTCTGGTAGATTTTTGGGCCGACTGGTGCGGACCCTGTCACATGATCGCCCCTGCAATCGAAGAAGTAGCAGCAGATTTTGCAGGACGCGCCAAAGTTGGGAAATTAGACGTTGATGCTAATGGCAAAATCGCCGGACAATACGGCATCCGTTCTATCCCGGCGGTACTACTCTTCAAAGATGGCCAG
>SMXC01000153.1 GCA_004356825.1 Caldithrix sp.
AAATACAATGCCGATGAGAACCGACAACAGTCCCAGCACCAGGAATATTTTATCGGGCTGAAACTTATTTTGCACAAAATTCAAATACATCTCAATCCGGTAACATAATGTACAAAAAAAATCAATTAACTTTTGAAATCGCTGATAACTCTAATTCGATCCTTCGATTATTCATTTACGTAATCCCAATCCTACGATAAAAATGGGTCGCAGCATTTTCCACCAGTCCAAAACCGGCCGCATTTTTGTTCGACCAAGACGCTTTGCCGGATAAATCTTGGTGCAGGGTATTTCTTTCATTTTATAACCCAGCTTAATAAGTTTCATCAATAAGTAGACTTCAAGTTCATAATGATTCAGCCAACTCTGAGTCAAATCGATACGCTTGTCTTCAAAAACTGAGACTTTGATTGCCCGAAAACCATTCGTACTCTCAGTAATCTTCTTCCCACAAAACAAACCAAGCAACCAGGGATGTAAACGTGTAGCCAACTTACGATAAGCCTGCATATCTCCACCGTATCCTCCACCCTCAAGGAAACGTGAACCGATAACGAAGTCGCAGCCTTCGTCACAGATCGGATCCAGAAGTTGCGGAATTTCATCAGGATTATCCTTATTGTTCCCAGCGATCGTTACGACAATATCAAACCCTTCTTTCCTGGCTTGCTCATACCCAATTCGAATTGCAAAACCAACGCCGCGGACAGATTCGAGACGGATCACATCTGCGCCAGCTTCCCGGGCCATCTCGGCTGACCGGTCTGTCGAACCATCGTCAATAACCAGTATCTTATCAACAAGGTTATCGGGCACTCTCCGGATAACTTCCCCGATTTTGAGCTCCTCGTTATAGGCTGCAGTGAGCAGCAGAATTCGCTGTTTTTTATACATTCTCAACCTTCAAATACAAGGCCATGGCTCTCCGTATGCTGGAAATTTCTGCCACATTCAGCACATTTCCACATCCCGGACTTTGATTCAGCGAGCCGCATACCGCACAGGCATACCCACCCTCTCGGCCGTCCCGGGTTCCCGACAAGTAACTGGTGAGGGGCAACGTTTTTTGTAATAATAGTCCCAGCGGCCACCATAGCATAAGCCCCTACGACTACCCCTGGCATAATGAGGGCGCCGGTTCCGATACTTGCACCCCGGCAAATTCGGCCTGGCGCAAGCCAATTTTTCGGAGTGGAATAGCGCTCAGCTATCTCCGGGACGCCGGCCATTCGGGGGCTGCGCGGCACACTGTCGTTCGGCATTATGACTGATGGTGCTAGAAAAGCGTCATCCTCTATATGAGATGCGGTACCGATGACGACCTGCTCCTTGAGTGTTACACGATTGCCAATATGAACCCCGGACTGTACGACCACGTGGTCACACACATTACAGTCCTTTCCGACATGAGTATCAGTGCTAATATGAACAAAAGCCCAAATGCGCGTGCCTGAACCAATGTCTTCAGTTTCAACTAACGCTTTAGGATGAATAAATACTGACTCTTCTTGACTCATAGCTGCCTTTCAGATTTTTTCCATGTGTTTTTATTTCGCGCGTGCACCTGCGGTCTTTGAGCCGGAATCTCTCCATCGGGTATGTTCGGCAGAAAGATTTGCATGAACAACATCGACAAAATGATCTAATCTCTGCTTATCTTTCATACTAACCCTTGGCTTGTGATCGTCGCCCGGTTCAGCTTTGATTAGCGTAATTTTACTCTGGTTTTTCATGCTCGCCGTTGCGGCCTCGAGGGCTTGTACAACCCTTAAACCGCTGTAACCGTCCGACTGAGGTCGCTCTCCTCGTGCAACACATTCGATGAAATGCTCACATTCGGCTAGCAAGGGTTGGTTTTGATCTATATGAGGAATGTAAACGCCTCCGTCTACAACGGCAGTTTTATAACCATCAAATGTGTCTGGAATCTCTGCAGGTTCCTCCACCCTTTTGTCGTAAATCTGGATGGGGCTCTGCAGGTCCAAATCGTTCCAGATAGCCATCTTTTTGCTGCCAACTGCGGTAATTTGTCTGACCTTTCGAGGGTTCAACCAACTGGCGCTCACTTGGGCTATAATATCCTTCAAAAAAGTAAATGTTGCAAAAACCGTATCTTCTACATCGGCGTTAAGAAAAGCCTGCCCCCGGGCCGTGACATCCTTAGGAGCGCCATCCAGCAGATAGCACATGATTGAAATGTCATGCGAGGCAAGATCCCAAAGAGCATTAACGTCTGTTCTAACAGGGCCAAGATTTGTGCGTTCGAAGTTGAGATAATGAATTTCCCCTAATTCACCGGAGTCCATTAAATTTTTGAGAGCCCGAATAGTAAAGTTGTATTCAAAGACATGTCCAACCATAAGAATCAGTTCTCTCTTCTCAGCAACGCGGATCAATTGCAGCGCCTCTTTTGAATTTAAGGTTATCGGTTTTTCAACCAATAAATGTTTGTTGGCTTCAAGCGCCTGACGCGCGATCTCATAGTGGGTTCCGGCGGGAGTAGAAATGGCAACCGCATCCAAGTCCTTAGCCCCAAGCAGCTTACTGAGTTCAGAAGTCGCATGGGCATGAGGGTATTTTTGTGATAGCTGTTCCAGTCGTCTAGAATCCAGGTCGCAAAGCCAACGAACCTCAGCTTTGCCGGTAAGTTCAAAAGACTTTGCAAGATTAGGGCCCCAATACCCTGTTCCAATGAGTCCGATTTGCAGCATGGCGTACGCCTCCTAATGATAAACAGAGTGGTTTAAGATATCTGCCGGCGCGGGAATAACTCCTATTGGTATTTCCGCATAAATCGGCAGACTGAAGCACTGGCGCACCCAGTTTTCCGCAACCGAGAACGTTCCCGGATGATATTCCAGTGACTTAAAAGCATGGAGTTCATGACCTGCGAAAGGATAAGGATGACGCGCTTGTATGCCTGCCTCATTCAAAGCCTTAACCACAGCATCTCGATTGGCCAAACGATCCCGGTATTTTGCTCGTATGTCGACCCGTGGAACGCTGGATAAATTACTCATTAGGGAGAACCTTGCCACTTATTTGTGAGATTTCCATGGAATCTGAGATACTTTTCTTCTCGTCACACCTGAAATAAAACAACCAATGCTTGGTTTCCTTGGCCAAACAATAATTTCTTTCCACAGTTTCATAAAAGCCCTTCCCAAAATGCAATCCAGGTATTGAAGCCGCCCATTTCTCCAATACAATGGCCTCAAACCATCTTCTTTCCAGCCTGTCGAATAAAGGAGCCGCGAAGGAAGAGGAGGAAGGTTTTTTTTCTCTTATCATCCGAAACACAAATGCATCGAGCATGAATGGTTTTTGACCCATTAGAGTTGGGATATAAGAATTATCTGATAGTATAGGGCCTTTTACTTCTTTGAGATTTTCGATTGCCGCTGCATAACGTTTTTGCTGCTCTTGCCCGCGCCCTCTTCTAGGGGAGGTAAACGCAATTCCAACTGCAATAATAAGCACTGAAGCAATTGCACCCAGAGCAAAGACTTCAAAACGATCCTTCCTTATTACCAGCATTGATGCTATCAATAACACTGAGGCCGCCAAAGGCTCCAGAAAATGGTTAATATGAAGCCCTGGATTTGAAAACGATATTGTTGTTACAAACACAACCAGCAAGAAATATACCGTAGAAACATGTGTTCGCTGTTGCTTGGGAAGAACTACAAATGTGGCTACACCTAACCCTAAAAACAAGCACGTTACGCCATCCAGATACAGCATAATATCGCGAATCCTGGTTGGAATTTTGAGCCAACCTTCCAACGATGAACCGGCTGCGGCAACACCCCAGACTCCCTCAATAAATCGTCCCTCGCTCAGAAATTGGGAAATCCCAATGACGAGAGAAAACCCTAACAGCGTCATTAGCGCCAACATTATGCTTTCTTTTATCTTCCTCTGAAATAATAACACAACACAAACAGCTGTAACTCCGAAAATAGAGGTAATTTTTGCCGCAAAAACCAGCGAAAATATCAATGCAATGGTCACCAGCCTTTTCTTAGATAGCTCGCATGAACCTACGAAAAGAGCAAGGCCGCAAATATTCAAGGCTGCCGGCAAGATGTCTCCCCTGATCGATGTCATCAATATGGGGGTTAACGCGCAGCCGAAAACAGAAGCCATGAAACCAAAAGCCATATAAAAGTTTCCACCAATTTTTCTAATAAATTTATAAATGCCAACTAGTAATAGAACGCCCGCAATTGAGCCCAGCAGGTAACCCGCTTTCAATGGATCTCCCAACAGCTTGATCAGGCCTGCGTGTGAGGAAAAATATAGCGGCAAATATCTTGTTCCTCTGTAGCCATTTTCCCCAAAATAGGGCGGATAAAATGTACCGTCGACCAAATCATTCGCCAACGTAATATATACTGCTGAAGCATGGCTAACATAGCGGTCGGTTTTCCATGAAAAAGCTATTTCAACCGCCGACAGGCAAATCAAAGATAGGGCCGCTACTAAAATAATCGCCCGCAGAACCGATTTATGAGAGGCTCGGAATTTCGAAAAATTGATCTTGAACCGCTCCATCATTTTCAAATAAATTAAAATTCAACTCTAAGGAATCGTTTGAAGGCAAAACCGGAAACTAAGCTGAGCAGGAAAAAAGATAACAACCAGTGCAGCTCAAAGCCAAACATATCAAACTCGCGCTTCGGATACCTCATCTCTATGGCTAAAAACGGCCCGGACTCGGGCAGGCTCGATTCGTCTGTATTTGAAAGGAGGGTAGAAAAACTACTTCGGGTAACTTTGGAGTCTAATGGAAGTAATATCTCGTTCACCACGATTTTTTTCTTAACAACATGGTCAGCCAGCTTAAAGGCCACCCAATATTCGCCTTGTTCCTCAACTCTTATCCGCCAGCTAATCTCGCTAAGCTGTACAATTCTAACCGGTGGAGTCTCAAGTTTTAAACCGTCAGGAACATCAATTTCAACTTTTTTGAGCTGTTCCCAAGAGGTATTTTCGGCTAGCCTAAGAGTTAAAACCGTTGTTTCGCCGATTTGGAAAGGACGTTTTTCGTATCGACCTGCGAGATGAAGAAGGATGATTCCCACCGGTATCATGAGAAACAACATTGGACGAAACGCTTTTTTAAGATAAAGAAAATTGCTAATGAGAAGGTTTTTTACCGTCCCAAACATTAAACCTAAATCGTCGCGATAAAGTCGAATAGCTAAAAAATGTCCTCTAACTTTATTCTTGGCTTTTTTTATCCCTGCCTGGTCCGAAGTTGCCTTGAATATTAACAGCATGATAATACCGCTGGCGAAAGAAACAAAAAGCATCCCCCAAACCGGAGCAAGCGTCTTGAATGGGAAAAAAAGGAACCCGAAAAATGAATTTAAGATTGTGCTGATGATTTCCATAATTCTATTTCAAATAGCCAAGGCCTTGAAGACGCTGTTTTACAACTTCTTCATCTTCCGCTGGCTCAAGTGAGCCGACCGCCTCCTCTAACACGTGGCTGACAAATTCATCAATAGATGAGTAACCTGCTTTATTTGAGAATTCTTTAACGCGCTGGTAGAGTTCTTTTTCGAGTTTTACTTTTGTGCCGGCCATTTTTTTCCTCAAAGTAAGTTCTTATCAAATATAGTTTTCCCAACCATTACATCTGGCTTCGAAATTCCGAACTCGGCCAAGATTGTCGGTGCTAAATCATAAAGCTTAGGAGAAAGTGTGTTAAGTTTTTTATTCGCTAAAATTACCCCCGGTACAAGCTCCGCAGCCATGCAGTGGTCGCCACTCCAACGGTCGAGATTGTCCTCTATCCATTCTAATGGTAAACTCCCAATTGTCGTTTCCCAGGACGCACGGTAACCGCGGTTGTAACCAATGACCAGGTCGGGTGCGTTTTCCAGTTTTCCCCCTGAATAGATTTCTTCCGCTCGATAAATGCGGTGGATGACTTGATTGCCATTTTTCGGATCTCGTAAAGCGAGGAGTTTTTCGGTAATTCCCCGTAACAGCATCTCTTTTTCTTCCGGCTTAACAATTCCGCTCTTCTCGCGATTTTCCAGATTTAGATAGAGTGCATTAAAGCCTAGTGAATAGGCCCGTGTTTTAGCCCAATCTACGTTCAGGAGGAACTGGCTTTCCGCCTGTTTAGATTCATTTTTCAAGGTCATAAATTTTTCATTTTTGAGCCAGGTGTTGAGATGAACCGCGCGTCTAAACGGCGCAAAACCATGATCGGACATGACAATTAAGGTGGTGTTCTCACCAATTCTTGCCATAAGTTTGCCAACCACAGCATCCGCCGTTTCATAAATTGTGGGGATGACTTCGGCATACTTTAGGGCCTGCTCAATTTCAAACGTGGGGTGATCCGGATCGATCATATTATACAACATATGTACATTTAAGTCGGTGCTGGAAAAATAAAAGAAAAGAAACCCATCTTCGAAGCTATCCAGAACATAGTTAAAAAGCAGCAGCCGCTCTTGTAAAACATTGTCGCTTTGGCTTAGAAAATCATCATAATCAAAGACATCCCAGGACAGAGCCTTTGTTTCCTCGGGCATTCCCTGCGTATAGAAGTTTCCGCAATGTTTGTGTATTTCTTTTGCATAATCATCCGGCGTTGATATCGGTAGCGCCGGATCGGCAGGATCGATATTGATCGGAGTAACATATAATTTTAGATTCGGACGCACTTCTTTTAAATAAAACCGGCAGATACCCGAAACGGATTGCAGGCCGGGAATCAACTCAAACGAGACCTGCACCCAATTGCTCCATTCTTTTTCCTGCAGAATAATTTGAACATCCTGAACTTCAATCTTCGCTGTGTTATACTCGGGATCAACCCAGACCTTAAAGGGAATGGTGGCATCCGGTTCATTTTCCAGAAAAGTGTTCTTTGGACCCACGAGTCTGGACTCGAACGCGTTATTTGAAAGTCTGACCGGATAAACCACGCCGCCGGCAATGTCGTTTCGATTTGGAGGCGGGTCATCCGTATAATAGGAAAATGTACCGAAGGTCCCGGCCAGATCGGGGGTACCCATCCCGCTCAGCGTGCGCCCCTTCGATTCCACTGCCGGGAAATTGCCGGGCACCCGAAAAACTGTAGTTGGAATGTTGTGATCTTCAAGATAATTCCAGAATGCTCTACCCTGGCGCAGGTTTTTTACTTCACCGCCGGAGATAGGTAGAATCCATTTGCCAATCTGAACTGTTCTGCTGGCCTCAACACTTTCAGTCGTCGAAGATTTTGGCAACATGGTGTTTGGATCCCGATGAATGAAATCATAAATTCCATGCCCGCCGGGGTTCATTCCCGTGATAAAATTCGACCAGGCTACCGGGCTTTGCGGCGGGTTGCTTGTGCCCAGTTCTTTGAAATCACCGGTCTCAGCAAGTTTTGAAAAATTAGGAAGCCTGCCCGCGGACATATATTGAGATAACAGTTGCGGATCCATGCCATCGAAGCCAATGACGATGACCTTTTTGGCAGACGAATCAGCTTTTCCAACACCGCAGCCGGAAAGAAATACTGTCAGAAATGCTTGAAACAAGAAAGCTAAAACAGTAAGTTTAGTAGTTGTTTTCATTGGCTTGATCCGATCTGCTTTTGACTAATTTCTTCTGAAACCTCTTGAGAGGCAACCTCATCGACTCCGCCATTAACCTCTTCATCGAATATCTGCACGCCTTCCATATAGCCGGGTGGCTCGACACCAAACAAATTAAGAACCGTGGGTGCAATATCTATCAACGCTGGTTTCTTCGATGTGATTCTACGATTGCAAAAAATCACACCTGGCACCAGCCGCGGGTCAATACAGTGGTCGCCGCTCCAGGGTTTTGTATTGTCTTCGAAAAGAACACCATTTATGATGCCGGTAGCGCCATCCCATGAAATTCTATAACCAACGTTGTAACCGCTAATCAAATCCGGACCGTTGTTAGTGTAGGGGCCGTTGTAGATTTGCTCAGCATCAAACATCTCTGTAATCGCGGTCTCTCCTGACTGGGGATCTTTTAATCCCGAAAGTTTTTTAATAAGTTCTCTTTTAAGGGTTTGATACTCTTCGCCCGCTTTTACAACGCCCTGTTTTTCGCGACCCTTCACGTTGAGGTAGATCCCGGCCAGGCCAATTGCATATGCTTTGGTTTTTGTCCAGTCGACCCCAATGAGAAAATCGCCGGTTTCTTTGACGCCATTTTTTAGATTAAGGTAACCGTTTTGCTGGAGCCAAACATTCAGATTGATGCCACGCTTGAACGGTTTGAATCCATGGTCGGAAAGGACAATAAAAACATCATCTTTGCCAAGTTTTTGCATGGTTCGTCCAACCAGATCGTCCATCCGCATATATAAATCTTCGATAACATTTTTGTGCTTCTCATGGTTATTGTACTTGTTTGCCGGGTGATCATCATCGAGAGTTCGAAAAAACATGTGTTGAATTCGATCGGTCGCATCGATTACCACGGCGCAGAGACCTTTTTTGGTTTTATCGAGCGCGTCAAAAAATTGAGTTTCCCGCTCTTCATGAATCATGTAAGTTTGTTCTAAAAACGCCGTGTCATCAAGAATTCCTTCGTTCAATGACCAGGTATCTTCTGCAAGACCCAGCGTTGCGTACTTGCCGAAAAGCTTTGACAGGTACACCGAATAAGAATACGGATAAGATACCGGCAAAGCAGGTTTTTCCGGATCAATATTGATTGGCGTCATATAGAGACGAAAATGTGGCTGCGTTTCTATCAAATAAAACCGGGCAATACCGTGAACGTTTATTCCAAAACCCGCTTTGAATCTCAATTCAATCCAATCAGTATAAATATTTTTCTTGAGATGGTAGGTCTCTTTGCCGATTGTCAGTTCAATCTCATCTTTATTGAGAATCTTCGCAACAAAGGGAAGTTTTAAATGCTCTTTTTTCTTCGTGATCGTGTTTTCCGGTCCTTTAATAAAGCCCTCAACCCTATCATCCTTCTTCTGCACGATTGCAGTCTCACCACCTTCTTTAATCGGATCGATAGATTCGTCTGTTGTAAAAAAGGAAAATGTTCCCTGGGTTCCCCAAAGGTCCGGGGTACACATGGCAGAAAGCTGGATGCCGTTAAATTTTTCAGGAGGGAATGAAATCGGCACACGTAAAATATGACTGAAGATGCCGCGATCTCCCAGGATCTTCCAAAAACTTTGGCTGCGTCGTAAAAACCGAATAGAGGGTTTCCCAAGCGGTAGTTCATACTTGCCAATGGATAATTTGCGACGAGCTCCGGATATTTTTGCGGAAGACAACTCTGGTAAATAAGAATTGCGGTTGCGCGACAAGAAGTCAAAAATATTATTCTTCCCCGGATTGACTCCGGTTGAGAAAGCGGACCAGGCAACTGGAGAAAGTGCAGGCCAGGTAGTTTGCAGGCGCGAATATGAACCTTGAGCCTGCAGCTTTTTTAGATTGGGCAATTTGCCCTCGTCTAACATTCGCTCGGTAATTGTTGGTTCCAGTCCATCCAAACCAAGTATGACAACGCGCTCAGTTTTGGCATTAGCAAAAGCATTCCGGTTTTTAAAAGCACGCACCAAAACCCGTATGGGCCAGGTCAGCAGGGTAAACAATACCATAAAAAAACTGCCGATAATCATCAAAAAAGATGTAATAAATACGAATCCTGCTCCAGGGCCAATATAGGCGTATACCGGCTGAGGATCAAGAAACAGGAATAAACTGAGGCAGAGTAAGAAAAGTGTGCTTTGTTTTATCATGGGTTATTCGGTCCTAGATTCCAGTTATTGACAGCTTTTCGGTCGAGAAAATTTTTTATTGCTTGCTGTTGGTCCGGTTTACATTCAGTCATTTCATCTTCTATGTAGAATACTTATTCCGATCTGGCATTCAGCGCCAACCAATCAAATTGGTTTTGATCGTATCGAACTACATCGTATAATGCAGCAATAAGCTCGTTATTCTCGCCAGCTCGATAAGGGTTGAAGAACTCCCAGACGATTTTGCCCTCAGGCGTCACTTCAAATGCCCTGCCATTGTTCGACTCGGTGATCAGAGTATTGCCATTTGGTAAGCGTTCGGTCGTACCGGCGGTCTTGGAGAAGAACTCCTGCGCCGGCGTGCCCTTATATGTCCAGGCAATTGTTTGATTTAACGGATTAACTTCAATAATTTTCGACTTTCCATTATTACCTCGATTGTCAAAAACCAGCACGTTTCCATTTTTGAGTAAACTCGGCTCGTGTTGGTACTTCCACATACCGTTTAAGGCCCAGGTTACCTTTTCTTGTTCCAAGTCGATGATCGCGATGGTATGAATTTCTCTTAAGGAAATCAATATGTGGCCTTTTTCGAACATTGGGAATTTGTCAACCAGTGTTCCGTCCAACATCTCAATGGCGTTCGCATGCAGAATATTTTCCCTAACCTTCATATGCTCTAATATCGGCGCAAACTCAGAGTTCAGAAAACAATCGACAACATTTATTCTTTTCTGCTCAACTCCCTCAGAATTTAATATAACTATTAAATCTTCCAAATAAGGATTCTTAGCACTCCAGGATTCGAGCTGCAGACGGGGATTATTTCTACGCTCCCGCGATAAAACATAAATCCTTTGATCTTCGGCGACAAACAAATCATGGTGACATCGGCTTTTATATGCCCATAACAGATTAGAGTTTTTATCCAACTTGACTAAGCCGTAATCTCTGAAAATCGCCAGCAAATCACCGTTGTCAAACAGGCGTGCCCGGCGCCAGAACGTTTTGTAGAGTTCATCGAGATTGGGAGCCGATGGTCCCGGCCAGATATTCTCAAAATCTTTTTGCCAGCTATGAAGTACTTTGCCTTCCATGTCTATTAGAATTGCTTCAGTTCCATGACCCGAGACAACCAAATTTAGTCCATGATAAGCAGCTTCTTTATTATAAACGGTTACGTTTTTCTTATCAGGAGCAGAATAGTATCCTTTCAAATATGGCAAGGCCGTCACTTTTGCAAGTGATTCTCTCTGCTCATCGGTAATTCCCTGATTTGGCAAGTCACTTCTGGCAATATGCCATGAACCTTTTTTTATCCCCTCCGCGACGGGGAACATTTTATTCTTCTGAGCATTTAAATACCCAACAATTCTAAAAGGCAGAGTCTGGTGTACAACGGAAAACGCACCATAGAGGAAAGATGCAAGAAGGAGCAATATGAAACCTCCGGTATACGCCATTTTTTTTGCCAATAATCTTTTCATCTTCTGTGCAGAATCCTTATTCCGATTTGGCATCCAGCGACAACCAATCAAATTGGTTTTGATCGTATCGAATTACATCGCATAAAGCAGCAATAAGTTTGTTATTCTCGCCCGTTCGATAAGGATTGAAGAACTCCCAGACAATTTCTCCTGCAGGCGTCACTTCAAATGCTCTGCCGTTGTTCGTTTCGGTAATCATCGTGTTGCCATTTGATAAGCGCTCGGTCGTACCGGCGGTCATTGAGAAAAACTCATGTGCCGCGGTACCCTTGTATGTCCACACAATTTTTTGATCTAACGGATTTATTTCAACAATTTTCGACTTTCCATTGTTCCCCCGATTGTCAAAAAGCAACACGTTTCCATTTTTGAGTAAACTCGGCGCGTGTTGGTACTTCCACATCCCGGTTAATGCCCACATGACCTTCTCTTGCTCCAAGTCGATGACCGCGATTGTATGAATTTCTCTTAAAGAAATTAGTATGTGACTTTTCTTGAACATGGGAAGTTTGTCAACCAGTTTTCCATCCAACATCTCAATGCTATTAGCATGCAAAATATTTCCTCTCGCCTTAATATGCTCCAACATTGGGGCATACTCCGAGTTTAGAAAACAATCTACTACATTTATCCTTTTCTGCTCGATTCCCTCAGAATTTAATATAACAATTAAATCCTCCCAATAAGGGTTCTTAGCACCCCAAGATTCGAGTTGCAAACGGGGATTCTTCCTACGTTGCCGTGATAAAACATAAATATTTTCATCTTCGAAGACAAACAAGTCATGGTGACACCGGCCCTCGTAGGCCCACAAAAGATCAGAGTTTTTATCTAACTTGACCAAGCCATAATCTTTGAAAATCACCAGCAAATCCCCATTGTCAAACAAGTGTGCGCGGCGCCAGAACGTTTTGTAGAGTTCATTCAGGTTGGGCTCCAATCGACTTGGCCACACATCCTCAAAATCCTTTTGCCAGCTATGGAGTACTTTGCCTTCCATGTCCATTAGAATTGCTTCAGTTCCATGACCTGAAACAACCAAATTTAGTCCATGATAAGCAGCTTCTTTATTATAAACGGTTACGTTTTTCTTATCAGGAGCAGTATAGTATCCTTTCAAATATGGCAAGGCCGTCACTTTTGCAAGTGATTCTCTCTGCTCATCGGTCAGTCCTTGATTTGGCAAATCACTTCTGGCAATATGCCAGGCCCCTTGCTTGCTTTCTTGCTTTATTGATCCCGATTCCGAAAAAATTTTATTCTTCTGCTCATTAAGATATCTAATAATTCTAAAAGGCATATTCTGATTTATTACGGAAAACATTCCATAAGAAAAAGATGCAAAAAGAAGCAATGTGAAAACACCAGAATACAACATTTGTTTAGACAATGATTTTTTCATAAGTTCCGGTTTTTGAAGGAACGCACTAAAACCCGTATAGCCAAGTCAACAGAGTGAACAAAACCATAAAAAAACTGCCAATGATAATCAAAGAAGATGTAATAAATACGAATCCTGCTTCAGGGCCAATATAGGCGTATACCGGCTGCGAATCAAAAAACAGAAATAAACTGAGGCAGAGTAAGAAAAGTGTGCTTTGTTTTATCATGGGTTATTCAGTCCTAGATTCCAGGTTATTGACAGCTTTTCGGTCAAGAAAATTCTTATTGTTTGCAGTTGGTCCGGTTTACAGTCAGTCATTTCATCTTCTGTGCAGAATTCTTATTCCGATTTGGCATCCAGCGCCAACCAATGAAATTGGTTTTGATCGTATCGAACAACATCATATAATGCAGCAATAAGCTCGTTATTGTCTCCTGCTCGATAAGGATTGAAGAACTCCCAGACGATTTTGCCCTCAGGCGTCACTTCAAATGCTTTGCCATTTTCTGATTCTGTAATCAAGGTGTTTCCATTCGGCAAACGGCTGACGTTACCGGCTTCCCTGGAATAGAACGCCTCTGCAGGCTCGCCTTTATAGGTCCAAACGACTTCTTGCGTTAAAGGGTCAAATTCAATTACTTTCGTCTTTCCATCATTGCCCCTGTTATCAAAAAGCAACAGGTTACCATTCTCCAGCAACCTCGGCTCATGCTGGTATTTCCACATTCCCGTCAAGGCCCAGACAACCTTTTCCCGCTCCGGATCAATCACAGCAACCGTATGAATTTCGCGCATAGATACCAGTATATGCCCTTTTTTAAACATCGGATATTTATTACCAAAGTTTCGATCTATACGTCGTATGGTATTGGTATGAAGAATATCGAACGGATTCTTGATGTGCTCCAGATGCGAAGCATAGTCGGAGTTAAGAAAGCAGTCTATTAAGGAAAACTTTCTTATTTCCTTCCCTTCGGGACTCAAAATCGTTATAAAATCCTCCAAAACAGGACCATCGAAAGTTAGAGATTCGAGACTGAGATTGTCATTCTTTCTGACCTCGCGTGTTAAAACATAGATGTTTCCGTTTTCAGCCACAAACAGGTCATGATGCACCCGGCTTTTATAAGACCAGAGGAGCTTCGAATCCTTGTCCAATTTTACCAAACCATAGTTCATAAACATGCCCAGCACATCACCTTGTTCCTGTAAATAGGCCCGTCTCCAGTACGATTTGTAAACCTCAGGCACATTAATGATATCGTACGGCTCGGGCCAAACATCTTCAAAATTTTTGTGCCACTCATGAAGCAGTTTGCCCCTCATATCCATCAAGAAGGCCTTTGGCGCATCGGCGGAAACGACGAAATTCAGTCCATTGTATGCGGACTGTTTATCATAAATGGTGACATTTTGCACATCCGGTGCAGTATTGTATCCTTTCAAATAAGGTAAAGCCGAGATTTTTGCAATCGCTTCTCGTTGTTCCTCAGTTAGTTCCTGATCTCCTGCATTGTGTCTAACTTTATGCCAGATACCATCCCTTTTCCACTCTGGTGAAAATATTTTTCGCTTCTGCTGATATAGAGATAGATAAACCTTGTAAGGCAGGTGCCGACGTCTTACTGAAATGATTCCATAAGTAAATGACGACAATATCAAGAAAGAAAAACCAAAAAAGAGTAATAGTTTTTTCAAGAAAGGGTTTTTCATAGCATCCTCTGTTTAATCTGGAAATATCAATATCGAACTCTCAAACCGGCTACCCGCCATTGAATTCCGTTAGCTTGACAAACACGCCCACAGGGCAGCGGTCGAAGCCGGATTACATTCAGGAATTGGAATCTGTGCCCGGAACTCATCAGAAAAAATGCCATCGACTCTAATACTGATGGCTAATTTGCCGGTGCTGTCAGAGCCATGAAACTGATTAACCGTATCGAACCAGGCGCTATATGATTTGACCCCTACTTTTTTCTTTGACTTTATATCCTGCAGAGAGAATGGCTTCTCAAGGTTTGTCCGAAACCAGATGAATTCATGTTTTACGTTTGTAAGTGTATGATCCCGATGCGCCGAGACAGCTCTGCCCTGATCATCGGCCATGATGATAATTCTTGCCGTTGTTTTGAATGGCAAAGTGGCGATGAAATCCATCAGATCAGCAAAGTCATTGGCGCACTCCGAAGGTTCCCAGAGATCCGGCTTGTCGAGGTCGAGGTATTCATAGGGGCGTTTTGAAACGGCTAGTGGAATGAGTTTTGAACCAGGTTTTGTAGGGGACATTAACTTCAGCTTTTGAAAGCCTGTGTGAAATTCTTGGCATTGCCCGGTCTTGAGATAGCTCACTACTTTCTTCTTGAGGTAACCGTCCAGAGATTTCAATTTTTCCACATCGATATACTCGTCGAACGATTTGTAGCATGGATAGGTAATACGAGGGTCTACTTGAGCTTTCTGGGCCGATCTGCTGTTTAAATATGCACGGAAACCGTTATTAAAATCCCGCATATTGGCCATAGTCCGGCGCGAACGCCAGGCTACCGCGTGTTGAATACGTTTCGTTAGCACAGCCATGGATTTACCTCCTCAATGTTAAGTTTTTGCATGATACGGCTTTCTTTGCTCCACGCTTAGTCAATCTTCAAATAGTTCTGCACAATGCCCGCTGCAACTGATAATCCCATCTGTTTCAGCATTCCGGCATACTCCTTCGAATTCGCCAGGTCCCTTTCTTCTTCAGGATCGTTGTCGAAATCGAAAAGCTCCTCATTGCCATCCCCATGCTGAATATAATGGTACCCCCCTGCTACCACTGATTTCATCTCTCCTTTTGCAACCGGCCACGATTCCGGGATCCAGTCTGGTTCTTCACCGCCAATAAAAATTTCTGAGAAGAGCACGGGCACGTTGCCATTAGCTGTCTTTTTCTCAGGCCTCCAATATCGAGCAAGGCTAGAACCTGGAAATTGATTTGGATTCTCCAGGTTGACTAAATCAATTATGGTCGCCGGTAAATCACGGAGAGAAACCGCATTATTAAAGCGCTTGCCGGCAGGAATACTGTTTGGGAAGGAGATCAGCAAAGGTACCTGCAACAATTGCCGGTATAAGCTGTTGACATGGTACATTAATCCGTGCTCTCCAAATTGTTCACCATGATCTGAGGTCACAATTACCACAGTGTTTTTTAGCACATCCTGTTCCTTTAATTCATCCAGGAGTAAGCCAATTTCATTATCGAGATAGGCGATGCAGCTGTCATAAGCATCCAGCAATTGCCGGATTTCCCTGGCTTTGTATTTGCGATCATGAACAATAGTGGGAAGCTTTGGTTTTTGAGTGCCAAACTTCAGTTCAAAGGGCTGAGGAGCTATGTAAGGATCATGTGCATCAAAGTAGTTGAGAAATGCAAAAAACGGCCGATCCTTATGCCCGGAACGCCAATTAAGAAAAGATTGGTTGATATCGGCCGCGCTCTTTCGAGCAATTGTATTTTGATTATTTTTAAAGTATTTAAACATTTTTGCGGTCAATCCGGATGATCTGGAAAAGAGCTCGAACGAAGAAACATGATCCTCATAGCGTGTGAATCCGCGATTGAGACCATAAGAAGAACCACAATAGCCAACATTGCCAATAAAGCCGCCGGTCACATACCCATTCTCACTCAGATACTCAGCCAAAGTCTTATATTTATTTCCAAGAGGTGTTTTAGCGTCCAGTGGCGTTTGCCCATCGCCAAATAATTGATGGGTAAACCGCCCCGTAAACATAGTCGCATGTGAAGGTAAAGTCCATGGCGAAGTTGAGAGTGCCCGCTCGAAGCAGACACCGGTTTTGGCAAATTCTTCCAGACGCGGCGTTGTTTGCCTGTGGTATCCATAAAGACTGAGGCTCTGCGCCCGCACTGCGTCCAGAACCAGTAACAACACATTAGGGCTGTCCGGCTTCGCAGGCGGCAATTCAGACAACGCCTGGCGTTCAGGCAGTGTCTTCCAGGCATAGAAACTCACGCAGACTAAAACAGCTAAACCTGCAACCCAAGGCGTTGTCCCTCGGATTAGCGTATGCAACTTATCAGGCTTCGCAGTCATAAACCGGGAAGCCTGCACTGCAAGCCCGGCCGCAAGCAATACTTTTGCCCAGGTGTAGAGTTGAGGAAACTGAGTCAACGGCGCAAGGCCTGCCAGAAATATCAGCACAAATCCTGCAAAACGTAGAGAAAATATTTCAGGCCAGCGCCTGGATAAAGGCAGCAAAATTAAACCAATCATGATGAATAGAATTAAATTTGCCAGCGGCTTCATCCATAGCAAGTGCAGATTCAAATTGATTATTATGCCCAACCCTATACGGGATAGCAGCAGTACGCTTTCTAGAAGTCCGGCGAGCAGTCCCAGACAAATGCCCATGCGCAACAATTGAGCCGAAGAAACCGAGGGCCCGGCAAATAGTTTGTGCCAATCAAGGTTATATCGCTGAATTAATCCTATTATTAGCGACAGCAAACCAACGACCGCCAGAAGAATCTGCTTTGTTCCCATACCCGGATCGCCTCCGAGCTTAAGCAAGTCGGCGCCAAAAGCAATGACTATTACTGCTGCTCCAAATGATATGAGAAGAATCGGTAAAAGTTTTCTCATCATTTAAATTTAATTTCTTGCGTTGAAGTGGTTCTTAATCATTTGGAAAGCTCCCTGCCTTGGCAACCACACTCTGTTCACCAGCGTCCACAATCTTTTTAAGTCGCTCATATAAATAAAGCCCAACTTTTATTGTCCCTTTAGGTGTCATGTGCCAGCGGTCATAGAAGTCATCGTCTTCCCACTCAGTATCTTTTGCCATGTCAATACAGACAACTCCTCTAGCCTGGCATATAGAGATGGTTACGTTATCCAACTTCCTAATCATATAATAAAAATCCAAACCATTAATTTGTGTATTATCATATCGAATTGTCCATTTTGATCCCTCAATCACTCCATGCTTTTTTCTATAGGTGCGGGATGGTTGTGTTACAAATATAGGTATGGAGCCAAAATCTCTTGCCTTATCAATGAGTATGTTTAAACGCTCTGCATATTCATTTAAGCGTGTTTTCATAAGATCATCATAGGACTTCAGCATTGGATTACTGCTCCAGCCAACTTTTGAATGATTAACCGAATGATGAGCAAGGCCAACTTTACGTTCAAATTGTGCTTGGTATATTCCTTTAATCGTTCGTAATAGGTTATATACAGCACTTTTTTCGCTCAGAGTTTGTCGGACTGACCAGGTTCCGTTCGTAGAAATAAGAGCGTCATAGCCCGCTCCTTCATCTTTATAAAAATCGTTTATACCGACATAAAACAAAATATATTTCGGCTTCAAATTGGGTATTTCTGAAAACCACCAGTCAAAATTCTTAATATGTCCAAATGTTGATTGGCCATCCACTCCAGCATTAGCAATCACAAATTCATTCCCGATCTGCTTAAAGCGTGCCTGAATAACATCTTGCCAGGTTTCTCCATCCATTATGTTTCTCTGGTCGGTTGTGCTGCCACCAACCGTTAAAATATCTATTTCAGACGGATCTCCAAATGAACCTCGAAGGCCATATTTATCTCTGGTGTAGCTTATCATTGGTGAGGCAGATAAGTATAAGTTCTCAGTATTGTATTTGATAGTTTGCGCCTGTATGAGATTAAGCTTATAGAGGTTATTTGAGCGTAACCAGCCGCCAAAAATCAACTCAGAAGCCACTACTCCCAATCCAACAATGATCATGTTGACTAATAATATCCTAATAGACCGTTTGAGTCTTGGTTTCATATAGTTGCTTGGGAGCGTTTCAGCCTACCGAAGAGTTTTCAAATTTTACTTCACGGATATCGGCTTGATTTTGCAAAAACCAATCGATGGTGCGGCGCAGACCTTCATCAAAATCAACTCCGGCATCAAAACCAAATGACTCTTTTGCTCTTGAAATATCCAAGCTGCGGCGGGGTTGACCGTTAGGTTTTGAGGTGTCCCAGGAAACCCCTCCCTCATAACCGGTGAGTTGAACAATTTTTTCCACTAAATCCTTGATAGAAATTTCAACTCCAGTGCCAAGATTCACTGGCTCTGCCTCATTATATTTTTCCGCAGCCAACAAAATACCGTTAGCAGCATCTTCCACATAAAGAAATTCACGAGTTGAACTGCCATCTCCCCAACAGATGATCTCAGGGATGCCGTTCTGCTTCCCCTCAACGCACTTGCGAATCAGCGCTGGAATGACATGTGAGGTTTCCAAATCAAAATTGTCCCGAGGACCATAAAGGTTTACCGGCAGCAAATATATCGAGTTGAATCCATATTGCTGGCGATAGGATTGTGATTGCACCAACAGGGCCTTCTTGGCGATGCCGTAGGGAGCATTGGTCTCCTCGGGATATCCGTTCCAGAGATCCTCTTCTTTGAACGGGACAGGTGCAAATTTAGGGTAGGCGCAAATCGTACCCAAAATAACAAACTTCTCAAGTTCCCGGCGCCTTCCCTCCTCAATCATTTGGACCCCCATCATCAGGTTTTTATAAAAAAATTCACCGGGATGGGTCCGGTTCGCACCGATGCCGCCAACCGCTGCCGCAAGATGCAGGACAATATCAGGATTAGCAACGGAATAGACCCGTTTAACAGCTTCCATATCAACCAAATTATAATCACTGCTTCGGGGGATAAAAATATGATCGCAGCCCGCTGATTGCAGCTTGTCTACTACAAAAGAGCCCAGAAATCCGGATCCGCCGGTAACAACAATTTTTTTATTCGTCCAGAAACTCATGTCTAACTTATTGATTCAGCATATACAAATTGATCAGCGCTGATTTCCTGCCTTCGTTTTTTGGAGCCGTAAATTTTTTCTCCAACAATTTCCATATCAGCATCTACCATGAGCATTACTAACTTTTTCAGGTCCGTATTGGCCTGCCACCCAAGTTCGCGCTTGGCTTTAGTGGGATCACCAAGCAAAAATTCCACTTCAACAGGACGGAAATATTTCGGATCGATCTCGACAAACTTTTTCCAATCCAACTCAACGCGGTCAAACGCCAATTCAAGGAAATCACGTACTGTGTGTGATTTGCCGGTAGCGATGACATAATCATCCGGCTCGTCCTGCTGCAACATAAGCCACATGGCTTCTACGTATTCTTTCGCATAACCCCAATCACGCTTGGCATCGAGGTTGCCCAGATAAAGTTTATTTTGCAGGCCATGTTTTATATGTGCAACCGCCCGGGTTATTTTTCTACTTACAAATGTTTCTCCCCGTCGCGGGCTCTCATGGTTAAACAAAATCCCATTGCAGGCAAATATGTTATAGCTCTCCCGGTAATTTACCGTCGTCCAATACGAATAAACTTTCGAACATCCATAAGGGCTGCAAGGATAAAAGCGTGTTTTTTCTGTTTGCGGGGCTTCATCAATTTTTCCAAACATTTCACTACTTGAAGCCTGATAGAATTTGGACTCAATTCCTGTTTCTCGAATCGCTTCGAGGATTCTGATCGTACCCACTCCCGTAATGTCCCCAGTATATTCGGGCATATCGAAACTCACCCTGACGTGACTCTGTGACGCCAAATGATAAATCTCATCAGGCTTCAGGCGATAGAGGAGTTTTACCAGATTGGTAGAATCGCTGATATCTCCATAATGTAAAAACAATTGCACTTCGTTCAAGTGGTAATCCTGATATAAATGATCGATTCGGCCAGTGTTAAAAGTGCTTGCCCGGCGGACCAGGCCATGTACTTCATACCCTTTTTCGAGCAGCAGCTCCGCTAAATATGAGCCGTCCTGCCCGGTTATTCCTGTGATTAGTGCTTTCTTCATAATAATACCTCAAGACTTAATGGTTTGTTTATCACCGGTTTCGCTACATCAGATTCAACAGCCCAACAAATAGCATCATCCCCGCGAGCTTTTGATGAAATCTTTTTGAAATTGGACCGTCTTTTGGGATTTGCTTTTTTTCTTCCATGCATCTATGATAACTTCAACAATGGCCTTCAAGTCATGGGTTATCTGCCAGTTTGGAAAA
>SMXC01000154.1 GCA_004356825.1 Caldithrix sp.
CAAAAAAGTCAACCCTGGAGTTGGGGCATTTCGTTCTGAATACCATGCGCCTGGAACGGGATTTCCAGCATTTCAAAAAACATCTACAGCCGTTTGATGCCGAGCCGTTTATTCCGCCAGAGCTCCCCGAGCTAATAAAGAACCTTGAACGCTTACCAAAAGATGTGCGTGCTGGTCATCTTCGGCTGCTGAATGCGGCAAGTCTCGACGCGTTGCGCTCACGGCTGGTTCCAAAGATAGAATCTAAATCGAGCTGGCAATCGCGGGTCGAGCAGACCACGTTCGACGGGAAAAATCACCTGTCTCTTGAGCTCAATGTGGACAGCAAGCAAGCGAAGATTGAAGTATCCCAAGATAAAATCTCAATAAAATCCCTTCAGGGCCAGCCAATTAAACTGAGCATTAAAATAGGAACGGATTCGCCTTCCCTGACTCCTCTCCGCAGCACCGATATATTCAGCAGCGATTTCTTTGAATTTTATGAGCGCGTCAAATCGAAACGAATGGAGCGGCAAGTGAAAGGGATGGAACTGTTGAGCTCTCGCGAAAAGCTTATGGCGGGAGTGCCAAACTATGCAACCTATTTTGGCCGCGATATGATGATGTCCGTGCTCATGTTGGAGCCGGTATTGAAACCGGCGATGCTCGAGCACGTCATCGCAAGTGTTTTGAAAAAATTAACTGCAACCGGTGAGGTCAGCCACGAGGAGGGGTTAGGTGGACAAGCCATCCGGGAGAATGCGGCGAAATACAACAAATTGATAGCAGAATATTTGAAACAGAATTCCCAAAAAGACGAAGCTGCAAAGCAGACGCTCATAAATGCTGAGCAGGTCCTCGAGAACTTACAAGCGGTTACGGAAAATTACCACATGGTCGATGATGATTTTCAACTGCCGGTACTGACCGCGCGTTACTTAATGAATTCCGGTATTTCCAGGGAACGCAAACGTGAGTTCCTGCAGTCCGCCATTAGCGGGGACGATGAGACTTCAAAACTGACTTTGTTGCTGCGGAATTTCCAGTATGTTTCGAAAATTTCGTATGCTTATGGTGAGAATCCGGTTCCTGAAAATCTGATCAGCTTCAAGAAATTAGACGGCCGCCGTTGGCATGCGGGAAGTTGGCGGGACAGCGCCGTGGGTTATGCCAACGGCCGCTATGCCATGGATATCAATGCGATTTGGGTCCCGCAAGCGTTGGCGTCTATTGAAGTAGTTTTTACCAGCCTTCGGGAGTTTGGTATTTCAATTGACGAGCTTCAAACTATGGCGCCCGAGATTCGCGATACTGAGCTGATCGAATATGCCCGAAAGCCTGAACTCCTGCATCAAGCCGTAACAACCTGGCGGAGCGCTGAACAACACTTCAGGGTCAGCTTGACTCAGGAGGAAGTTCAGCAACGGATTCGTTCAAAACTGAGTTCGCTTTTGGAAGAAGAACGGGACTACTGGATGACCGTCCTCGCGAAGAGTGACGGTCAAAAGAAAAGCCTTGATTTCCTGGCCATTTCACTTGATGAAGACGGCCAACCCATTCCGCTGCCGCATACGGATATTGCCACCTGGTTATTTCTCGAGAATTTAACTGAAAGGATTATCAACGATGAAATCAAATCCGGGGCGGTGCTTGAGCGCTTGCAGATGTTCGTTACGCCGTATCCGATAGGCTTGTTTTTAGCAGGAGTGGGGCCGGTCGTAGCCAATGACGTCTATGCTTCGCCCGATATCTGGCAAAAATTCGAAAACGACCTCTATCATTCCCCACGAGTCATTTGGGGCAGAGAAGTCAACCTGTTTTTTTTAGGACTGGCCAAACAAATAATGGCGGCCTACGACTCGGAAGGCCAAATCAAAGAGGCAAGCTTGGCTCCGTATGTTCAAGAATTGCGTGCTATTTTGGAAAAGACCCTCACAGCAGTAGAAGCATCCGGACTAAAGCACAACGAGCTGTGGAGTTATCGAATTGAGGGCGGAAAACTCCTGCCGGTGCGTTATGCCACAACGACCGATATCCAGCTCTGGAATCTCACGAATCTGGCCGTGCAGTTTTTGCTGGATCGTTTGAAAATAAAATGAATTAAATCAAATAACGTAATGACACGTCGGTTCTTTGTAATAGACAATGGAAGGAGGAAAACCGACTTTGTTCTTCTCGCCAAAAAAATCTCGTTACGCTGCCATGACCTATAACCGCTGTGGGAAAAGCGGTTTGAAGCTCCCCGCTATTTCGCTGGGTCTGTGGCATAATTGGGGAGATGTGGATGTTTTTGAAAATGGTAGAAAAATGATCCGCCGCGCCTTTGATCTCGGCATTACACATTTTGATTTAGCAAACAATTATGGTCCGCCATACGGATCCGCTGAGGAGAACTTTGGACGCATTTTACGAAAAGACTTGTATCCTTATCGAGACGAATTAACTATTTCTACCAAAGCCGGCTGGGATATGTGGCCCGGCCCTTACGGTGACTTTGGATCGCGCAAGTATCTTATTGCAAGTTTAGACCAGAGCCTTATTCGCCTGGGGCTGGAATATGTTGACATTTTTTACCACCATCGTCCGGATCCCGAAACGCCTTTGGAGGAAACCATGGGCGCTCTCGATCATATTGTTCGCACCGGCAAGGCATTGTACGTGGGAATCTCGCAATACCACCCGGAGCAAACAAGACAGGCCGCCAGGATTCTGCGTAAGCTTGGCACGCCGTGTCTTATCCATCAACCAAATTACAGCCTGTTCGATCGATGGATTGAGAAGGAGTTGCTCGGCGTCCTCCAGGATGAAGGTATTGGCTGCATTGTTTTTTCACCCCTGGCTCAAGGACTTTTATCAGACAAATACCTGAAGGGGATTCCTTCGGATTCCCGCGCAGGGAAAGAGCATGGCTATCTCAGCCGTGACGACATTACACAACAAAAAATGGCAATGGTTGCAAGTCTGAATAAATTGGCTCAAGAGCGCAATCAATCTCTGGCGCAAATGGCGCTGGCGTGGGTATTGTCAAAACCGGGTGTGACTTCCGCGCTCATCGGCGCCAGCCGGGTCGGTCATATTGAGGACGCCGTGTCGGCTCTTGAAAATCTCGAATTTACAGAGGGCGAGTTAAAAAAAATCGATTTGGTCTTGGCAAGCTGACATTACTTTTTTTACAATTGTCGAAAAATAAAGGAGGGAGAAGATATCGAATAGTATGGCTGTTTTGGAGTACATATTATTTGCTATGCTTTCAAATTTGTTGGCATAAGTTACTAACCTGCTTAATTTATGAATTTCCATTTCAGGCAAAAAACTACAATATTGTCATGCCCGGGTCGTCGGCATCCGTTAGCTGCACTCAGTTATTGATTTGTATTAGATGCCCTGCTTCGCGCGAATGACGACTTTCAGGGTTGGTGAGTTATTCAAGCTAATTTAATTTGGCTGCAGACTTTTTTTATGCGACTTCATTATTTGTGAAGACAAAAGTTTAAGTCAATATCTATTGAAAAAGGTGTTGCGAATTTGTAACTTGTGAGGATGCCTAATCCCATAAGCCCATAAAAGGGATATTTCTGCTTCCACAAAAACCTAAGTGTGATCGAAAAATTACCATTTTATGAAGAAATTGCGCAAAATGGCTGCATAAAGGGTCGTTTCAAAAGAGCCACTACCCATTTAATTTCCTTTGAGTACCATTTTGGTGTGTTTTTTATGGAAAATTTGCCTATCAACAATATTTATGAATTAATCAGGTAAAATAATTATGAATATAATTTCGATTATTTCTTTCATTTTGGCGACAGGTGGCGTCGCAATTTTCACCTACCGCATTGTCCGTCGAATGAAAAAGTCCGACAATGCCACTGAGGAATATTTCACCGGTGGGCGTGCTCTTACCTGGCCGATTGTTGCCGGATCACTCTTGTTGACTAATCTTTCCACGGAACAGTTGGTGGGACTAAATGGTGCTGTCTTTGGGGATAAAGCTCTGGTAGGAATTGCCTGGGAAGCACTGGCTGCTTTGGCCATGATCGCCACCGCATTGGTTTTTCTTCCCCGGTATTTGGCCAGCGGATTTACCACTACCCCTGCGTTTCTTGAAAAGCGTTTTGATAAAACGACCCGTTCCATGGTTTCAGGTCTTTTCCTGTTTGGATATGTGACGGTTTTGCTTCCCGTCGTTCTTTATACCGGTTCTCTGGCTTTGATCGGGATGTTTGATCTAAACCTGCCGCTTTGGTTTGTGGTGGCTGCGATTGGTATCCTTGGCAGTTCCTATGCTATTTTCGGTGGATTAAAATCTGTTGCTGTAAGTGATACATTGAATGGTGTTGGTTTATTAATTGGCGGGCTGGCAATCCCATTTCTGGCACTGATCGCTTTGGGAGACGGATCCTTCTTTTCAGGATTGGCAGCATTAACAAACGATAATCCAGAATACTTGACCGTCCTGACTCAAACCAATGTGGATAATAAAGTCGTTTCGGTGCCGTGGCCGACACTACTTACCGGAATGATGTTTATCCAGGTGTTTTACTGGTCCACCAATCAAGTGATTGTTCAGCGGGCGATGGCTGCCAAAAGTCTGGCTGAAGGACAAAAGGGTGTGCTTTTTGCGTCAGCAATGAAATTGGTCGGGCCGTTAATGTTGTGTCTTCCCGGGATTATCGCATTACACATGACCGATCTCACCATCGATAAACAGGACCAGGTCTACGGGGCGATTGTCCGTCACGTCTTACCGGATTGGTCATTGGGGTTGTTTGCTGCGGTGCTCATGGGTGCCATCCTGAGTTCATTCAATAGTGCTCTGAACAGTGCATCCACCTTGTTTTCTCTTCAGTTTTATAATGGATACATCAACCGGAATGCAACGGGAGAGCAGACTGTAAAAATCGGCAAATATTTCAGTATTGGCCTGGCCGTCACCTCCATTTGTCTTGCACCGCTTCTGGCTCAGATGCAGTCCATTTTTGAATACCTGCAAAAAGTGAACGGGCTTTACAGTGTACCTATCATCGGTATTTTTCTTTTAGGGATCACGACAAAACACGTGCCGGCCATAGCAGCGAAAATGGGGATGATTGTGGGAATGGGATTTTATACATTTTTCACATTTGTGAATATCAAGGACGTTCCGGCATTTTTTGCCGACGGAGTGGGTGAGCTCCATTGGCTTCATGGCTATTTCATTAGTTTCATTGCATCAATTTTTACCATGCTGATCATTGGATATTTCAAACCTAAAACCGCTGATGAAATCGCCAAAAGCGATGAAAGAGATCCAGCGCCGGTTAATATGACACCCTGGTCCCAGGCAAAAAACGTTTCATTTGCAATAATAGGAATTACTATCGGCATTTATCTCTTCTTATCATGGATATCGGGTTAACGAGATTTTTTGGAACCTTTTTATTAGTAGACAGATTTGAGCATAAAATTCAAATATCGAATACGAAACAAAGTCAAATATCAAATGACGAAAATTCAAAACCACACGGTCTATTTTTTTTATTCTTCGCCCGGGAGAGTTTTGAACCTTTGAAATTTGGATATTGTTTCGAATTTCGAATTTCGAATTCAGTATTTCGGATTTCCGGTTTACCCGGTTGGATTTATTATCCCGCAGGGTTTATCCGGGTTAGGAGGTCTAAAATGACTAAAAGAATCGGGTGGGCGATTCCTTTGACAATGGTTTTTTTAATGTTTACCAATGCCCGGCCAAACGGGGATGAAGGGGCGCCCGGAGCGCCCGGAGCTCCATCAATTTGGAGCCACGCGGCCAAAACCGGTATTGGGACTGCTTATGAAGAGTATTTTGATAAACAGTACAGGGATACGGGATCGACCGGTGTGATCTCAAAAGTATGGTTTTCCATCACCAATGGCATCGTCACCGAAACGGCTTTTGGGCGCATTGACAAGGCCCAGATTAAAGACCTGCAGTTCCTGGTGACGGGCAGAGGCTTCTTTGATGAGGAGCGCAGAGATACCGACAGCCAGATAGAATATCTGCATACCGATAGCGCGGGAAGGCCGCTTTCTCTGGCTTACCGGGTCATCAATACCGACAAGGAAAATAAGTATCGAATTGAAAAGCATATTTTTACCGACCCGGAGCGGCAGACTTTGTTTATGCGGGTCATATTTACGGCCAATGAAAACGGTATTACTCCATACATTTTAATAAATCCCCATCTGAACAATACCGGCAGCGGTGATGTGGCTTTTGTGGACAAAAATGGATTGCATGCCCGGGAAGGCGAAGCCGTCTATTTGAGTTTGAAAAGCAGCGCCACTTTTGTTGAGACTTCGGCTGGCTTTGTAGGTGAATCTGATGGCTTCACAGATTTGAAAGACAATGGCGTGATGGACTGGCATTACGACCGGGCTGATAGCGGCGGAGGCAATGTCGCCATGATGGCCCGATTGCAAACTCTGAACCGTGAAACCGTCACCTTTGATGTTGTCTGTAGTTTTGGCAGTTCTGTAGAGGAGTCAATCGTGCAGGCTGATGGAAGCTTAGCCGATGGCTATGACGCCGTATTGAATAAGTATAATGGTGTTGGCAGCGAGATTGGCTGGGAGGATTATCTTGCCGGTTTGTCCAATCTAGCTGATATGATTCCGCAGACCGGGGATAATGGCAGGCAGCTCTATGCGAGTGCGCTGGTAATCAAGGCGATGGAAGACAAGGAGCACGCCGGAGCGCTCATCGCTTCCTTATCCATCCCGTGGGGGGAAACTGCAAGCGCAGAGACAAACGCCACCGGTTACCGGGCCGTCTGGCCCAGGGATTTCTATCAGGTTGCCATGGCCTTTTTAGCTCTGGGCGATACTCAGACGCCGTTGGTTGCGTTTGAATATCTTGACCAGGTACAGGTCACCTCAAGTACCCCGGACAACCTTGGGGCGACGGGCTGGTTTTTACAAAAAACTCATGTTGACGGCACGCTTGAATGGTATCGGGTGCAATTGGATCAAACGGCCATGCCTATCATGCTCGGTTGGAAATTGTGGCAAGCTGGCATTTTGGACAATGCAGAGATATCCTCCTGGTATAGCAGGATGCTAAAACCCGCAGCCGAATTTCTGGCCAATGGGGGCGACGTGAATTTAGACTACAATGTTGAAACAGTCATTCCTCCAAAAACCCAGCAGGAACGCTGGGAAGAACAATCCGGCTATTCTCCTTCCTCGACAGCAGCCCTTATTACGGGTTTAATTACGGCGGCTGACATAGCAGACAAGGCCGCGAGTGATCCCGCTGCGGGAGCCTGGTATAGAGCTAAAGCGGATTCATTTGCCGCGAATATTGAAAATTTCATGTTCACCACCACGGGAACGTTCGATAGCGACAAAAATAATGGTCGCTATTTCTTGAGAATAACTCAAAATCAGAATCCGGATGATGGAATGCTTCTTGAAAGTCGCAATGGCCGCCCGGCCATCAATGAAAAAAATGTACTGGATGCCGGTTTTCTCGAACTGGTACGCTACGGCGTTCGACGACCCGACGATGAATATATTCTGGATTCGCTGGCGGAACTGGACGATACCTCTCTCCCTGACAATCTCCGGGTAAAGTACGAATTCACCTTCCCAGGAGATAGGAATACTTACCCCGGCTGGCGACGCTATGGCAACGATGGTTATGGCGAAAGAACGGGCGACGGGTCAAATTATATAGGTGGCGCATCCGACCAAAGAGGCCGGGTATGGTCCTTCTTTACCGGCGAGCGTGGTCACTATGAGCTTGAGCGGATGAAAGCGAGTCAGGAGGGAACCCTAAGCGATGCCCAGGTGCGTACGCTGCGAAACACCTACGTTCGTGCAATGGAGCATTTCGCCAATGAAGGGATGATGCTGTCTGAACAGATCTGGGATGGGGTTGGGAGTAATGCTGCGCACAACTTTGCCACGGGCGAAGGAACCAATTCCGCCACACCTTTGGCCTGGACTCATGCCGAATATATAAAATTGGTTAAATCATTGACCGACAAGAATACCTGGGATTCGTATAGCATCGTCCGGGAGAGATACACGAGTCAATAAAATCATTTTGGGTAAATTTACAGCGGTTCAAAATACGATGAATAACAAGAGGATACCATTATGATCGATCTTTTTATCGTGTTGGCTTTTGTCATTTATGCCATAACATCCGGTCTCAGAGCACGCAAAAAAGCATCGGAAAATTTACAGGAATACTTTCTGGCCGGAAAAACCCTAACCGGCTGGCGCGCAGGTTTTAGTATGGCCGCAACCCAATTTGCCGCTGACACGCCTCTTTTGGTAATGGGACTCATTGCTACGGGCGGTATCTTTCTGGTTTGGCGGCTCTGGATTTACGGCATCGCTTTTTTAATGATGGGATTCATTTTTTCTGCTACCTGGCGTCGAGCCGGCGTACTGACCGACGCTGAGTTGACAGAAGTTCGTTATAGTGGAAAAGGCGTCTTGCCCTTGCGTGTGCTCAAAGCCATTTATTACGGCACCGTGATCAACTGTGTGGTTATGGCGATGGTCTTGGTTGCGGCGGTTCGCATTGCCGAGGTCTTTTTGCCGTGGCATGAATGGCTGCCGGACCTTTTGTTCAATCCGATCTTAAACTTTACGCAATGGATTGGGGTTTCACTCGGCGGCGCTACCGGTCTTGATCCTGGAATCGCAACCGCAAATAACCTGATTAGCATCATGGTCATCTTGAGTTTCACAGCCCTTTATTCCACAACGGGCGGCCTCAGAAGTGTTGTGGCGACAGACGTGGTGCAATTCAGTCTGGCTATGATTGGAACCCTGGTTTATGCAGTTATCGTCATTACTAAAGTCGGCGGCTTTGGCAATTTGACCAGCAAAGTGATCGAACTTTATGGAACCGAAATGGGGAGCAAAATGCTTTCCTTCACCCCGACGGGTGGCGAGGCGCTCATGCCGTTTTTGATCATAATCGGGCTGCAGTGGTTTTTTCAAATGAATAGCGACGGCACCGGCTATCTCGCCCAAAGGTCTATGGCTTGCAAAACCGATCGCGATGCACGCATCGCTGGCGTTATTTTTGCGTGGGTGCAAATATTCGCACGCAGTCTCTTGTGGCTGGCTATTGGCGTCGGTTTGTTGGTGATTTATCCGTTCGCCATAGAGAGCATGGCCGGGGACCAGTTTGCTGCTTCACGTGAAATCACATTTGTCAACGGCATTCAGGATTTGCTCCCCATCGGCATTCGCGGATTGATGCTGACCGCCTTGCTTGCCGCTCTGGCTTCCACCATCGATACCCACCTGAATTGGGGAGCGAGCTATTGGAGCAACGATATTTATAAACGCTTGATTTGCGAGGAATGGCTAAAGCGGGACGCCAGGAACAGTGAATTGGTTATCGTTGCGCGGCTTTCCAATATTCTAATTTTAATAATCGCATTAATCATCATGGTCAATTTAGGATCTATACAAAAGGCCTGGTTTCTTACCTTGCTTTTTGGTGCAGGTATGGGATCCGTACTGGTCTTACGGTGGCTTTGGGAGCGGATCAATTTATTCTCAGAATTGGGTGCCATGGCAGCGTCTCTGGTCGTAGCGCCAATCCTGCTGGTTGTAACCGATGTAGAATGGATTCGCCTGGGCACTATGGCGGTTGTGACCACCCTGATTGCTATCGGAATTACGTATTTTACGCCGGTTACGGACACAAATATTCTCAAAGAATTTTATCGGAAAGTGCAGCCTATGGGGTTCTGGCGAAAAACGGCCATTCTTGCTGGCGATGACCCCAACAGGTCGATTCGAGAATTCGCAAAAGGATTGAAAACAACCGCACTCACGTCATTTTCACTTTTCTTTCTTTTAGTTGGAATTGGCAAGCTTCTCTTTGCTGTGCCGGGCACTTCTTCTTTTTGGAGTTGGCTTTATACATTTGTTGGTTTGGCCCTGATACCTCTTTGGTGGAAAAGTGCAATCGGTTCAAGAGAATAGCGCTGGCAGTAGAACATTCCAGTCATGAAAAAACCATAGATGAGTACAATTTGCCAAAATATTCTTTCTTAGCAGATGAGTGGCTTTCTATTTTTCTTGGTCAGGGTAGGGGAATAAGGTATGGGTAAAAACTGTTGTTTTCGATATTTCACACCTGTTAGCCGGCATTATTCATAAAATTTTACCACCGAGGCACTAAGCCTGTCCTGAGCGTGCCGAAGGGACACCGAGAATAAAAGATTTATAACGCGAGTGTGTTCAAAACAAAGTTTTTGAAATCGAAATTGATTACGCTGACAAATGTTCAATATCTCCAATAAATCAAACCTCTGCCTTTGTGTCTCTGTGGTTCATGAATTATTCAAGTTAGTTGTTGTTAATTGAATACCTCAGGGGTCTAAAGAATGTTAAAAAGTCTTAGATTAACCGTCATCTGGTTGATTTGCCAAATTTATTTTGACTGTGGGGAGCTTATGACAAGACAAAAATAATAATGGAAACGTTGCTCTCAACATTGCAGGTCTGCATTTACAAAACCAGTATTTAAGCTGGACTATATAGTTTGAGAAATAGGATTGACAAAGGGAGTTAAGTAATGAGTCGGAAAGGTACAATTGCAATTCTAACCGGGGGCGGTGATGTTCCGGGACTTAACCCGGCAATCCGCGCTGTCACCCTGCGCGCTATCCGAGAAGGATATCGGGTGCTTGGCATAAGACGCGGTTGGGCAGGTCTGGTTGACTTCGTGCCAGACAAAGAAGTTGACAACAACGAGCATGTTCAGATTCTGACTGAAGAAATCGTCGATCGGGCAGGACGTACGGGAGGAACATTCCTGCACACGTCACGGACCCGACCGAGTCATTTACCTAAAAGCATTGTGCCGCCGCACCTCAAGGACAAATACACTGCAGAAATCAACGATGTTACCCCGGAGGTTTTGAAAAATATCGAGTTTCTTAACATTGACTACTTGATTCCCATTGGCGGTGACGATACCCTGAGTTATGGCCAGCGGCTTCATAAAGAAGGTGTTAAAGTGGTCGCTATTCCTAAAACGATGGATAATGACGTTCCCGGAACGGACTACTGTATCGGGTTCAGTACCTGTGTCACCAGGACGATTGAGCTGACTCACAAGCTTCGTACGACAGCGGGCTCTCATGAGCGTTTTCTCGTCATCGAGGTTTTTGGCCGTTATGCTGGTTACTCTGCGATGTTACCGACGATGGCGGGCGCTGCTGACCGCTGCGTAATTCCGGAACACCCCTTTGATATTGAGCAATTGGCCGAACTGCTGGTTCATGATCGAAAGCTGCACCCGAGTCACTACGCAGTCGTTCTGATTTCTGAAGGAGCGACACTGATGGGTGAACAGGATCTGTCTTTTGAAGGCAAGGAAAAAGATCAGTACGGCCATCGTAAGCTTGGAGGAATCGGTGATAAAGTATCGGCGCGGCTCAAGCAACTTTCAACTAAGTTCAACCAGGGTAAGCGAATTAATATCGTAAACCAGCGTCTTGGTTATTTGGTTCGTTGCGGCGACCCGGATGCACTCGATTCAATTGTACCAATGGCTTATGGAAACCTCGCACTCGATTTGGTCATTGCCAATACCTGCGGCCGTCTTATCAGCCTGCGCAACGGCTGTTATGACAATGTTCCAATCGATATTGTCGTTGGTCCGAAAAAGGTTGTGGATGTGGAAAAGTATTATAATATTGATCGCTTACGGCCCAAGTATGAGACCTTTATGCGCCAGCCACTATTCATTATGACAAGCGATATTTGAGTTCTAACATAGCCTGCCGTACCCTGGCAAAGTGTGTTAGCACTAAACACGATAATAGCCGACGGAAATGGCGCCGCGTTCTTTGAATCGCTAAATTTCAACCTGACCTTGATCAACCTGAATTCCCCCTTAGCGTAATATCACTGAGAAGCGTCTAAATATCTCGGCATTAGCGGGAGACACTTAGACGAAATCAAATGCAAGGAATTAGATGCGGCCAGGAAGAAATTGGTGAGGTACATCAATCAGGGCAAGCCAGTGCTTTTCCCCATAGAGGAATTACGGCGGTTTAATCAGCAGTTAAAGCGCGAACAGTGGCAAGAAAATAGTTGATTTTTAGCTATTATTTTTTACCTTACCAGCAGGGCAATTAAAGCAAAAAAACTTAAAGGAGATAAAACAGCGTACGAGAGGAAAAGTTAGAAAATCTAAAATGATTATTAATAGATGTTTAGGGGCCCTTAGCTCAGTCGGTTAGAGCAGCGGACTCATAATCCTCCTTCCATCTCACCTAAGTATAATAAAAACAATACCAATTAAGTAATTAACACTAAATTTCGTGTTCACTTGATTTTACATGAGTTAACAGGGAATTACATGCGGTCAGATGACAACCAGTGGCCCCATCGTGGCCCCAAAAAACGTTAGAATTATTTACTGATACATTGGAATATCCGTTGTATCTTCGTTCAATGTTCAGTCCCACTTGTGAGAAAGAGGCATGTTACACATAAACAGAGCGTTGGCCCTCCGGAGCCAGAAGTTGGGGGTTCGAATCCCTCCTGGCCTACTAATCTAAGAGGGCACACTTGACTGGGGGGAAAGACCCAGACCACTGATCCCGTCGTTACCTATGAGCCGTAAATTCCTGAAGTTAGGAGAGGTTACGGCTATTTTTTTGCCCAGACGAGAACCGGCCCAAAGGGTACTGAAGGGTATCAAATGGTACCAAGAATGGCACTAAAATGGCACTCGAATTTTCTTCTCCAAAAAGCTTGATATCGAAATTCCCTCTTTTGGGACTGGAGCAACGGACTTCTAATCCGTAGGTCGTGGGTTCAAATCCCTCCGGGCGTACTAAATTAAAAACAATAACTTAAGCTCACTTTTAAAGTGGGCTTTTTTTGTTGAAAATAGCCGAACGTTACCAAAACGTTACCAAAAAAACTGATTTATTGCTGAAGATGGAGGCTGTATACCTATTCTGATGTCCAGGATGAGCGTTGGCCTCCGGAGCCAAGGGTTGGGGGTTCGAGTCCCTCCTGGCGTACTAGGATAAGTTCTTTAGAAACAATATGAAGGAGTTGGGAAAACATCCGATCTGATTAACCCGAAATAACGCAAAATAGGGCAGTTTATGG
>SMXC01000155.1 GCA_004356825.1 Caldithrix sp.
AACAACGATGGGAGCCGCTACCGACCTGGACGGGTATTACATAATCTTGAACCTTCCGCCGGGAACCTACACCGTAAAAGCTTCCATGATAGGTTATAACACCGTGCGTGTCACTCAGGTAAAGGTCTCGATCGATCAGACAACAACGGTTAACTTTCCGCTGCAATCCACAGTGCTGGAAATCGGGGAAGAAATTACGATTACGGCTGAACGACCTATCGTTCAAAAAGACCTAACCTCTTCCCTGTCAATTGTTCGCAGTGAGGATATTGCTCGAATGCCGGTCGAGGACCTGGCTGATATCCTCGAACTGCAAGCGGGGGTCTCGAGAGATTCAGATGGCGCAATACATATTCGGGGCGGCAGGTCGAGCGAAGTGGCCTATCTGGTCGATGGCATATCCATTACCGATCCCTTCGCTGGTGAACTTTCGGTGGAAGTGGCAAATTCCGGCATCGAACAATTGCAGGTGATCAGTGGCGGCTTTAATGCTGAATATGGCCAGGCTTTGTCGGGCGTCGTAGAGATTGTTACCAAAGAAGGGGGACAAAGTTACGACGGAGGCGTCACCGTCTACGCCGGCGACTATCTGAGCACAAGCGATGATATTTTCTTTAACATCGATGACGTCGAACCATCAGGTCTCTTCAATATCGAGGGGCATCTCAGCGGTCCCGTACCTCTGTTCGGGGATAAAGTGACTTTCTTTGCGAACGCAAGATATTTTGACAACGACGGCTGGTTATCCGGAGAACGAAGATTCAGCCCGGACGATTCGTCTAATTTTGACGCTTCGGATGACAACAATTGGTCTATTACAGACATTACCCTGGGAGACAGCGCCATCATCGGCCTGCAAAATTATTTAGACTATGCCAAAACCCGGAAATATGATCGTGTGCCGATGAATTCCACCAAAAAACTCTCCTTGCAGGGCAAACTAACCTATCGTTTGACACCAACGGTTAAGTTTAGTGTTGGAGCTTTGTTGAGTGACGTCGATTTCCGGGAGTATGACCACAGTTTCAAACTAAACCCGGATGGAATGATACGCAAGTTTCGCAATGGCTTGACCGTCACCCCGGTCTTGACTCACGCGCTGAGTGCATCCACATTTTATACATTGAAGTTTGCTTTTACGAAGTTCAGGAGCAAAGAATTTCTTTTCGAAGATCCATTCGATCCACGATATGTAGACCCATTTCGCAAAGGAGGGGGCAAAGCCAACGCATTTGCTACCGGAGGCACCCAAAACAGCCACACGGATAGAGAAACGACTACCCTATTGGGGAAATTTGACGTCACCAGTCAGATCGACAAAACGAACCAGATCAAACTTGGCCTGGAGTTCAAGAGATTTGAGCTGAAATTCGAGGAGTTCGAGGTTGTTGCGGCACAGGATGAACAAGGCTTCATTATTGTTCCATTCCAACCCGCCATCCCTCCCATTGCAGCGTTTAATCACAATCGATATAACCGCAAGCCAGTTGAATTTTCGGCTTATATACAGGATAAGATTGAGCTGAAGGAAATGATCATCAATATAGGGGCGAGGGTGGATTACTTCGACGCCAACGGCATCATGCCCACAGACCTGCGGGATCCGAGCTTGACGCTACCGGTCAGAACCATCGATATTTTTTCCGGGAGTGAGTTGTGGGCGAACAACGTGCCGTATCGGCTTAACCCGCAAGACGGTTCCCGCGCCCTCATCGACGCGGAAACCGGTGCAGCTTTCAGCAGGCCTCTGCCTTCAGATGCGGTTTTCGTCGATAACGCCGGCAACGTACTCAACGACAAAGACTGGACTGCTACCGGGAGTTGGTTTGAGAGTTCGAAAAGCAGAGTGCAGGTCAGTCCACGAGTCGGGATCTCGTACCCCATAACGGATCGCGGCGCCATTTACTTTTCGTATGGATTTTTCTTCCAAAAGGCCACGTTCGAGCATCTTTATTTAAACCCGGAATTTGAGATAGATACCGGCGGCGGGTCTCTTGCCACGCTTATGGGAAATGCCAATCTCAAGAACCAAAAAACCATCAATTGGGAGATTGGCTTGCAGCAACAAATCGGGGAAAACCTGGGCCTATCCGTCACAGCCTTTTATAAGGATATCAACAACTTGATTGGAGCGGAAATCATTCGTACTTTCGCCGCGGATCAGTACGCCAGATTCGTGAATTTGGATTATGGCAATGTCAGAGGCGTCACCGTCGCCCTGGACTTCAGGCCTTCACGAGAGTTCAGCGCGTTCCTTGATTACACGCTGCAGGTGGCAGAAGGAAATGCTTCGGACCCGCGGTCTGCTTTCGACGATCTACGGGCAACCCCACCCCGAGAACCTGAGATTGAGACCGTGCCTCTGGATTGGGATCAGCAACATACCCTGAACCTGAATGTCAATTATTCTAAAGGGAACAATTGGGGCCTTGGTCTCATCGGGAAATTGAATACCGGGCGGCCGTATACTCCGACACTGCGCGCAACACGCGGCGTTCGCTCATCTTTCGAGAATTCGGAAAGAATGCCCTTACAGTTCAATCTTGACTTCCGTGCGTTTAAGAAGCTCTCCTTTGGTGGGTTATCCTATAGTCTATTTGTCAAGGTGTTTAACCTGTTGGACAAGCGCAACGCAATTGAAGTCTTCTCGTCAACCGGGCGGGTGGATTTCAGCTCCGATATCCTGTTTGCAGGCCGGGTACAAGGGGTAAACACTTTGCAGGAGCAGTTCAACCGGCCGGGGTTTTACAGTGAACCCCGGCGCGTTCAAATTGGATTAACGATGGATTTTTAACGCACTAAGCCTAACCCGGACGAGCCGGAACCCTACAGGAAAATTAAAAGCGCACGCAAAGATGCGAAGCCGCGAAGGGATCGCAAAGTTTCATCATTTTTTATAATTACGGTTTTTTTTATTCGCAAAAAGTCACCATGGAGAAAAGAGAAAAGCGTTGACTGTAGATCGAAAATCGTAGATTGGCTTTAAACATCGGTCGGATCCCCTACTGATTTGAATTTCGTGTTTTTAATTTCGATATTCGAATTTAGAATTTTTGCGCTTTCAACATATCGATAAAATTTTGTCGATGTCTAGAGCCCTTGAGGAGATTAGAAAATGCCTTTTAGTAAGCATCAGCAACACCCTCGAAGAATGATTCCGTTATTGATTCTGATCGTTTGCATCCTGCCGCCGGCAGCCGCTTTTGGCCAATCCACTCAGGGGCCGCATGGGGAGTTCGTGAACAGAAAAATAGGAATCATGGATGGCAATTTCATCCGAACCATTTACAAAAACCATGGCGAGATAGCAGACTGGCCCAACCAACCTTCCGGTGAGTGGCCGAAAGGCAGCGGGCATTCCTATCTCGATGGCGCGGCCCCATACGTGATTGCCGAAGTGATAGACAGTTTCGGCAATGTGATCACGCCGTTGGAAAGCCAATATCGGGAGGATATTGATATAGGACCCACGGGTCAGCGTTGGGGTTTTGAACCTTTGCCGGGCTTTGCCAACCCGGACCAGGACTTGCCTGCGCTCAGCAACGACCCATCGACCTGGCCTTCTGTGTGGCCCGACAAGCTGGGGGAGCGGGATGACCCGGGATGGCCGGGAGCCTGGAATGGCTTTTTTGGGAAAAATCAGTTTAACGCTGATCTGGAGACTTATTTTTGGGCAGATGACTATCAGGACAGGGAGTTCAGATTCATACCCGACCCATCAGAACCGGAACGAGGCGGCCTGGGAATGCTGATGAAAGTACGCGGCTTGCAATGGTCCTCCGTGCTCGCCGAGGACGTGATCTTCTGGCTTTATGACATGACCAACATTTCTCCCAATTTGTATTCTAAGGTAATTTTTGGAATGTTTTTTGACGCCGGTGTCGGCGGCACCGGCGACTCCTCTGATGATAATGGACTCTTTGATACCATGCTGGATATTACCTTTGCATTTGATTCGGATAACATCGGGGACACCGGCTGGGGCCCTGTGGGTACGATTGGCTTCGCATTTCTGGAAAGTCCCAGCAATGAATTTGATGGCCTAGACAATGACGCCGATGGTCTGATCGACGAGAGCCGATCCAGCGGGCCGGGTGAACTGATTTTCGGCCCCATCGGCATCTTTGGCGATCCTAAACTGCATTGGAGCGGCGATGAGGACGGCGATTGGCGCAGTTTCGACGACCTCAATGGCGACGGTGAATGGGATCCGGATACAGAAGCGCTGTTCGATGATGTCGGAGCTGATGGCATCAGCAATCTCGATCCGAATTATCCTGGTCCAGATCAGGGAGAAGGGGACGGTATTCCTACCGCGGGCGAACCCAATTTTGATCAGACAGACCTGGACGAGGGCGATCAGATCGGTCTGACAGCGGTGGATGTGATCAGCTTACATACGCTGCAATTTAAAGATGATGAATTGGTTTGGCAGCGTATGCAGCCGGGCAATTTTGATACGGAACTGCAACCTAATACAAATCTGGGCCTCTGGTACGGTTCAGGTCTATTCCCGATGCCACCGGGGCAGACCGAAAGGTTCTCTATCGCTTTAGTCATGGGGGAGGATCGTGATGATTTGTTGAGAAACAAAGAAACCGTCCAGCAAATCTTTAACGCGGACTATCGATTTGCAAGACCGCCAAGTCTCCCCAGGCTCAAGGCAGTCGCGGGTGACAAGAAAGTTACTTTGTATTGGGACCGTTCAGCAGAAGACTCAGTAGATCCTTTTTTGAATTTTAAAAAGGATTTCGAAGGATACGCAATCTACCGGGCGACCGATCCGGCTTTTCTGGAAGTACGGACCATTACCGATGCGTTCGGTGTGGCTACTTTCAGGAAGCCCATCGCAAAGTTCGATCTGATCGATGGCATAACCGGGCCCGATCCGGTGGGCTTCAGCGGAGCTTCCTTCGACCGTGGTAGCGACACGGGATTGCGACATACATGGGTGGACAGCACAGTCGAAAATGGCCAGACTTATTTTTATGCAGTCACAGCTTACGATCAAGGGGATCCGGATTTTGGCAGCGCCGGCCTGGCTGTTATTGAAACGACGACGATTATCAGAATTGACCAATCGGGCCAAGTGGTTTCAACCGACCTCAATACTGCCGCTGTCACGCCCAATGCACCGGCAGCGGGCTATAACCCAGCCAGAATTGACGAACCGCTTGCGCCGGTCGGCACACCTGCCGGAACCGGAACGATCTCGGTGCAAATCCTCGATCCGGCACTGGTAAAAGACGACACCTTCTATGAAGTCGTTTTTGAAGGCAACGGGATTTTTGCAACCGCCTCCTATTCAGTCATCAATATGACCGTATCTCCACCGGAAACGCTCCTGAGCCACAACAAATTCTTCGGCAGAGACCCATCCGGCTTCCTGAGAGAGGGTGATGTTTTTGACGGGTTGAGTCTCTTTATCGACAACGATCCGGACATTGTTTTTGTTGATTCACTTTCAGGGTGGGTCGAAGGTAACAGTAATTTTGAGGCTATAATTGTCGGCTCACTTTTTCGTACTTATGCGGCAGACTATGAAATTCAATTTTTTGATGAAGTGGTGGACACGTCCATCAGCCCCATCGTCCCGGTCATGTTCAAAGTGAGAAATGTTACCGAAGGACGCGGGGCCAAATTCAGGTTCCGGGACTCAAACCGGGATGGTAAGTGGTCTTCCGGTGAATTTATCAGCATCCAGGAGGAGTCCGATGGTCATTTACAAGAGATTTGGAGAGTTACTCTAAGGGATGTCATCAGCGGTATCGGGTCCAGGCCACCCTCACCGGGCGATGTTATTTTCATAGCCACGACCAAGCCATTCCGACCGGGCGATGTGTTTCAGTTCAAAACTAAGGCGGCGTTTGTTGACAGACAAGAAGCGAGACGTACTTTAGATCGAATTAAAGTCGTTCCTAATCCATACGTCTCTGCTGCATCCTGGGAAAGGAAAAATCTCTTTCAAACGAGCCGCGGTGAGAGGCGGATCGACTTTATTCACTTGCCCGCGCAGGCCACCATTCGCATCTATAATATCAAGGGTGAGTTAGTTGATACCATTGAGCACCAAAGTTCAATCGATGACGGAGCTGCATCCTGGGACCTGAGATCAAAAGAAGGTCTGAGTGTGGCCTTTGGCATATATTATTTTCACGTGAAGTCCCCTGCGGGAGAGTTCCTTGGAAAATTCGCGCTTATCAAATAGAGTCCCCTGGATGGAGGTAAGTCACAATGAAGGCAAAAAATATCATCTTTACTCTGACGTTCCTGCTATTTCCCTACTGGCTTTGGGGTCAACCAGGCTCCGGCACCGACGTTACCAAAGTCGGCACCTCCAGCGCGGCCTTTTTGGGCATTGATATCGGCGCTCGCGCAACAGCCATGGGGGGGACTTTTGTGGCGCTTGCCGATGACATCAGCGCCATTTATTGGAATCCTGCCGGCATAGCCAGGCTCGGCGGCGGAGAAATCGCTTTTATTCATTCTGAATGGTTATTGGATACGAGTTTTGATTGGGGCGCCATCACCTTTCCCATAGCCGGGCTTGGCACCGTCGGTGCGAGCATCACTTCCCTGACTCATGATGACATGGAAATCACCACCATTGAACAACCGGATGGAACGGGTGAATTCTTCGGCGCCAATGATCTCGCTCTTGGTTTGACCTATGCAATTAACTTAACCGACAGGTTTTCCATCGGGTTCAACGGCAAGTTCATTCATTCAAAGATTTTTAATGAGTCGGCGAATGGCTTTGGCTTCGATGTCGGGACACTGTTTGTCACGGAAGGAGGCATCCGAATCGGCGCTACCATAACTAACTTTGGCCCCAAAATGGATCTGTCAGGAAGAGACCTCATTGTGCTGGTCGATATTGCGCCCGATAAAGAAGCAAGCAATGACCGGCTTGTTGCAAACCTTCAAACAGACAGTTTTGATTTACCCTTAGCGTTTCGGGTCGGAGTGGCGATGGATGTTATTCAGAGAGAAAATGTTCGTTGGACCATTGCGGTGGAGGGGTTCACCCCAAGCGATAACAAGGAAAGCATCAATCTTGGCACAGAATATGTGTTCCGTGATTTTGCGTCTTTCCGGTTCGGCTACAAGTCGCTGTTCAATGACAATTCTGAAGAAGGTATTACAGTGGGTGGAGGCATAAGGTTTGGCATGGGCCAGGAAAGGTCCCTTCATCTCGATTATGCTTATGCCGACTTTGGCAGACTGCAGAATGCCCAACGATTCTCTCTCCGTTTGGTGTTTTGACCCAGGGTCTTAGTTTTCGAAAATTTTTGGGCCGCCGCAATCGAATGATTAAACTTCTGGCAAAAATGATTTTTGTGCCATTGTCATTGTTGGCACCACATGTGGGATATGCACAGCAACCGCTGGATGAATGGTTCAATCTTGGGCTTGCAGGAAGAAGCCTTTCGAGTGTGGCTGCATCTGCCCGCAACAATGAGGTGATTTATGCCGGAGATTATGGTGGCGGCATGTTCAAAAGCACGGACGACGCTGAGAACTGGAATGCCTCTGGAACAGGATCAGGTTTTCATAATAAAAGAATACACTCGCTGGCTATAGACCCGCTCCGCAACCATTTTATCTATGCCGGCGCCTCAGAGGGTGCGTTCAAAAGCGTTGACCGCGGACTGAGCTGGACCCCTGCCAATTCCGGACTAACCTCTAAAAATATTTATGTGAACATGGTGGACAAGAGAGCCTCTCAGATCCTTTATGTGGGAACGACCGGTGGCGACGTATTGCGGAGCATGGATTTCGCCCGATCCTGGCGGCCAATGAATGATGGGCTGACGAACACCGGCATTAGATCTTTGACCCATGACCCCAACAACAGCAAAATCATGTACGCAGGAACGTTCGGGGGAGGGATATTTAAAATTAATTTAAGTGATCCAGGAGATGAAAGCCACTTTATGGTGGAACCTCAATCTCTAAATTTTGGCGAGACACTGCAAGGAGAATTTGTAAACTTGTCGTGTGCTATTACAAATACAGGAATTTCCATTTTGTCTATTACGGATATCAATTCTTCTAACTCTGCATTCCTGGTTTCGGACACGGTCTTTACCATTGCCCCTTTCACCAGCCACACTGTTTCCATCTCCTTTCAGCCGCAGAGATCGGGCCCATTCGATGGACAACTGACTATTTTTGAAAATAATTCTCCAGACTCCACCACACAATTGGAGCTAATTGGATGGACACCGATTGAATTAAATAGCACCCTAACACCGAATACATCCGTCTCACAGGTATCGTTTCCCATTCAAAACACTCGTGAAGTGCTCCTCCACCTTGAAGCAAGCTCAAACACCAACTGGGCTATGCAGGGTTCAGAATCAGCCGTCTTAACTATTGTTGTTGATGACAACACTGTTGAGCAAAACCAGGATGTGGTTTTATTTAATGGCGCTCAGGTGTCTGTCTATAAACTTTTATTGGGAAGAGTGGATTCCGGCACACATACAGTGGAATTCCTTTTTGATGGCGACAAGTCTTCTCCGGGCGCAGATAGGATTCATCTTGACAAATGTTCCATTATTCCCACTACCCTGGTGGGTGATGAATATGATGTTTTTAGATTTACGCCTATTTTGTATGGCAGAGATTTGGCGGGTAGCAATGAAAGCAACCATACCGATGTGCCATTGCTGCTCTACCATGAAGTATTCAAACAGGCTGACTCAAGTAAATTGATCGAATATACTATGATCTTTAGTAATGAGGATGGCGGTACCAACTCTTCCAACCTGATGTCCAGGTGGGGACGTACCACAGATATTGAGTGGTTTTACCGGGTTAAACTTGACTCATTGGGTAATATTATTGAAGATTATTACCAAGGCAGTGGGCATACTACGAGTCCCTTTCTAGGGCAAAGGCTAAATGATCATCCCATTTTGAAAACGGTGACATTTAATAATCTTTTTAGTGATGAAGGGATTTCAGATTTTAGATTTTTATTATCTGCGGAGCAAATCAAAAAAGCGGATCACTCAAGGGAAATCCTGATGGATGAAAATCCCTGGACCTATAAAATTATGACCGAAGAAATGATTCGGGAGGACAAGTATGAAGATCCCGCCAACCCTGCTACCATCACTGTGAGCGATGCACGGAACTATTTGTATCTTGAGTTTAACACGTCCGAATTTAACGGTGCAAGGATAACATTTGGAGTACAAGTTAGTAATGACAAAAATTGGTATTTCACCGACCATAATTTTGATTTCGTACAAGCAGTCAATAAGGCAGGATGGCGGCGTTCAACCATTGAACTCCCTCCAGGCGCTACTATCGATGATTTCGTCAAGTTGCAAATAAAGACCTCCGGGGATGGTGACATCGTGTTTGAAGAATTGTCTAAAATGTTTATGCTAAGCGAGGAGTTCGAACTTCTTGTACATCCCTTCTCATGGAATCAGCAAATCACTTTTAATGCCCCTGCAGACAACGTTGTTTTGGATCTTGTCACGGGAATCGATGACCATCCTATTACAAAAATACGAGACTTTGAATTATATCAAAATTATCCCAATCCATTTAATCCCACAACCACGATTAAATATTCGCTCTCATCAGCTTCTCACCTTCGCTTGAAAGTCTACAACCTTCTCGGACAGGAAGTTGCTGTACTTGTGGATGAAATGAAATTCCAGGGAGAATATCAAGTGGAGTTTAACGCAACGGGGTTGGCGAGTGGTGTCTATGTGTTGAAAGCCGACAATTCGGTGCTGGCAAAAAAGATGCTCCTCTTGAAGTGAACGGGTCTCATGATTAATGTGAAAGAGGACTTATCTGGTTTGACCGGGATGGTTCTTACTGATATATTCGCAAACAGAAATAAATTGAATTTTAATTTTAATTTCAAAAAAAGAGGAGGAGAATGCCACTGAAGCTGAAACGTTATGCAGGCAACCCCATTCTGGAGCCGCGAGGCGATGACTGGGAGTCGGTGGCGGTTTTCAACCCCGCGGCAATATATATGAAAGACAAGATTCACGTTCTCTACCGCGCGGTAGGTGAATATTACCCTTATGTGTGCCGGTTGGGCTATGCTGTTTTTGATAAGGACCTCAACTTAATGGAGAGATTTAGGGACCCTTGTTTTGTTCCTGAGCCAAAAGTGTGGGAAAGGTCCATTGAAGATCCAAGATTGACTGAACTTGCAGGCGAACTCTATCTGACCTATGTGACCACGCCTACGCCGAGTCCCCCGGGTGGTGTTCGCCGGCGTCTGGGCATCCCGATGCCCACTGACAGCGCCCAACCTCGTACCGCGCTCGCCGAGGTGAAAGATTTCCACAATTTTAAACGAATGGGAATCATGACGCCATACGGAGCGGATGAAAGAGACGTCGTTCTTTTGCCAGAAAAGATTGGTGGACGTTACCCGGTAATACACCGGCCCGCTAATTGGGTGGGACACGGTTACAATACGTCCGGCCCGGCTATCTGGTTCGCCTGGATGGATAGCCTGGACGGGAAAATGGTGGAACACAAACTTGTGATGCAAGCGGAAGCAGAATGGGAGGGGGAAAAATTGGGCGCAGGTCCGCCGCCGATAAAAACAGATGCCGGTTGGCTGCTAATCTACCATGGTGTGGATAAAAACTCCGTCTATAGAGCCGGCGCCGCACTGCTGGATCTGAAAGAACCATGGCAGGTGATTGCCCGTTCGCCGCAACCGATTCTCGAACCCGAGGAAGATTACGAGAAATTCGGCGACGTCCCCAATGTGGTATTTCCAGGGGGAATCGTTAGGATGGATGACGAGCTCATCATATTTTACGGCGCTGCCGACAAGGTTTGCTGCGCCGCCAAAGTTGGCTTAAATGAACTTGTTGCATCTTTAGTGGCGGGTTGAAATTGAATAACAATGAATAGACCATAATTTAATTCTAAATTCTAATTAATGCCTGAGCAATCTCCTGTGTAACGGCGGGAGACTGCTTCGCTGAAAGGCGCTCGCAGTGACAGCCTCAAGCAGTTTTCGGTCAAACACTGATTTAGAACGAGGTTCACAACGATATGAAACTAACGCGCTACCAGGGAAATCCTATCCTCAAACCAAGAGAAGAGAACGAGTGGGAATCCAAGGCCGTCTTTAATTGTGCTGCGGCGAGTGAGAATGGCAAGGTCCATCTCCTCTATCGAGCGATTGGCGAGTATGAAAAGTATATTTCAAAGTTGGGTTACGCCGTCAGTGAAGATGGTTTTAACTTCAAACGGTTTGGTGAACCCGTCTTCGAACCCAAAGAATCCTATGAACCTCATGGCTGCGAGGATCCCCGGCTTACCAGAATTGGGGACACATTCTACATTACTTACACGGCCATGTCAAAAAGAGCCTTCTCCGGATCAGGGAACCGGGTGGCCCTGGCTTCCACAAAAGATTTCAAGAGCTTCGAACGGTTCGGAGTCGTCCTGCCCGATATGGAAGATAAAAACGCCGCGCTGTTCCCGGAGAAGGTAAACGGCAAATACGTCATGTTTCATCGCATCATGCCGGACATATTGATCGCATATTCTGATAATCTTACCCAATGGGCTGGCCACAAAGTCATTATGCGCACCCGGAAAGATTCATGGGATTGTGCGAAAGTCGGCGCCGGCGCACCGCCCCTGAAAACAGAAAAAGGCTGGCTGATGTTTTATCACGGGGTTGATGGCAAAAAAATCTACCGGCTGGGCGTGGCGTTATTTGATCTAAAAGATCCCGCAAAATTGATCGCCCGCCAGGATGAACCCATCCTCGAGCCCGTGGAAGATTACGAGCTCCATGGCGACGTTCCGAATGTGGTGTTCGTTTGCGGCGCTGTTGAGAAAGATGATTCCTATTATGTTTATTATGGCGGCGCGGACAAGGTGATTGCGGTGGCAACAGTCAAGAAAGATGAGGCGCTTGACTTTGTTTAAGTTGGCAGAAAGCCCGGACATGAAAAAGAACTAAACCATGAAGGTCACGAAGTGGAGTTTAGTCGATAAACCATGAATAAACTTACAACTACAGAATTAATTGAGAAAGCAAGGGCTTTTCTTCAGCCGAGAAAACAAGGTTATACCACTGGAGATGTCGCTTGTGCCTTATTTAGCGAGAAGGGCAACTTATACTTTGGTGTTCGAAAGGGGTGTGTGATTTGGGTTGGTTTTGTGCATTTTCAAAGTATCTTCTAATCATAAAATCCTGTGTTCTTAATCGCTTTCGCAACTCAGCACCGAATCGTCATAGGCGTGGCGACTTATGAAGGCGCAATAGATTTTGGGAAAGATACGGAGTAAATATACTCATACAAAAAATGTGATCTGATGAAGAATCAACCAAAAAGTTTCATAGCAGTGCTGTCCATTTTGCTAACCGTTGGTCTGTCTTGCAGCTCGTCCAGTGATCGAAGCAATACCGCCGAGTTGATCTACTGGACTGCGCCCAGCGTAGAGGTCTCCCGATTTGACCGGGCTATCGTGGCGGAGTGGCATGCCTCCCACGCCAACGACCCCCTTAAATGGGGCACCATCCCGGCGGGCACGACTTCCGAGGAAGTGATCCTAACCTCCATCGCCACCGGCACAAATCCGGATATCTGCACCAACATATTTGCCGGATTTGCCGCCCAACTGGCCGATGCGGATGCTATCGTTGCGCTGGACACGCTGCCGGGTTTCTGGCAGATGGCTGAAAAAAGGAAAATGGTGGACAACATCAAGAACAACTGGCTTTACAAAGGCCATGTTTATGTCCTGCCCATCTACATCAGCCCGGAGATGATGTGGTACAATAAAAAAATGCTCGATGAATTGGGAGCAACCGCTCCGCCGAGAACTTACGGTGAATTTCTGGAACTGGCCAGAAAAGCTTTCATTCCCGGAAAACGCTATGGATTAGAGCTTGATGTTTCCCCGATCTGGTGGAAAAGATGGTTTGATTATATTACCCTTTACTGTGCTGCTTCCGGCGGCATGAATTACCTGGATGTTGAAAGGGAAAAGGCCTTTCTTGATAATGAAGCGGGGTTGGCGGTAACTGAGTTTTTTCACCGGATGTTCGCCGAGGGCTTATCTCCTAAATTCGCAACAAGCGATGGTTTTGCCAAGGAAATGTTTCTGGCCGCGATAAAGGATGCCGGTGGCACGAGAATCAAAGAACTGTATCCTGACCTGGAATATGTGATCGCACCTTTGTTGGTGCCGGATTTCTACCCGGCCGATCAACCGGTCTATACCCTTGCTGAGCAAAAAGGCATGGTGCTGTTCAACAATTCAATAAAGAAAAAGCAAGCCTGGGAATTTATGCAATGGTATTTCACCGAAGAACATGACGTGCTGTGGCTGGAAACAACCCATTACCTGCCGGCGCGGGATGATCTGATGACCAACGCAGCTTTCAACGATTACTTTGAGCAGAAACCGGAAATGAAAATTTATGCCATGGCGACCCGGCACACCGTACCGCTGGCTTTAACGCCGCAGACCGTGCAAATACAGACTATTCTCAATCGGGAGCTGTGGCAGCCCATCGTTTATGGTACCAAGACGCCCGCGGAAGCAGCGCACGATGCAAATAAGATCATAGAACGAATCATGAAATCAGGAAGATAAAATTGTCTTTCTTCAAACAAGGCAAACAAAGCGACCGAATCGGCTATTGGCTGGTTGCCCCGTACCTGCTTTTCACCGCAGTTCTTTGGGTGTATCCATTCTTGTGGGGACTCGTTATCTCGACGAAGAAATGGAACATCATCTCACCCCATAAAGAATTTATCGGACTGGAAAATTTCGTCAGGTTATTTCAGGACCCGTTGTTCTGGATCTCAATAAAGAATACGTTCTACTTTATGGTCGTATTTATACCGCTTGCCATTGTTTCTTCTTTTACGGTAGCGTGGCTGCTGAATCGCATCAAGTTCTTACAAGCGTTCTTCGCCACCGGCTACTTGATGTCTTATGTCTCTGCCGGCGTCGCCTACTCCGTTGTTTTCCGGCTGCTGTTTTCAGGGGATGGTCTCATCAACACCTGGTTGGCCCAAATAGGCGTGACGATCCCCTGGTTTTCTGATCCTCGAATCGCCATGGCTTCCATTGCACTCATCGTAGTCTGGAAGTTTCTGGGCTATTATGCGTTGATCTTTCTCGCCGGCTTACAGGCGATCCCGCGGAGCATGTATGAATCTGCTGAAATCGATGGCGCGAGTCAATGGACTCAGTTAAGGCGAATCACGATTCCGCTGGTGAATTCGTCTTTTACCATCATTCTCGTCTTTGCAACCATGCTGTCCTTTAATGTCTTTACAGAAGTTTATTTAATCACCGGCGGCGGACCTCTGGACAGCACCCAGACCCCGATGACGCAAATCTACTATCACACTTTCGAGGCTTTGCAGGCAGGCTACGGCTCCAGTTTTGCCGTCACCATAGCTGCGTTGAGCTTTGCCTTTGTGCTTGTGGTCAAAAAATCCGTTGAGCGGGAGGTCGTTTATTAATGATGAGCCAGGCAGCCTTTAAAAGCAAAGAACAACGCATCGGGCAAGTTCTCATCTACGCGTTCCTGGGTGTGGGGTTAATCTTTATGATTTTCCCGTATATCTGGATGGTACTGACCTCCTTTAAAATACCGGCAGAGATATACCACCAGTTTTGGCCAAGTCGTCTGACTCTGGAGCATTACCGGGTCGTCTTCGCCAGCGGCGCAACGGGTGCAAAAAGTCCATTCATGAGGTCGCTCTTCAATAGCTTGTTGGTCTCTTCAATCGGCACTGTCTCGGTCGTTTTTTTTGGCGCCATCACGGGATACGCGCTGGCCAAATTGAACTTCAAAGGTAGAAAGATTCTGGAACAATTCATCCTCTTCCAGATGCTCTTTCCGGCGGTGTTGTTTCTCATTCCGCGTTTCTTGCTCATGCTGAAATTGGGCGCCATCAACACTTATCACGGCATGTTTCTGCCATTCATGATGAGCGCCTGGGCCACGTTTCTCTTTAACCAGTTTTTCAAGGGCACCCCCCAGGATTTAATCGATGCTGCCCGGCTGGATGGGTGTTCGGAGTTGGGAATTATTTTCAGAATTATCTTGCCGCTGTCCAAGTCGGTAACGGCTATTGTTGCCATCTTTACTTTCATGACGCTGTGGGACGAATTCTTGTGGTATTTGATCATTACCAAGGATTACGACTTGATGCCTTTGAGCGTATTGCTGGGATTGTTTAGCAAAGGGGAATACAGCGCCTATCCGGGGATTCAGACGACCGGCGCCACGCTGCTGACCGTACCCATCCTGGCGCTATTCTTTTTCTTCCGCAAATATTTTACTGAAGGCATCAGCATGAGCGGTATCAAGGGGTGAATGTAAGAGCAGTGAATCCATCGCAAATCGAACGGGAAGGGTAAACTTTTGTTTGAATTGAAATAATATGAACTGAGATGAAGATTAAACTATTTAATCACCTGAAAAATGAACTTGGCAGTTACGGCATCGATGCTGCCTGCGATGGGTTGGAAATAGACTTTACATGAGGGTTGCACAACCCCCGTATAAAAAGAGTAAAAAATGTTGCGTTTTAGATATTATAGATATATATTTACACTTTAATTTTAGTGAAGCAAAACAGAACAGAACGCTATAAGTCTTTTAGTGATAAGTGTTTACTGTTGGTTGAACAATCCATTTTCGTAAGTTGGGAAGGTCGTGCAGGATGGTTATCGTCACAATGAAGCCGCAGGAGATTTCTTCATGGCGCGAGTTGAGTCAAAAAATGTTTCCAAAACCTATGTATGGTAACTAATGGCTGTTAAGGAAACCAACTTTGTGATTGATGATAAAGAATTTGTGGTGCTAGTTGGACCTTCTGGCTGCGGTAAATCCACTCTACTGAGGATGATTGCCGGGTTGGAAGAAATGATCTTTCCCGCTACAAAACATGCGGAGACAAGTTTGAGCCGGAATCTCCTTGCCTTAGCCGGGGAGTCCGCTCAGGGCCTGCGGCAATGACCAGAAAAGTGGTTTTCGTTCAGTCATTGTATATCTTATCGATTTACAAACTGAAGCGTCGGTAGATAAACGGAAGCTACTTTTATTGAAATGGTTTTGAACAACCATGATTATGAAATGCAGTAAGGGTGGTAGAGCTGTGGAAGTCAAAAGACTAGGGCGTTACGTTAGGATAAATTAAGTAAGGATACGCGAGATGAATATTGACTTAATGATGGTGCTTTTCTATTTCGTGGTTATTTTTCTCATCGGAATATACAAGAGTGGGAGTCAGAATAAGGATGCATCGAGTTATTTCCTGAGCGGGCGAACCCTGCGCTGGCCTTCCATTGCAATGTCTACCATCGCAACCAATATTCAAGCCGGCCACTTTATCGGCATGGGCGGCGCGGCATACGCCTACGGTCTGGCACAGGCCAATTTTGAAATCGGCGCCGTGTTTGGCATTCTCTTGGCTGCCTTCTTTTTTGTGCCGCGCTATTTGAAGTTGAAAGTATTTACCCTGACACAATTTTTTGAGGACCGCTTTGGTGGATTTCTAGCTACCAGTTATTCGATTTTTTCCATCGTTTTGTTTGGCGTTATCTATCTCGGCGGCGCGCTTTACTGGGGTAGTTACGCTATCAACGGAATTTTTGCTGACGAGCTTGGCATCCTCCATTCAGACCCGGTAGTCCGGCTTTACATTCTGGTGGTTCTCATGGGAGTGTTCTCCGCAACCTATGTCTATTTCGGCGGACTGGCCGCGGTGGTTCGTACCGATGTCATTCAGATGATCACATTACTGGGAGGCGCCTCGGTCGTCCTGTTTCTGGCGATAAAGACAGTGGGTGGCTTCTCTGAGTTATACAATCCGGAATTGTACAGTACGATTGAGACCGGCAAAGACCATTTGATGCATTTGTTTCTGCCTGCCGATCATGACAAAATTCCCTGGACCGCGGTGTTTTTCGGCATGGCCTTGATGCACATTCAGTATTGGGGGGCAAACCAGGTGATTCTTCAGAGGTGCCTTGCAGCACGTTCGCTCAAAGATGCGCAGTTGGGACTGCTGGTGGGTGGATTTCTCAAATTCTTTATCGCGGCGTTGATCATTATTCCACCCATCGCGTTAGTCGGATTTCATCAGCGGCTCGATGATCCGGATCAGGCTTACATCGTATTGGTCAACACGCTGCTGGCGCCGGGTGTGCGAGGCTTTGTGCTGATGGGGCTCTTCGCTTCCCTGATGAGTACGGTTGATTCCATCATTAACTCGGTCAGCACTTTGTTTGCCTTTGACATTTATAAGCGGCGGGTGAATCCGAGCGCTACTGACGAGCAGTTGATACGGGTCGGGAAACAGACCATTGGTGTGGCAACCCTGGCGGGCATCCTGTTTGCGTTTTCGTTGATCTACATCAAATATAACGGGCTTGATTTTCCGCTTTCCCATTTGACCAACGAAATTTCTTATCACAT
>SMXC01000156.1 GCA_004356825.1 Caldithrix sp.
CGTCAATTGTATTTACATCGACACCGTCAAGGCGCTGCCGGAGGAAGATTTGGGCAAGGCTTCGATGGGCAACCCCATTCGACAGCATCTCATTCGATTTGATATCGATATGTTCAAATGCTGCTTTTGCGATGATTGCACTTTGGTCTGCCCGACTGAATGCCTTTACATGACCGACGAATACGAAAACGCAGTTTTCAGCCGTGACAACGGCATTTATCATTTTTCGAAATACTCGCCTGAAGAGGCGCTTGCCCTTAAAACCCGCGAAGTTGAGCAAGAGATGCAAAAAGCGAAAGTAAAGGAGGCGGCATTGGCGGCTAAGAAAGCCGCTGCGGCCGGAGGAGAAGCCCCCAGACGCGAGAGACCTGTCGGTGCTTAGTTTAACCCAGCAGATTCAATAAAAAGGACACAGTTTATGTTCGGAAACATGTTCAAGAAAAAACGCTATCTGTTTGAAGACGAAGGCGTTATGGTGGTGGATATGGATCAGACCGCCGGCCGCTATTACGACGAGGCGATGAAGAAGCTTGAAATCGAGTCATATCAGGGCGATGAAATGGTGGTCAATATGGGGCCCCAGCATCCAAGTACGCATGGGGTTTTGCGATTGGAATTGGTTCTGGATGGTGAAGTGGTAAAAAAAACAACGCCGCATATAGGATATTTGCACAGAAATTTCGAGAAACATGCTGAAAATATCCCCTACAATGAAGTCATCCCGTTTTGCGATCGCATAGATTATATCTCGTCAATGAATCAGGGTATGGGCTATGCTCTGGCCGTTGAGAAACTTATTGGGTTGACTGAGCTGCCGGAGAAAGTCGAATACATGCGGGTGCTTTGCTGCGAGCTTAACCGGATTGCCAGCCATTTGATAGCCATCGGAACTTTCGGATTGGATGTCGGTGCGATTACCCCGTTTCTTTGGGCTTTCAGAGATCGGGAGCAGATACTCGATTTGCTGGAGTGGCTCACCGGAGCACGGATGCTGTACAATTACATTTGGGTTGGCGGTCTGGCTCGCGAAGTGCCCGATGGCTGGGACGCAAAAGTGAGAGAGTTCGTTGATTATTTTGAGCCCAAGATGACCGAGTTTAACAAGCTGCTTACTAATAATCATATTTTCATTAAGCGCACCGTTGATGTGGGTGTGCTTCCCGAAGATGTGGCTGTCAGCTATGGCTGCACGGGCCCGGTTTTGAGAGGTTCCGGAGTTAAGTGGGATCTGCGCAAAGATGAGCCGTATTCTTACTACGATAAATTTGAATTTGATGTGCCGGTTGGCGAAGGAAAGTTTGGCCCGCTGGGGTCGGTTTTGGACCGCTATCTGGTTCGAATTGAAGAGATCAATCAATCGGTAAGGATTATCAGACAAGCCCTCGATGGCCTGCAGCAGCATAAAGGTCAGGATGTAAGGTCAGCTATTCCGCGGCGTATCAGGCCGGCGGATGGCGCAGAGGCTTATGTTCGCAGCGAGACTCCGCGGGGGGAATTGGGGTACCTCATTCGAAGCGACGGTACCGATGTTCCCAGCCGGGTAAAGGCACGTTCGCCATGTTTCAGCAATATTAGCGTCATCGATGATATCTCCCGGGGCGGCATGATTGCCGATTTGGTTATCATTATTGGCAGTCTGGATATCGTCCTCGGATGTATTGATCGCTAAATGTAAGTTTTCAATTAAGACATTAGCGCTGGTTAGGCAAAACCTGACCGGCGTTTTGTGTATCTAATCAAAATTCGAATGGAATCGTTATGCAAATTCAGCAGATTGTCCTCACGGTTTTAACTCTGGCATCGATGGGTTTTTTCTTCTGGAGCGTGCTGCAAATTTTTCGTTTTGTAAGTCTTGGAAAGCCGTCTTATGATCCGGTCGATAATTTTGGCTGGCGGATCGGCTCGCTTTTAAAAGACTTTTTCGGACAGATATCAGTTGTGCGTGAGCCGTCGGGCTGGGGACACTTTTTTATCTTTTGGGGCTTCCTGGTTTTGGGCATGGCGACGATTGAAATGTTTGTTCGCGGCTATTATCCGGATTTCAATTGGGGGATATTGTTAGGTCATTCCGTAGAATCAACCTTAAATACTGTGTTCGATTTTTTCGGATTTGCAGTCATAGTAGCCATTATTATCGGGCTCATTCGCGGGTTTATTATAAAACCTGACCGCCTGAGTAAACTGAGAGGTTACTTAGGGGGCAAACTGGATGCACTTTTAATCCTCGGCATGATTCTCACCCTGATGGTCTCCATGTTTGTCACGCACGGATACATGATCAAAACCGAAGGAGCACTCGCCGGCTTTACCCCAGTTTCTGACTTTTTCGCGCGATTCGTCAGCGGAAACAGCGATGGAATTTTACCTTTTGGTTATTATGTCGCCTGGTGGATTCATAATTTGGTGATTTTGAGCTTTACCGCTTATATTCCGCATTCCAAGCACGTACACCTTATCGGCGCCGGGCCAAATATTTTTTTGCGAAGAAGAAATGACGATCGCAAACGCGGTGTGCTCAAAAAGATCGAGTTTGACGAGGTGGACTTTGAAGCTGAGGACTCAACATTGGGTGTGAGTAAAATTGAGGATTTTGCCTGGCCGCAGCTTTTGGATTTATATGCCTGCACCGAGTGCGGCCGCTGTCAGGACAATTGTCCGGCTTACCATGCGGGTAAAGAGTTAAATCCTGCCCTTCTGATTCACAATCTTAAGGAGTATTTAGACGAGAAAGCTTCTTGGGTTTTGTCGGGAAAAGAGCAACAAAACGGCAAGCAGCTTATCGGCGATGTCGTCAGTGAGGATGTGATCTGGGCTTGCACTACCTGCGGCGCTTGTGTTGAGCACTGCCCGGTCTTTATCGAGCATGTTGATACTTTGCAAGACATGCGTCGCTACCTGACTATGGATCGGGCAAACATCCCCGAGGAAGTTGCCAAAACTTTGGAAAACATGGAAAACATCGGTAATCCATGGGGACTGCCGCAACAAAACCGCACGACCTGGACGGAGGGTTTGGATATTCCACTCATGCGGGATAAAAAAGAAGTTGAATATCTGTACTGGGTCGGGTGTGCCGCTGCGCTCGATACCAAAAATCAAAACGTCGCCAAGTCGGTGGTAAAAATATTGAAGACAGCCGGCGTTGACTTTGCTATTTTGGGAACAGAAGAGAGTTGCAACGGGGATTCCGCGCGCCGGCTTGGACAAGAGTACCTTTTCCAAATGATGGCAGAAAACAACATCCAAACTTTGAATAAATATAAGTTTAAGAAAATCATTACCGCCTGCCCGCACTGTTTTAATTGTATCGGCAACGAATACAAACAGCTCGCAGGAGATTATGAAGTCATCCACCATTCTGAATTGATTGCGGAGCTTATTGAATCGGGTAAAATTAAACCGAAAAAGAATATTGATAAGCGAGTGACTTATCACGATGCTTGCTACTTAGGAAGGCATAATGGAATATATGACGCTCCTCGAACGGTTGTGGCTTCCGTAGCCAACGGTGAGGTTGTGGAAATGAAGCGTTCGCGTGAGAAGGGCCTCTGCTGTGGCGCCGGCGGTGGCCTGATGTGGATGAACGAGGAAGCGGACAAACGCGTGAACCTGGTTCGCTTTGGCGATGTTGAAGAGTCGAAGGCGGAACTGGTTGCCACGGCCTGCCCATTTTGCAACATCATGCTCGACGATGCACGTAAAATGAAGGGCAAAGAGGATGAAATCGAAGTTAAAGATATCGCCGAGTTGGTAGCCGAAGCTTTGTAGATGCCCACCTTAGAACCGAAAATCGAGCAATATTTAAGCGATTTGCTTCCGGAACGTGAACCGGTGGTTCAGGAAATGGAGGAATATGCTGAAGCAAACCAGTTTCCGATAGTAGGGCCTTTGGTTGGCAGGTTGTGCTACCAGATGGTTAAGTCAATCAACGCCAACACTATCTTCGAAATGGGCTCTGGCTTTGGCTACTCGACTTACTGGCTTGCCAAGGGATTACCTGACGACGGGAAAATAATTTTTACGGAATATTCCCCGAATAATATCAAACTGGCAAAAGATTTTTTGGGTAGAGCTCGAACCTTAGATAAAGTTGAAATAATTCACGGCGATGCGATTGACAGCCTCGAGAAAAGGAATGGAGAGTTTGATTTAATTCTGAACGATATAGATAAGGAATATTACCCGAAGTCGCTTGAAGTCATTCTGCCGCGTTTACGAAAGGGCGGTATTTTAATCACAGACAACCTTATTTGGAGTGGCAGGGTTGCAGAAGCAGAACCGGACGCGCAAACGCGCAGTATTATTGAATACACTAAAATGCTTTATGATTCTCCAGACCTGTGGACAACGATTATTCCGTTACGTGATGGGGTTGGGATTAGTTATAAACTGAATTAAAAAATTGGACGAACTCTTTAAAAAAGGCATCGAATACTTCAACACCGGATTTTATTTCGAAGCCCACGACACATTTGAAGAAATCTGGATGGATGAACGCGGAGAAGATGTGCGATTTTATCAGGGCCTGGTTCAATTGGCTACGGGGTTCTATCATCTGAGAATGGATAATCTGAAAGGCGCCGAGAGTCAATTAAACAAAGGTGTTGTTAAGCTGGGAAAATATAAACCTGAATATCGAAAGTTAGAGTTGACGGAACTTTTAAATCAAGTCGTAGTTTGTGTGGATTCGATTCAAAATAATCAATCAAACGATAGTTTTTTTGCACAAATTGAATCGAAAATTCCGAAAATGCACCGCAGGGAAGGTGAGAATACTGAATAATTAGGAGTGTTTTATTATGGCCAAAGTTGATATGGTAATGCCACAAATGGGCGAAAGCATCGCGGAAGGCACGATCATTAAGTGGTTAAAAACCGAAGGGGACAAAGTCGAAAAAGATGAAATTATTCTCGAAATTAGTACTGATAAAGTCGATTCCGAGATTCCTTCGCCACAGGCAGGTGTGATAAAAAAACTTTTGGTGCCAGAAGGAGAAACCGTTCAGGTTGGGTCGGTTATTGCCCACCTTGAGACTGAAGGCGGTGGCGGTGAGTCTGCTGAAGAAGCGCCTGCTGAAGAAGCGCCTGCTGAAGAAGCGCCTGCCGCAGAACCGGCAAAAGTAGAACCGGCGAAAGAAACAGCTGAGGCAATTTCAGTTGTTGTTACGGAACCTCTACCTGCTCAAACTCAACCGGCAGTTCCAGTGCCTTTAGACGGAGGCAGCCTTTCTGCGGTACCTAGGACAGATAGAACCGGAAAGAAATTTTTCTCACCATTGGTTCGCAGCATCGCCAGAGCGGAAGGGGTTAATATCGAAGAATTAGCGCGGATCGACGGCACAGGTGCAAAGGGGAGAGTTACTAAAACAGATATTCAGGCTTATTTAGACAGGCGTTCTACTTTAGTGCCAGCAGCGCCGGTACCCGCATATGCGCCGTCAGCTCAGCCGGAATTTTCTGATGACCGCGTCGAAATCATTCCGATGGATAATATGCGTAAAGCAATTGCGGCCCACATGGTGCAGAGTGTACAAACTTCACCGCATGTGTTTGCCGTTAGTGAAGCGGATATGACGGATCTGGTTAAATTTAGAGGTCAGTATAAAGATGCATTTCTCAAAAAGATCGGCACGAAACTAAGTTACATGCCTTTTATCGTTGAAGCCTGTGTTAAAGCGCTTTTGGATTATCCTTTGGTCAATAGCTCAGTTGATGGCGACAAAATTATTCGAAAAAAGTATATTGGTATTGGAATGGCTGTGGCTCTAGAAAACAGTGGCTTGATTGTCCCTGTCATTAAAAATGCCGACAGCTTAAACATTGTCGGTCTTGCCAGAGCCATCAATGATTTGGCATCTCGGGCGCGCATCAAAAAACTTAAACCGGCTGAAGTCCAGGATGGCACCTTTTCAATTACAAACATGGGGAGCTTCGGCAGCCTCATGGGATTTCCCATAATCAATCAGCCGCAAGTGGCGATTTTAGGCGTTGGTGTGATTCAAAAACGGCCGATGGTGATTAACGAGGCCATCGCTATTCGTGACATGATGTATGTTTCCCTTTCTTTCGATCATCGAATTGTGGACGGCGCTCTGGCAGGCCAATTTCTTGATCGAATTGCTTATTATCTTACCAATTCTGACACGAACAATATTTTCTAAACATGCTAAATTCAGCGGTAAATTCCAAACAAAGAAGTCATCAAAGACGCCCAGACTGGCTAAAAGTGAGGCTACCTTTCGGAGAAGGCTATAACGATGTTAAGCGCATCGTTGAAAATGGTGGCCTGCACACGGTTTGTCAAGAAGCTCGCTGCCCGAATATTGCGGAATGCTGGGAGCGCAGGACAGCTACTTTGATGATCCTGGGCGATGTTTGTACCCGCAGTTGCGGCTTCTGCGCAGTGAAAACAGGTAAACCGCTTTTCCTTGACCTGGATGAGCCTCGTAGAGTAGGGGAAGCTGTTAAGAAAATGGGATTGAAACACGCAGTTATCACCTCGGTGAACCGGGACGAATTAGCGGACGGCGGCGCGGCCATTTTCGCTGAAACCATTCGACAGATTCGGTTGCAGGTTCCGGGCTGCAAAGTTGAAGTGCTAATCCCGGATTTTAAAGGCGATTCGAAAGCTCTAAAAAAAATCATTGACTCCGGGCCGGATATTTTAAATCATAACACAGAAACGGTACCGCGGCTCTATCAGCGAGTTCGGCCGCAAGGCAGATATGAGTGGACGCTGAATGTGCTGCAATTTGCAAAACAGGAGGGCATGATCACCAAATCCGGAATGATGCTAGGCCTTGGAGAATCTACTGATGAAATTCTCAAAGTCATGTCTGACTTAAGGCGGGTAAAAGTAAATATTCTGACTTTAGGCCAATATTTACAACCAACCAAAAATCACCTGCCCGTTGGCCGTTATGTTCATCCCGATGAATTTGCCATGCTTAAAAAAGAGGGAATGAAAATGGGGTTTTCGCATGTGGAATCGGGTCCTCTGGTGCGGAGTTCTTATCATGCCGATGAACATGTTTAAAATCCACCTTAACTCTATAAAAAATATCTTGACTTTTAGGCTAATTACTTTTAAATTCACGCTTAAGAAAATCAGAAATGCTCTGAATTATTTCTAAATTTAAGAATACTCGAAAGTTGGTTTCATAAATTAAATTCGTTTTTAAAGCGTGTCAGCTTGTGGCACGCTTTTTTTACATTTCTAAGGGCGCTTAGCTCAGTTGGTTAGAGTGCTTGCTTGACATGCAAGAGGTCACCGGTTCAAATCCAGTAGCGCCCACTCATTTAAAGTACCAAATCCCAATAACAAGTTGTTTGTTTATTGAGAATTGCTTGTAAAAGAGATGTCGGAACCAAAAATAAATATTCAGTTTCCCGATGGTAACAAAAAATCCTATGCAAAGGGGATTCGCCCACAGGATATTATCGAGGAAATCGGAAGTCACGCCTTGAAGAAAAAGGCAGTTGTGGCGCAGGTCAATGGTCAACTGGTAGATTTGAACCGGCCGATTGAGCAGGACACAACCCTGCGCCTTATCGGCTATGATGAACCCGAAGGCATGGCGACGTACTGGCACAGCACGTCGCATATTATGGCGCACGCGGTGAAGGAACTTTACCCGGAGGCACAATTTGGCGTGGGGCCAGCCATCGCAAATGGATTCTATTACGACATTGACGTGGATTCGCGAATCACGCCCGAGGACCTCGAGCGCATCGAAAAAAAAATGCAGGAGATTATCGATCAGGATACTGAATTTCAGCGAGATGTCCTCACCAAAAAAGAGGCGATCGACCTATTCACAAAAAAGGGAGATAAGTATAAACTTGAACTTCTTAGGGATTTGGAAGACGACCACCCGAGCATTTACAAGGAAGGCGAATTTGTCGATTTGTGCCGCGGGCCGCATATTCCATCGACCGGCAGAGTTAAGAGCTTCAAACTGCTGAATATCGCCGGCGCTTATTGGCGCGGTAATGAAAAAAACAAGCAGCTGCAGCGGATTTATGGCATTTCATATCCAAAAAAGAAACAACTTGAAGAATACCTGTATTTACAAGAAGAAGCCAAGCGAAGAGATCACAAGAAACTTGGCAAAGAGCTGGAGCTTTTTCTTATAACGCCGAAAGTTGGCAGCGGTTTAGTGCTCTGGTTACCGAATGGTACGATTATTCGGGAAGCATTGGAGAGTTTTCTGAAAGAAGCGCAGAAGAAGCGTGGCTATCTGCCGGTTATTACGCCGCACATTGGCAATATTGAACTCTATAAAACCAGCGGTCACTACCCGTTTTACAAAGATAGCCAGTTTGAACCTTTGAAGGCGGACGGGCAAGAGTATTTGCTCAAACCGATGAACTGCCCTCACCATTTTCAGATTTATGCCGCCAAACCGCGAAGCTACCGGGATTTGCCGATTCGGCTTGCAGAATTTGGTACGGTTTATCGCTATGAGCAGTCCGGCGAGTTAAACGGTCTCATCCGGGTGCGCAGCTTCACTGTTGACGACTCACACATGTTCGTTCGGCCGGACCAACTTAAAGAAGAGTTGTGTGAAGTTTTCGATTTAATTAAGTTGGTTTTTGGTACGCTCGGTTTTCAAGATTTTAAGGTGCAATTGTCCTTCAGGGATGAGGAAAACACAGACAAGTATGGCGGCAGCGATAAACAGTGGCAACAAGCTCAGAAAGATATTCAGGAAGCTGCGGATTCATATGGCTTGGACTATCAAGTGGCGCTTGGTGAAGCTGCATTTTACGGACCTAAAATCGATTTCATGATTCGCGACGCCCTGGGGCGGAGTTGGCAGCTCGGTACTGTTCAAGTCGATTATGTCATGCCTGAGCGATTTGACCTTGAATATATAGGGAGTGATAATCAAAAGCATCGACCTGTGGTCATTCACCGGGCACCGTTTGGTTCCATGGAGCGCTTTATGGGAATCTTGATCGAACATTTTGCCGGAGCTTTTCCAGTTTGGCTTGCACCGGTTCAGGCAATCATTCTGCCGATCTCTGATGACTATTTAGCTTATGCTAAAAAGGTTTGTCAAGAATTAAAAGACGAGAATCTGCGGGTATCCGTTGACGAAAGAAATGAAAAAATCGGCTATAAAATTCGAGAGGCGGAGACTCAAAAGATTCCATACATGCTGATTGTTGGTAAAGAGGAAGTAGGTGATAATTCGGTTGCCGTTCGGCAGCGGAAAAAAGGCGATTTGGGGAAACTTAGTTTGGCTGATTTTGTCCAAAAAATAAGTCAAGAGATAGACCAAAAAACAATTTTGAACTAACTGAAAGGAATTCGCTATCAACAAAAAAAAGCAGACCACCGCCATAAATGATAGAATTAAAGCGCCAGAGGTTAGAGTCATCGATGTCAGTGGAGAACAAGTGGGTGTGATTAATACTTCGGAAGCAATCGAGATGGCCCGGAGTCTAGATTTAGATCTTGTCGAAATTTCTCCCAATGCATCGCCGCCCGTCTGCCAGATAATGGATTATGGAAAATATAAATACCAGCAAAGCAAGAAAGAGAAGGATACCAAGAAAAAACAACATGTAGTTCACCTTAAGGAAATTCGACTCCGGCCTAAAATCGAGGCTCATGATTTTAATTTTAAAATCGATCATGCACGTAAATTTCTTGAAAAGGGGAACAAGGTAAAGGCCACAGTCTTGTTTCGAGGCCGGGAAATGGCCCATAAGGAATTTGCCAAAACTCTTTTGGAACGAATGGCCAATGAGCTTGAAGACATCGCGAAGATAGAACGCGAGGCTGTTATGGAAGGCCGGTTGATGATTATGTATTTAACGAAAAAGTGACCCCGGCTTCCATATTGAAGAAAAGCAAATTTAAGAAGAATAGGAGTTTAATAAATATTAAACTTCAAAATTTAGTTAACCTGAATTATTCATTGCAGAGGTAGCGAGAACACGGAGACTAAGTAATGACAAATAGTCATAATCAGTATCAATTAAAGTCTTTCTGTCTTTTTCTATAATCCTTAAAAACCGGGGATTAATGCTTTAGGCATGTCAAAATAACATCTTTTGCGCACTCTGCGGTTTATGAGTGAGCCAATTAATAAATAGAATCGGGAGTTAAAATGCCAAAAATAAAATCTAATCGCGGAGCTATGAAACGATTTAAGGTGACCGGCACCGGAAAAATCAAGCGCCACAAAGCTGGAAAGAGCCATATCTTAACTAAAAAAAGCCCCAAAACCAAAAGAAACTTAAGAGATGCAACCCTGGTTTCGGCGGCAGATCTAAAACGTGTACATAAAATGTTGACAAAGTAAAATTGGAGGGAAAATGCCACGATCAAAATACAGTGTAGCGTCGCACCGACGTAGAAAAAAAATACTTAAACAGGCGAAAGGTTACCGCGGCGGTAAGAGCAAGCTGATTAGAACCGCGATGGAAGCCGTGGACAAGGCTTTGCAGTATGCCTATCGGGACCGGCGGCAGAAAAAGCGTGACTTTAGAAAACTGTGGAACACCAGAATTAACGCCGGTGTCCGGCTAAATGGTATCAACTATTCTACATTTGTGAGCGGTCTCAGGCGCAACAAGATTGAAATTAACCGGAAGCTATTGGCGGACTTAGCCGTGAGCGATCCGGATGCATTCAAGAACATTGTTGAGGTTTCTCAAAATTAAATGGCTGAATCGTTCGAGATAATTTTGTCTGAATTAGGCGCTCTGGAGGGAGCGTTTAAAAGCGAGTCAGATGAAGTAAAAGGGCCTCAAGCGCTTGAAGAGATCCGGATTAAATATCTCGGCCGGAAAGGTTCGGTTGCACAGTATTTCAAAAAAATGGGCTCTGTTTCTACAGCAGATAAACCTAAATTGGGAAACACGCTGAATAAGCTGAAAGATGAGTTTCAGACAGAAATTGATCGCATACAGGTATCCTTGCAGACCAAAAGTGAGGATAACGGGTTTATCGATCTTACTTTGCCCGGAACGCCGCCTCAGGTTGGTTATAGAAACCCCTTGATGTTGGTTATGGATGAAATTAAGGAAATATTTTCCTCAATGGGATTCAGCACCGAAACCGGACCTCTCGTTGAAACTGAATTCTACAACTTTGAGGCCCTGAATGTCCCCGCCGATCATCCGTCCCGGGATTTACAGGACACATTTTATTTGGAAAATGATCTCTTGCTGCGAACTCACACGTCGCCGGTACAAATCCGGACCATGCAAAAGCAAAAACCCCCGGTACGTATTATTGCGCTGGGCCGCTGCTTTCGCAAAGATACGCCGGACGCCAGCCACTCTCCGGAGTTTCATCAGTGTGAAGGTTTGGTTGTAGATAAAGGAATTGCCTTCTCGCATTTAAAAGGCACCTTGTTGGCATTTGCCCGCAAGCTTTTCGGCCCGAATATTCAGGTCAGATTTCGTCCGAGTTTTTTCCCTTTTACGGAACCGAGTGCGGAATATGATTTTTCCTGCATTATTTGCAGTGGGAAAGGATGCCGGACCTGCAAAAAGACAGGCTGGCTGGAAATCTCCGGCGCCGGTATGGTCGATCCGGCAGTTTTTGGTTATGTAGATTACGACGCCGAAATTTACACCGGGTTTGCCTGGGGGATGGGCATCGAACGTATCGCGATGATGAAGTACGGCATCGATGATATTCGGCACTTCTATGAAAATGACTTTCGCTTTTTAAAGCAATTTTAACCTCAATGAAAGTAACTTATAATTGGCTTAAATCCTATACCGATTTCGATCTGACTCCAGAGGAGTTAGCGGATTCACTTACCATGCTTGGTTTGGAAGTAGAATCTCTGCAGCCGGTTTCGTGGGATTTTGACGGCATTATCATTGGTAAAGTGACTCAAAAATTTGTACATGAGAATGAGGAGCGGCTTTCTGTTTGCGAAGTCGATATCGGTTCAAAAACCCTCAATATCGTTTGCGGTGCTCCAAACGTCGAGGTTGGGCAAAAGGTTCCGGTGGCAATAGAAGGGACGCGTTTGCCAAATGGAACGGTCATTAAGCATACGAAAATCAGGGGTGTCGATTCTCAAGGGATGATTTGCTCTGAGGCGGAACTGGGGATTTCGAGCCGCAGCGACGGAATCATGGTTCTTGACGATAAAGTGGAATTCGGCCAGAAACTGCGTGACGCGCTTGAGGATGGCGACAGCGTTATTGATATCGATGTTACCCCCAATAGGCCTGACTGCTTTGGGATTATTGGTATCGCCCGTGACATTTCTGCTCTGTCGAGGTCGACCTTAAAAAAGCCAGCGCTCGATTTTTCTGAAAACGGTCGGTCTATTTCTGATTTAATTAAAATTAATATCTTAAATCCGGAAAAATGTCCCAGGTACGCAGCCCGTTTTGTCGGTGATGTTGAAGTTAAACCCTCACCCTGGTGGCTGGTTCAAAAACTCGAAGCCATCGGAATTCGCTCAATTAACAATATTGTCGATGTCACAAATTATGTTATGATGGAAACCGGCCAACCGCTGCATGCCTTTGATTATGCCCTGATTCGGGGCCAGGAAATCAATGTGAAAACGGCAGCCAAAGGTGAAAAGTTTACAACTCTGGATGACGTTACGCACACGCTTAATTCTGAGTGCCTCATGATTTGTGACCGGGAAGATGCAGTTGCAATTGGCGGTGTTATGGGTGGTTTAAATTCCGAGGTCTCCGATTCTACGAAAAACATCCTGCTTGAAGCCGCATACTTCGACCCGGTAAATATTCGGCGAACTTCAAAGCTTATCGGTTGTTCGACCGAAGCTTCGCGCAGATTTGAACGCGGTGTTGACCCAAATGGGACGTTGTTTGCCCTGGATAGGGCAGCCCAGTTGATTGCTGAAGTGTCAGGCGGGAAAATTGCGACGGGTTGTATTGATGTCTATCCGACTCCGATTAGGCCTAAGATGGTTGAATTACGCAGTGAACGTGTCAAGCATTTGTTAGGCGTTGCGGTGCCATCCGCAGAAATCAAGTCCATTTTGGGTAGACTGGGATTCAAAGTCAGCGGCGAAGAAATTTTTCAGGTCGAGGTACCGACGTTCAGGCCTGACGTAACCCGGGAAGTTGATTTGATTGAGGAGGTTGCCAGGCTGTTTGGGTATGACAATATTCCGGCTGATACAACCGCTTTGATCGAACAGGCGGTTTCAAAAAGCACCCATGAACAGTGTACAACTAAAATCACCAGCACTTTAATTTCCTTTGGATTTTCGGAAACTGTAACTTATAACTTAATCAGCAGGAAGGAGGCTGAAGTTTTCTCGTCGAATAGGCCAACAGCTCAGGTAATTAATCCACTCAGTGAAGATTTGTCTAACCTACGTCCAAGCTTAATCCCGGGCTTATTAAAAACCGTACAGTGGAATGTCAATCGTCAAAATAGCAATTTGAAACTATTTGAAATTGGTTCTGTCTTTCGCAAAACAGGCAAAAATATCGAAGAAAGAACCAGCATTGCGGGAATTTTAACCGGATATTCTGTAGAGAATGCCTGGAATATTAAAGCCAGAAATTCGGATATTTATGATCTGAAGGGGTATGTCCAGGAGCTGCTTGCCAGAATGGGTATCTTAAATTGGTATTTTGATACGCATACTTCCGATTTCACCAACAAGCAATCCATATCAGTCAAGAAAAACAATGACTTGCTTGGGTTTTTAGGTGAAGTGAAAACGGTCGTTCTGGAACAGTTTGGCATTGAACAGCCGCTGTTTGCTTTCAATTTTGATTTGGAAAAACTTGCAACAGGGCAATTGCAGCGGGCCTTTTCTCCGGTGCCTAAATTTCCGCCGATCAAACGGGATGTGGCGATTGTTGTGGATGAAAGAATGCCGGCGCAGAGTTTGTTGGATGAGATAAAGGAAAAAGGTGGAGAATTTCTAAAAAACACCAAAGTGTTTGATATTTTCCAGGGAGAATCAATTGGCGCGGAAAAGAAAAGCCTTGCGTTTAATCTAACTTTTTATTCCTTAGAAAGAACATTGACAGAAGAAGAAGTAGAGTCGCAGATGAAACAAATTCTCGAGGCGCTAGAAGCAAAATTCTCTGCGAAGCTCAGAAGTTAATTTTCAGGAGTTGCCGGTGAATTGGGAGCACTTAGACGAATTGGAGTCAAAAATAAATCAAGCAGTTAGCCGGATTGAGCAATTACAGATTGACAACCAGAATCTGCTTGATGAAAATATGAAACTTCGCAGTGAATCTCAATCTCAAGAGATACTAATTCAACAACTGAGGGAGGAGAACCTTAACCAAGCAAAAAGCGAATCTTCATTGGGAACCGAGAAAGAAGAAAAGATAAGAAGTAAAGTCGAGCAAATGTTGGCGAAGCTGGATAAACTTCAATAGTTTGAGCTTTCTGGAAAATTAAGGTTGTAATTTACAGGTAAGTATTTTTCAATTATTTTTAATTGGTCAATGGTTGTCATGCATGAAGAAAGCGGCATTTTAAAAATAAATATTTATGGCACCGAATATCCTATCAAGCGTGATGCGGAGACGGACCCGGACTATATAAAAAATGTCGCTGAGTTTGTCGATAAGAAGATGCGAGAAATCGATGAGAATACCCAATCGAAATCTGCAATCAAAGTAGCTATTCTCGCAGCTTTGAATATAACAGACGAGCTGTTTCAGGAAAGAGCATCAAAAGAGTCGCTGCACAGCGAAATGGAAGATAAAATTAAGAATCTATCTAATCAATTGGATCAAACTATTCAGGCGGAACTTAAAACAGAATAAGATTCAAATATTAGAAAAATTCTACTTTCTGCTGCTTTAAGAGCTTCTCGATTTGTCAGCCTTGATCAAGCTTACCTTTCTTTCTTAACTTCCAGTAAATAGGTTTTTGGTAACTATTCAGCTATTGGCTATTGGCTTTTGGCTTTTGGTCATTGTTCATTAATTGATCCTACACAATGAGAGATTTTAGAACTCTGAATATTTGGCAAGATGGGATTGCGAGCGTTAAACAAGCGTACCGATTGGCAGAATCTTTCCCTGTTGAAGAAAAATATGGCTTAAGAAGTCAGATTTGTCGCTCTGCCGCATCGATACCTTCAAACATTGCTGAGGTTTGCAGTCCAAGCAGTCAAATAGATTTCAACCGGTTCAGTCTGGAGATTTAAGCGTTGTTTTTGATCCGTTAAGCAAAGAACAAAAGATGATAAATAACCTTATTAACAAACTCAAGGCCACCTAGCTGATAACAAACAGCTACAGCTGAGTCGTTACGATGTTTAAAATTAATTCACCGCATATTGGTTCGCCTTATAGAACCAATAGTGCCGCCGCATCTAATTCGGAGCATAGCAATGATTATACTATGGGTCATGCTCGCTATCTCTTTTGGGTTTATTGCCGGATGGTTTTTACGACAATTTCTTGGTCAAAAAAAATTGGCCAGAACATCTGAGTACGCTGCAAAACTAATTGATGAAGCCAAAATTGAGAGTGAAAATTTAAAAAGAGAGAAGCTGCTTGAAGCGAAGGAAATAAATTTTCAAATAAAACAAAAAACCGAACAGGAACTCAAGAACAAGCAGCGTGAAGCACAACGTTTAGAAAAGCAGCTTACTAATCGTGAGCTCAATTTAGATAGGAAAGTAGATATTCTGAATAAAAAAGAAAATGACTTAAATCAACTTAACAAAAACTTGAATATCTCCAAAGAGAAACTGAGAAACGAGGAATTGAAGTTAGAACAATTACTGGAGAAAGAAAATCAACGACTCGAACAGATTTCCGGTCTTACAACTGAAGAAGCTAAGCGGGTCCAAATGCAGAATATTTTAGAGAAAGCAAAAAAAGAGACGGCTTTGGAAGTTCGGGAGATTCAGGAAGAAGCAAAACAGAAAGCGGTTCAGGAGGCACGGGAAATTATCCTGGAAGCGGTTCAAAGAAGCGCTGTTAACCATATTGTCGATACGACCATCTCAATTATAAATCTGCCTGATGACGAAATGAAAGGACGAATCATTGGCCGCGAGGGAAGAAATATCCGTGCATTTGAAAGCGCTACCGGAATCGAAGTCTTAATCGACGACACACCTCAGACGGTGGTTTTATCGGGCTTTGATCCGCTAAGGAGGGAGATCGCTCGGTTAGCCTTAGAGAAACTACTGTATGATGGCAGGATTCACCCCGGCCGAATTGAAGAAGTGGTTATCAAAACCCGTGAAGAAATTGACGAAAAAATCTTCGAATTGGGAGAAGCTGCAATTCACGAGGTCGGACTACATGGGATTCATTCGGAACTGATAAGATTGTTAGGCAGGCAGAAGTTTAGAACAACGTATGGCCAAAACCTATTGCAGCATTCTAAAGAAGTTGCAAGGCTCTCTGGCCAAATGGCAGGGCAGCTTGGGCTGGACATAACACTGGCCAAAAGGGCCGGTCTGCTTCATGACATTGGAAAGGTGGCCGAAGAATATGGAGATGGCCATGTTCATGAGATTGGCGCTGAATTAGCGAAAAAATTTGGCGAAAATGAGGTTGTTCACAACGTAATATTGACTCAGTCCTCTCATAACAATCCCGAAATAATTTCTCCGATCACCATCTTAGTGCAAATGGCCAATTCGATATCGGTTTCCCGGCCCGGGGCTCAAAAAGAAATGCTGGAAACTTTCATAAAGCGGCTGAGTTCAATGGAACAAATAGCCCTCTCCTTTTCCGGGGTTGAAAATGCGTATGCGATCCAGGGTGGTAAAGAATTACGAGTTATCGTTGAACACAGCATAGTAGACGACGCGAACGCCCAAATCCTGGCGGATAATATTGCGGAAAGACTTAAAGAAGAAACTGAATTCCCGGGACAGATTCGGATTACAGTCATTAGAGAATACAGAGCAGTAGAGTTTGCCAAATAGTTTCAGGAACATGTTTGATTTCTTTAAATAATCGTTTTGACTTATATTTTCAATCAAGTTTATGCGAAAGCGAGCAGGTTTTAGGGAATTGTTCGCATAGCTTCATCAGCAGATCCTATTCGACTTGCAAAATCAAATCATAAAAGTTCTATTTATCGGCGACATTGTTGGGAGACCCGGGTTAGAAATCGTAACAAAGCTGCTCAGCAGCTTCAGGCAAAAAAACAAAATCGACTTTTGCATTGCAAACGGAGAAAATGGTTGTGAAGGAAAAGGGCTGACTCAAAAAATCGCTTATCGGTACTTTAACCTGGGTATCGATGTCATCACGAGTGGTAATCATATCTGGGCCAATAACAATATCAATGATTTGTTGAAAACGGATAAAAGAATCCTGCGCCCCCTTAACTACCCGGACGGCAATATTGGCGGCGGCTCGACAATCATTGAACTTGAAAGCAAACTAAAAATTGGCGTGATAAATTTGCAGGGACGAACTTTTATGACTTCGATCGATTGCCCTTTCAAAAAGGGATTGGAGGAAGCTCGTAAGCTGCAAAGTCAGACAAATATTATTGTTGTGGACTTTCACGCAGAGGCCACGGCGGAAAAAATGGCCATGGGGTGGTGGTTAGATGGAAAAGTCAGTGCGGTGCTAGGTACTCACACCCATGTTCCCACTGCTGATGAAAGAGTGCTTCCCCAGGGAACCGCTTACATCACCGATGTCGGTATGACCGGCCCGTTTGACTCAGTAATCGGTTTGAAAAAGGAACTGGCGATCAAACGGTTTTTGCATCAAAGCTACGTTCGCTATAAACCTGCAGAAGAGAATATCCGGCTTTGCGGCGTGGTTGTAGAGATTGACCAGGAAAGTGGCAAAGCAGAAAGTATTGAAAGAATAAATTTACCTTAACTCGGTTCTGTCATTCACAACGTTCGGGTCATGGCTAAAATTATTGACGGTAAACAAATAGCTCAGGAAATCAAGGACGAACTTAAAGAGAAAATAAAGGAGCTTAAAAGTTCAGGCTGCGTTCCGGGCTTAACCGTTGTGATTGTCGGCGAAGACCCGGCTTCTCAAATTTACGTGAGGATGAAAACCAAAGCCTCGCAGGAACTGGGGATTAACTCAGAAACCATCGCATTGCCAGCGGGCACCTCACAAACCAGGCTTTTAGAGCTGGTCGATAAACTGAATAACGATGACAGCGTACATGGAATGTTGGTGCAGCTTCCTTTGCCCGATCAGATCGATGAAGATGTGATTATTAATTCTATCTCACCGGAAAAAGATGTGGATGGCTTCCATCCGCTCAATCGCGGCAGATTGGTGGCGGCAGAAGACACATTTGTGCCGTGCACGCCTTTAGGCATTCAGGAAATGTTAATTCGTAGTAATTTCGATCCAAACGGCAAGCACGTCGTTATTGTTGGCAGGAGCAAAATTGTCGGAATGCCCTTGGCAATCATGCTGGCCCAAAAAAAAGCCGGTGCGAACGCGACGGTCACGCTTTGCCACACCGGCACAAAAGATATAAGTCATTTTACCAAGCAGGCTGATATTTTGGTTGCGGCAGTTGGACGTCCTGAGGTCATAAAAGGTGATATGCTTAAAGAAGGCGCAGTGGTTATCGACGTGGGTGTCAACCGTGTCAATGCGCCCGAGATGGAAAAAGGGTACCGAATTGTCGGGGATGTGGAGTTCGAGTCGGCATCTAAAAGAGCAGCTGCAATCAGTCCCGTTCCCGGCGGGGTTGGCCCGATGACGATCGCGATGCTGCTTAGCAATACGGTGAAAGCCGCAAGTAATTTTTGCGCCAGTAGCTCAACTGGATAGAGCGTTGGCCTCCGGAGCCAAAGGTTGAGGGTTCGAATCCCCCCTGGCGTACAAGGCTAATTTCAATAGGAATAGGAGAAATACTCTCATTTATTGAGAGCTTTTTCTTTCTTTGTATTCTCCAAATTACCCATGCTACCCAAATTTGAACGCAACTTTAACGAAACCGCTCCTGCACCTCGGGATGCTTCTTGAGTTCGTCTCGGAATTTGGCATGGAGGATTTTGGCGACAGCTCTTTCGGGCATGAGATAGAGCCTCTGGGCAGGTAACCAGCGTTTGCTGTCAGCGATGGGCGCTTCTAGTGTGTCGCAACGGGTGAGCCTTCCCTAAAAAAGTGAACAAGATATTGAAAAAGGAGGTCATATGTCATTCTATCTGATGATTTTTCTAATTGTCGCCGGTTTCGTTATTTTGATCGCGGGCTTTAAGCTGCTCAAAAGGACTCTTGATAGATATCAAGACCCTTTTACTGGCAAAAATATTGAGTACCTGGGTGACTTGAATAAAATCAGGGTCACCACACCAGACGGCAGCACTGCGGAATTTCTGGTCAATCAAAGAACCCGCAGGTTTGTTGCAGATAATCCCCAAGAGGCCACGGATCTGTTTAAGGCTAATCTGCAAAAAGCTGAAAATAGTTTCCGATTTGATAGTCAGGGGCAGGCATTTGATGATTTACCTGAATTTAGGTTTGAAACATTCAACGCAGCAGAAGCTAAGCTCTACAAGAGATTTCTGGATAACGCTGGCGAATGGCCACGTGAGCATTACATCAATCAGTTTACAGAGCTCGGTTAACAGTAAATGGCTATAGGTTATATATCAGGGTGGAGCGTTTTCGAAATAACGTTGCAATGGGTCGGTGGGATGTGTTTGGGTGTTAGAAGTGTTAGAGTGTTAGAGACTTTTCTTCCTAAGTCCGTTTATTTTTTGATATTTGCATCCTTTAACACCCAAATACCAGAACACCAGAACACCAGAACACTTCTCTCCTCAATGCTGCCCTATTTGCGGAGGCGTTGCACTAGAGTGGGATTATGCCACAACAAACAAAAGAGGCCCGGTTATGTTGAAGGTTGACGAGTTTGAAAGTGCCTTCCGTTCATCGATTAAAGAGACCTACCAGCATCAGGATATAAAAATTGAGTCCGTGCTTTTGGTGACGGATTTAGAGGCGGAGGCTACTGCGAAATTATTGAATCAGGTGAAGGGTTTTTGTCAAAGTCTAAAGCAAGCTGAAAATATTGCCTGGAACACCGCCAAGCACAATGATTTCAAATCCGCACAAGATCTGCTTGAAATTATAAACCACTCCACTATGGACCTGATCGTTACTTATCGCAACCTGCACAGTGAAACCTGGCGCTACCCTTACAGTCTGGGGGAGCATCTGGATGTCATGTTGCAAAAGACCAAAATACCGGTTCTTGTCATTCCACATCCCAAAGCTGGCTATGGCCGTGATAATGCTTTAGATAATTGTCATTCAGTGGTTGTGATAACCGACCACATGGTCAATGACCACCATTTGGTGCAATATGGCTTGGCTTTATTGGATAAGCCGGGCCGTCTTTATTTATCCCATATCGAAGATCAAGTTAATTTTGACCGCGTGATGGAGGCCATTAGTAAAATTCCAACCATTGACACGGATGACGCCAGACATAAACTCAGCCAACAATTGTTAAAGGAACCGGCGGAGTACATCCAATCCGTAAAATTCGAATTGGATAAATTGAAGCGTTCGGTTGAAGTGATACCTATGGTAAGCTTCGGTCACCAGATGAAAGACTATTTAAAACACATTGATGAAAAACAGGTCGATTTATTGGTTCTCAATACCAAAGACGGGGATCAGTTGGCCATGCACGGATTGGCTTACCCGTTAGCTGTTGAAGTTCGGCAAATTCCCCTTTTAATGTTGTAGGAAGGCAAAATAATGCAAGCAGAAACCTTGATAGCCGGCGTCGAACACGCTACTCAACAAGTTTCCATGAGTATCACATTATTCTTTACCGGGTTGTTGATCTTAATGATCGTTTGCCTGGCATTAGAAGAAAAAATTCACGCCAAAAAATCTCTCATTGTCGGCAGTTTTGCGACAATTGCCCTTCTGGCAGGTGGCTTCATGCATATTTTACCTTTTGGTCATGTGATACTTCCGGGGGGGCACACAATAGAAATGCCCGTGTACATCCCCGGAGTGGACTGGGGGGTCATTGCCATCATCTTAGGCTCCAGTTTATTTATCGATGTTGTTTCTAAATCAGGGCTTTTTACCTGGATTGCGGTCAAACTCACCAAGGCTTCTAAAGGGGAGCCGGCCACCCTACTTTGGTATTATGGCGTTATGACCGTGGTATTTTCCGCTGTGCTGAACAACGTAACAGCTATGATCATCGTCGGTTCGCTCACGGGGGTATCCTTAAAGAAGCTCAACAAAATGGACCTGTTGCTCAGTTTTTTATTGATCGAAGGTTTGCTGACCAATATCGGGGGCTTACTCACTCTAATTTCTTCGGTACCCAATATTATCGTAGGCAATGCTGCGGGTATTTCATTTGTCACCTTTTTTATCAAAGCCGCGCCGTATGTGGCTATCACAACCTGCATTACCCTGTTCATGGGCGCCAAATTATTTGGTATCAAAAAATTGGGCTCGGAAGAGGAACGTAGCGAAGCCAAAACGTTAGTGGGTAGTTTTGACGAAAACGACGGTATCCATTCGAAAGGGTTTTTCATTTTTTCTACCCTTATGTTGTTTGCATTTATTGGCGTTATTGCCACCACCTCTATTTTACCAACCGTGTCTGATTTAGGCATGGGGTTTGTGGCTTTGGCATTTGCCGTCGTAATGTTGTCTTGCTATAGATCCGAAGTGGATCAATTTTACAAGGCAATCGATTGGGATCTGATAATTTTCTTTATGTCACTCTTTGTCGTGATTGCGGTGATGGAACACGCTCACGTGCTAAATCTGATTGGGCAGGGCATTACCTTCATTATTGGCACAGACGAGAGCGCGTTTGGTACCGGCATGTTACTGGTTGTATCGGCGGCCTTTAGTTCCGTGACAGACAATATACCCCTGGCGGCTATGCTTGCTAAAATCTTACAAACCAACGGTACAGCGGGAGATTCATCACTTTGGTGGTCCGTCATTTTTGGCGCTAATCTGGGCGGTAACTTAACTCCCATTGGTAGCGCCTCGACCTTAGTAGCTGTGACTATTATGCATAAATATAACCTGCCCTTGTCATTCCTCGGTTTTATCAAAAAAGCTCTGCCATTTGCGGCGATACATATTGCCCTGGCGGTCATATATGTGTTGGCATTCGGTTGATTTAGTACCTGAGAAGTCAAATTCTGCCATCCTCGATAAAAGCAATTCGAGTACAAGACTCTTTGGCAGAATTTGAAATCTCAAATATCAAATCCTGAATAACAAGAAATTTCCAAAAACCAATTTTCAAATTTTAAAACAAAATCACTGAATGTTATGGTTTTATTGGACATTTGGATTTGGTATTTGAGTTTTATTTGTAAATTGTAGCTTGTTTTGGGATTTGCGGCTTGTCCGCGTTAAGTGTTATGCGGGTAGAGCAACAATTATAGCGAATGCAACCCCTCTTGTTTATTTTATGTGATATTGTTGACTTTTTGTTTAGTATTCTTAATCTTAAAAATGTTGAGGCGGAGGTGAGAGGTATCAAGTGTTTCCTATGGATGATAAAACAGCTGCACGAAGTCGGATATCATGACAAATGACCGCCTATGCAGCTAGAAGATAAATAAATCGGCGGAGATCATGTTCGTTTGGTATGATCTCAGGAAACTAATGAATTACTTGTTAGCGCCGGTCAGCTTTGGCGCACGGCACTCAAAAAAACAGGCCGGGCGCAAGTCAGGTTCAGGTTTAAAAATCGACGGGTGTTTTTCCGGTCAGCATTTTTGTTTCAGTGCGCCGGGGTTTTAAATATCAACAAATCTTGCGGCTTTGTTTCCGGGTTGTTTTCGACACTTGCGGGTAAACTGAAACGGTTGA